>NZ_JADGMP010000033.1:0-175281 GCF_015549295.1 Cupriavidus sp. IK-TO18
CCAGGCTCTTATTGTGCAAAACCCCTCGACAGCGTGTGCTGCGAGGGGTTTTTGCTTTTTGAGTTTTGATTTTTTGCTACAAGGTGGTTGGCGCCATGCTGGCGTTGCTGGTGACATGCTGTCGGCCGTTGAAGCGCCTGGTTCCGCCCTGCTGGGCGGGTCACTTTTTGTCCGAGCGCCAAAAAGTAACCAAAAAACGCGTCGCCTGAGCGGCTGGCTATCAATTCACCGGCGTCGGTGGTTCGGGCGGTGGTGATTTCCGTTCGATGTGGCTGGTGGTTCGGACCTGCTACGCCAGGTGAGTCTGGGATGGTGGCTGCGTCGACCGACTATTGAACGATCCCCATGCCGGGCGTAGGCCGCCTGCTGCCGGCGTCAACGCAGGAACGCCTACGGCTGCGCTGCGCGCCGGCAGTATCTGTCGGTTCAACGGCCGACAGCACGTCATCAGCAGCGACGGCGAAGCCTCAACGGCGGGCCTGTCACCAACCGCGACAAAGCCGCTCCAACAACCGACAACACCTCACAAACGGCGACAACATCAAAAACCCCGTTGTATTCCCGCCGCATCCCGGGTACGTCAGCATTCCGGCCCCGCAAACCTTCTGCTATGTTCGACCTTTAAGTGTCCCCAAGCGGCACGAAGCCGTTTGCAGGCAGCAAGCAGTGAGCAATAGACAGGTCCTTGCCAAGGAAGCAGGGCCAGTTTCGGGATTCGAGGGGTTACATGACGGCCAAGGTGTTTCGGCTGGTTTTTACTGGCGCGGCCAGCGCGCTGATGCTGGCAGGATGCGCATCCATTTCTCCTGGTTCCACGGGTTCTTCCGCTTCCACTGCTGACACACCATCCCTGGCAACGGCCTCGGCGGTCGATTGTCAGGCGTTTGCCAAGCGCATGGGCGCTTACGCCGCGGCCCAGGTCGCCGCCGAGCAGCGCGCGGCCGGCGGCGAGGTTGCGCCGGCCGCCCCGAGCGATCCGCTTGCCGCCGCCAGTGCCCGGGCTGCGGAGGCAGACGCCGGGGACGACGGTGAAGACGCCGCCGACGAGCCCCAGACCCGTGCCACGCTGCCGCTGTTCTCGGTTGCCCCGCGTGACGGCCGCCTGCCGATCGGCTGGCAGCCCTGGACCATCAACCGCAACAAGACCCCGACGCGCTATTCGATGGTCGAAGTCGACCGGCGGGTCGTCGTCCACGCGCAGGCCGAAAGCTCGGCGTCAGGCCTCTACGTTCCCCTGCACGACCGCGATGCCGGCATGGTGCGCTGGAGCTGGAAGACCAGCGGCATCATCCGCAATGCCGACAACAGCCACGGTCCGCGCGAGGATTCTCCGCTGCGCCTGTTCGTCGCCTTCGATGGCGACAAGGGCAGCCTGCCGCTGAAAGACCAGCTGATGTACGAGATGGCACGGCTCACCACCGGGCGGGAAATGCCCTACGCCACACTGATGTATATCTGGGGCGGCAAGCGCGCCGAAGGCTCGGTGGTGGCCAATCCGCATACCGACCGTGTGCGCATGATCGTGGTCGATAGCGGCACGAAGCATGCCAATGAGTGGCGATGCCACGAACGCGACCTGCGCGCCGATTACCGCAAGGCGTTCGGCACCGATCCTGGGCGAGTGATTGCGGTCGGCATCATGACCGATACCGACAACACCCGGAGCAACGCGGAATCCTGGTACGGGGACATCGCGCTGGACTGATGGCAAAGCGGCGGCTTCAGCCGCCGACCGGCTCGGCCATCGCCAGCACCGCGAACGAGGCCAGCCAGTGTGTCGAAACATACTCGCCGGCAACGGCATAGGGCAGCGATGCCTCGATATGGTCGGACCAGGCGCGCACGGCCAGCGGGCGCAGCGATTCCGGCAACGCCGGCTCCAGCAGGCGCCAGCACCAGGCGCGCGACAGGTTCAGCCCGTCGAGATGTGACGTCTTGGGATCGCTGCGATTAGCGACCTCCACTGGCGTCAGCCAGTTGGCCAGTTCCGCCGCGCCCGGCACGAACATTTCCCACCATTGCCCGAATGCGCTGCCGTCCATGACGGCATGCATCAATACGGCTTCGGTCATGCCGCCCGACAGGAACTCATCGCCGCCTGGCTCATAGCGCGCCGGATAGCTGCGGTCGTGCCCGAACCAGCGGTGCGCGCGCCGCACAATGGCGCGCCGCAAGGCCGTGTCCTGCGTCGCGCGCGCGTAGGCCAGCGCCATTACGCAGGCAAAGGCGCTGTTGAAGTGCGTGCCGGTGCGCACCGGGAAATCCGCCGCGTCCAGAAACTCGGCCAATTGCCGCGACAGGTGCGAGGCGAGCGGCGCGCACGCGTCGGCCCATGCCGCGGCGCGCGGATCCTGCTGCGCCAGTGCCAGCAATTCCGCCTGCAGCTTTAGCACCCAGCCCCAGCCATACGGACGTTCGAACGTCCGCGAACCGGGTCGATGGAAATAGTCCAGTTCGACCGCGATATGCTGCGGCCGCAGCTGCGCGTCGAGGGCATCGCGGAGTTCGGCAGCTTCATCGAGGTCCGGGTACAGCGCCAGCAGCCGCACCAGCAGCCAGTGCATGTGCACGCTCGAATGCCAGTCGTAGCTGCCGCAGAAGGCCGGGTGCCAGGTCGCCGGCTCGGCCACGTCGCCGGTGGCGCACATCATGTGATCCACCTTGTACGGATAGCGGCGCAGGATATTGTCCAGCGCCACGCGCGCAAAGCTGCGCGCCGTCCCGCGATCAAGCGCCGAGCGGCCCATGCAGATGCTCCCCCTGTCTTGCGCGAATGCGCTGTTATCGATTTTGCCTGCAGGCTGCGCCTTGAGTTCTAGTTGTCACGCAGGCGCCAGCCATTTCTCCACCAGCCGCACGAAGAAGGTCGAGCCCACCGGCAGCAGTTCGTCGTTGAAATCGTAGCTGGGGTTATGCAGCATGCAGGGCCCCATGCCATGCCCGCTGTCGCGATGCGCGCCGTCGCCGTTGCCGAGGAACAGGTAGCAGCCCGGCTTTTCCTGCAGCATGAAGGAGAAATCCTCGGCGCCCATGGTCGGCTCGATATCGCTGTCGACATTGGCTTCGCCCACCAGTTCGGCGGCCACCGTGGCGGCAAAGCCGGTCTCGGCCTCGGTATTGATCGTGGGCGGATAGTTGCGGTGGAATTCGTAGTCGACGGTGCAGTCGAACGCGCTCGCGACGGCGCGGGACACTTCCTCCATGCGGCGCTCGATCAGGTCGAGCACCGGCACCGTGAACGTGCGCACCGTGCCCCCGATCCAGGCTTCGTTCGGCACGATATTGGTGGCGTCGCCGGCATGGAACTGCGTGACCGAGATCACTGCGGTATCGATCGGGCGCTTGTTTCGGGTGATGATCCCTTGCAGCGCCGAGACGATCTGCGCGGCAGTGAAGACCGGATCGTTGCCATTGTGCGGCATGGCCGCATGCGCACCCTTGCCGCGCACGACGATGCGGAATTCATTGCTCGAAGCCATCAGCGGACCCACGCGCGTGCCGAAAGCGCCGACCGGCATGCCGGGCCAGTTGTGCACGCCGAACACCGCATCGCAGGGAAAACGCGAGAACAGCCCGTCCTTGATCATCTCGCGCGCGCCGCCACCGCCTTCCTCGGCCGGCTGGAAGATCAGGTGCACGGTGCCGTCGAAGGGCTTGTGCTGCGCCAGGTAGCGCGCCGCGCCGAGCAGCATCGCGGTATGGCCATCGTGGCCGCACGCATGCATCTTGCCCGCATGCTGCGAACAGTGGCCGAAGGTGTTGGCCTCTTGCAGCGGCAGGGCGTCCATGTCGGCGCGCAGGCCGATGGTGCGCGCGCTGCTGCCATTGCGGATCACCCCGACCAGCCCGGTGGTGCCGAGGCCGCGATGCACTTCGATGCCCCACGACTCGAGGTTGCGGGCGACCACGTCGGCGGTGCGCTGTTCTTCGAAGCAGAGTTCCGGATGCGCGTGGACATCGCGGCGGATCGCGCGGATTTCAGCTTGCGCCTGCAGGATTTCGGGGATGAGCTTCATGATGCCGGAGTCTGGGCGTGGCGCGCCGGGTAGGCGTCGGATACCCCCGATCATACGATGCCTCTCGGAAAAGCGCCAAAATGCGCCGGTTCGTGCCTCATGCAGCGAATGGCGCGGTGCAATATGCCAAACGGTGTGGGTTTCCCCGCATTGCCGGGATATGTCGACTGCTGGAACAGTTCATGCTTGAAGTGTCCGGCCGGCAAATTGCCGTTTTGCGCTGCATCGCTGCGCCAGATAGCGCACCAAAAAGCAGCGCCCGTGCGCGACCTGCCGCGTGACCCGCGGCGCGTGCATTGCCGATCCTAAAACGTCTGCTTCACTTCCTACAGGGAGAATTGCGCGATGTCCCTTCGCACTTTCAAGAAGGCAATCGGTGTTGTCGCCGTGGCCGGGGCCCTTGGCCTGGCATGGTCCGGCAGCGCCCAGGCCGCGGACCTCAAACTGGCCATGAGTTCGCCGCCGACCTCGATGGATCCGCATTTCTACAACCTGTTCTCCAATATCAACGTGTCGGAGCACATCTTCGACTCGCTGGTGAAGATGGACCCGGACAGCCGCATCATTCCCGGCCTGGCCGAGTCCTGGAAGCTGGTCAACAACCTGACCTGGGAATTCAAGATCCGCCAGGGCGTGAAGTTCCATGACGGTTCCGAGCTGACCACCGAAGACATCGTCTGGTCGCTGGACCGCCCGGCTACCATCCAGAACAGCCCGGGCAAGTTCGATGTCTACACCAAGGCGATCGTCAACAAGAAGGTGATCGACAAGTACACCATCCAGCTGACCACCAACAAGCCGTACCCGCTGATGCTGAACGACCTGACGTCGATCTTCATCGTGCAGAAAAAGGCGACGCAGGGCCTGAGCTCGGACGACTTCGCCCAGGGCAAGGGCATGATCGGCACCGGGCCGTTCAAGTTCGTCAGCTACGCCCGCGACGACCGGGTCGAACTGGTGCGCAACGACAACTACTGGGGCGCCAAGCCGGCGTGGGAAAAGGCCACGCTGCGCTTCATCCCGAATCCGGCCACGCGTCTGGCGGCGCTGCTGTCGGGCGACGTGCAGGCGATCGAGAACGTGCCGACGCCCGACCTGCCCAAGGTGCGGCAGGATCCCAAGCTGTCGTTCTTTTCCAAGATCTCGCACCGCGTGATCTACCTGTATTTCGATGCCAAGCGCGACAAGTCGCCCTACGTCACCACGAAGGAAGGCGCGCCGCTGGACAAGAACCCGCTGAAGGATGCGCGCGTGCGCAATGCCATCAGCATGGCGATCAACCGGCAGGGCATCAAGGACCGGCTGATGGAAGGCCTGTCGGAGCCGACCAACAACCTGGTGCCGCCCACGCTGTTCGGCTACAACCCCAACCTGAAGACGGTCAAGTACGACCCCGAAGGCGCCAAGAAGCTGCTGGCCCAGGCAGGCTACCCGAACGGCTTCGGCGTGACGCTTCACACGCCCAACAACCGCTACGTCAACGACGAGAAGATCGCGCAGACGATCGCGCAGAACCTGACCCGCATCGGCATCGCCACCAAGGTCGAAGGCATGCCGATGGCGACGTACTCGTCCAAGGGCATCAAGCACGAGTGGTCGTTCGGCCTGCTCGGGTGGGGCGCGCAGACCGGCGAGGTCAGCTCGCCGCTGCGCGCGCTGCTGGCGTGCGAGGACAGCAAGAAGGGCTTTGGCACCACCAACTGGGGTGAATACTGCAACCCCAAGATGGATGTGGTGCTGGAACAGGCGCTGTCTACCGTGAATGACGCCGAACGCTCCAAGATGCTGCAGGAAGCCACCGCGATCGCGATCAACGATGGCGGTATCATCCCGATCCACCAGCAGGTGACCACCTGGGCCACGCAGAAGGGCATCGTCTACGTGCCGCGTACCGACGAGCGCACCTACGCGCATAACTTCAAGCCCCAGTAAGTCAAGCCCCGGTAAGCAGGCTGCCTGCTGCTGAGTTTGCGGTGCCGCGCATGGCTGCCGCGCCGCCTGGAAGCGCATGGCGCTCCCGGGCGGCGTGCGCATTCGTGCGCGAAAGGATAGTGGTCTTTATATGCTGGTTTTCATCATCCGGCGCCTGATGCAGAGCGTAGTGGTGCTCTTCGTCATGTCGCTGCTGGTTTTCCTCGGCGTCTTTGCCATCGGCAATCCCGTCGACATCCTGATCAACCCGCAGGCCGACCAGGAGGACATCAAGCGCACCATCGCGGCGCTTGGCCTGGACAAGCCGCTATGGGAGCAATACTGGGTGTTCCTGCAGAATGCGCTGCAGGGCAACCTCGGTACCTCGTTCGCGCACGGCACGCCGGCGCTCAAGCTGATCTTCGAGCGCATGCCGGCCACCATGGAGCTGGCCGTGTGCGCGATCCTGCTGGCGATCGTGCTCGGCATCCCGCTGGGGCTGTGGGCCGGGTTGCGGCCCAACGGCGTGGCGGGCAAGTCAATCATGACGGTGTCGATCCTGGGCTTCTCGCTGCCCACGTTCTGGGTCGGCCTGATGCTGATCATGGTGTTCGCGGTGCAGCTCGGCTGGCTGCCGTCCAACGGCCGCGGCGAGACCGTGCGCGTGCTCGGCATCCCGCTCAGCTTCCTGACCGTCGACGGCATCCGCCACCTGGTGCTGCCGGCGGTGACGCTGTCGCTGCTGAACATCGCCATGGTGATCCGGCTCACGCGCGCCGGCACGCAGGAGGCGATGCTGCAGGACTACGTCAAGTTCGCGCGCGCCAAGGGCCTGTCCAATACGCGCATCGTCGGCGTGCATGTGCTGAAGAACATTTTGATCCCGATCGTCACCGTGATCGCGCTGCAGTTCGGCTCGATCATCGCATTCGCGATCGTGACCGAATCGATCTTTGCCTGGCCCGGCATGGGCAAGCTGATCATCGACTCGATCCAGCTGCTGGACCGGCCGGTGATCGTCGCCTACCTGATGGTGATCGTGACGCTGTTTATCCTGATCAACCTGGTGGTGGACATCGTCTACAGCATGCTCGATCCGCGCGTGCGCATTGCCGACAACAAGGGCTGAGCCATGACTGCCGCAACCGTTGAACCGCAAGACAAGACTTCGCCGGCCGCGCGCGAACAATCGCCGTGGCGCCGCTTTGCCACGGAGTTCTTTTCCAGCAAGATCGCGGTGGCCGGGCTGGCCACGCTGGTCACCATCATCCTGATTGCGATCCTCGCGCCGTGGCTGGCGCCGCAGAACCCGTATGACCTGGCTACGCTCGACGTGCTCGACGCGCGCCTGGCGCCGGGCGAGAAGGCCGGCACCGGCATGACCTTCCTGCTCGGCTCGGACGAGCAGGGGCGCGACATCCTGTCGGCGGTGATGTACGGGCTGCGCATCAGCATCGGCGTGGGCGTGGTCAGCACCGTGATTGCGCTGCTGCTGGGTGCCACGCTGGGCCTGCTGGCCGGCTTCCTGGGCGGGCGCACCGAGGCCTTCATCATGCGCGTGGCCGACCTGCAGCTGTCGTTCCCGCCGATCCTGCTGGCGCTGATCCTGCTGGCGTTCCTGCGCCCTGGGCTGGGCAATATCGTGATCGCGCTGGTGGCGGTGCAGTGGGCCTACTACGCGCGCACCACGCGCAGCGCCGCGCTGGTGGAGCGCCGCAAGGAATATATCGAGGCGGCCACCTGCCTGGGCCTGCCGCCGCGCCGCATCATGTTCCGCCACCTGCTGCCCAACTGCCTGCCGCCGCTGATCGTGATCGCGGCGCTGCAGGTGGCGTCGGCGATCACGCTGGAGGCGACGCTGTCGTTCCTCGGGCTGGGCGTGCCGATCACGGAGCCGTCGCTGGGCTCGCTGATCTCCAACGGCCAGCAATACATGCTGTCGGGCAAGTACTGGATCAGCTTCTTCCCGGGCATCGCACTGGTGGTCACCATCGTGGCGATGAACCTGGTGGCCGACCAGTTGCGCGACGTGCTCAACCCGCGCCTGCAGACGCAATAACCCGCGGGAGACCGACATGGCACAACCTACGCTGGTCGTAGAGAACCTGAAGACGCATTTCTATACGCGCGGCGGCATTGCCAAGGCTGTCGACGACGTGTCCTTTACCGTGGGCCGCGGCGAGATCATGGGGCTGGTGGGCGAGTCCGGTTCCGGCAAGTCGATGACCGGCTACTCGATCATGGGCCTGATCGACCCGCCCGGGAAGGTGGTCGACGGGCGCATCGCGCTCACCAGCCGCGACGGCATTACGCGCGACCTGCGCGCGCTGACGCCGGCACAGCAGCGCGACGTGCGCGGCAACCGCATCGCGATGATCTTCCAGGACCCGATGATGACGCTCAACCCGGTCCTGCGCATCGACACGCAGATGATCGAGGCGGTGCTGGCGCACGAGAACGTCGGTAAGGCGGTGGCCCGCGAGCGCGCGCGCAATGCGCTGGCGCGGGTCGGCATCCCGTCCCCGGACGAGCGCCTGCTGGCTTATCCGCACCAGTTCTCGGGCGGCATGCGCCAGCGCGTGGCGATCGCGATCGCGCTGCTGAACAAGCCCGACCTGATCATCGCCGACGAGCCGACCACGGCGCTCGACGTCACCATCCAGGGCCAGATCCTTTACGAGATGCAGACCCTGTGCCGCGAATCCGGCACGGCACTGATCTGGATCACACATGACCTGTCGGTGGTGGCGGGACTGGCCGACACCGTGTGCGTGATGTATGCCGGCAAAATTGTCGAAGCCGGCGATGTGCGCCAGGTGCTGGAACATCCCGAGCACCCGTACACGCACGGCCTGATCGGATCGGCACCGTCGCGCAACCCGCGCGGCGCGCCGCTGCGGCAGATCCCCGGCATGACGCCATCGCTGCTGAACCTGCCGGGCGGCTGCTCGTTCCGCGAGCGCTGCCCGTATGCGACCGCCGCGTGCAAGACCGAGCCGCCGCTGGAGACCGCTCCCGACGGCCGCCGCCTGCGCTGCTTCCATCCGGTGCTGGCCAACCAGGAGGCGGCATGACCATGACCACGACTGAACTGCAATCCCGACCGATGGCAAACACTGCGTCTGCACCGGGCGAGGCACCGGCGGCGCCGCTGCTGGAGCTGCGCGGCGTGTCCAAGCGCTTCGTCAAGTCGCTCGACACCGCCGCGCGCATCGCCAACCTGTTCGGCGCCCATGCGCGCGAAGAGGTGGTGCATGCGGTCGACCGCGTCGACCTGAGCATCCGCACCGGCGAGGTGGTGGGGCTGGTGGGCGAATCCGGCTGCGGCAAGTCCACGCTGGGCCGCATGGCCGTGGGCCTGCACACGCTGACGGAAGGCGATCGGCTGTGGCGCGGCACCAACCTCGACCACCTGCCGCCGGACAAGCGTCGCGAGAAGCAACTGGCGATCCAGATGATCTTCCAGGATCCGTACGCCTCGCTCAATCCGCGGCTGCGGGTGCTGGATATCATCGGCGAGGCGCCGGTGGTGCACGGCATGGTCGACCGTGGCGGGCAGAAGGGCTATGTCGAGGACATGCTGGTGCGCGTCGGCATGGACCCGACCGTGCTGCGGCGCTTCCCGCACCAGTTCTCGGGCGGGCAGCGCGCGCGCATCGGCATTGCGCGGGCGTTGGCGGTAAAGCCGGAGTTCCTGGTCTGCGACGAGTCGGTGGCGGCGCTCGACGTATCGATCCAGGCGCAGGTGCTGAACCTGTTCATGCGGCTGCGCGAAGAGCTGAACCTGACTTACCTGTTCATCAGCCATGACCTTGGCGTGGTCAAGCACATCAGCGACCGCGTCGTGATCATGTACCTGGGGCGGGTGGTGGAGTCGGCGCCGACCGAGGACGTGTTCGCCGCGCCGAACCATCCCTACACGCAGGCGCTGCTGGCCGAAGCGCCGAAGCTGGAGGTCGGCAAGAAGACCTATGTGGCGATCAAGGGCGAGATTCCCTCACCGTTGAATCCGCCGTCGGGGTGCCATTTCCATCCGCGCTGTCCGTATGCGATGCCACGTTGCAAGGAAGAGCAGCCGGCGCTGAAGGAGATTGCGCCGATGCGGTTTTCGGCTTGTCATTTGAATGACATGAAGTAGCGCGGCGGCTTACGCAATCCCGCTGCCTTGCTCCCCTCTCCAAGAGGGAGAGGGGAGAAAACAGGCGCGGGCAGGAAAACTCACCGGATCACCTGCCCCTTCGAATTGATCACCGTCATCTCCACGAACCGCGACCCCACATGGTTCTCCGGCGTGAAGTTGACGATGAAGCCGCCCAGGTCAACGCTTCGCATCGATTCCAGCGCGGTCACCAGCTTCTCGCGCGTCAGGTCCTTGCCCGCGCGGCGCAGTCCTTCGGCAAACGCCTTCGCCGCAATGTAGCCTTCGATGCTGGCGTAGTCGAACTCGTTCGGCTTGCCCTCGGCCTGCAGCAGGCGCAGGTATTCGCGCACCACCGGCAGCGTGGCATTGCCCGGATGCGGCATCACCTGCGAGATGATCACGCCGCTGCCTTTCGCGCCGACCTCGTTGGCCAGCGCCTGCGTGCCGACGAACGAGACGTTATAGAACTGCCCGTTGTAGCCGCGGCGCAGCGCTTCCTTGACGAAGGCGCCAGCGGTGCGATAGGCGCTGATCATCACCACGGTGTCCGGGCTGGCCTTGAGCACGCCCTGCATGGCGTCACCGATTTCCATCGTATTGCGGACCACGGCTTCGCGCGCAACCAGCCGCACGCCGCTGTCGGCGGCGCTCTTCACTGCGCGTTCCAGCTCCTCCAGTTCGGCCTTGCCATAGGCATCGTCGTTGTAGACCACCGCCACGCGCTTCAGGCCGGTGGTCTGGATCTGGCGCAGGATCGCCGTGGCCTCGTCGCTGTAGCCGGCGCGGACATGGAAGACGTAGCGGCTGCGCGGCTCGCGCACCGAGCGCGCGCCGGTGTACGGGCCGAAGAACGGCACCCTGGCCTCTGTCGCCAGCGGCAGCGCTGCCTGGCTGGTGGGCGTGCCGACGTAGCCGAACAGCGCGAAGACGCGCTCTTCCTCGATCAGCTTCCGGGTGTTCTTGGCGGCAGGCTCGGGCTCGTAGTAGTCGTCCAGCACTTCGAGCCGGATCTTGCGGCCGAAAATGCCGCCCTGCTGGTTGATGTGGTCGAAATACAGTCGCGCGCCCGCGTTCATCTGCTTGCCGAGCGACCTGGCCGGGCCCGTCAGTGCCGCGGATTGCCCCAGCAGGATGGTGTCGGCGGTGACGCCGCTTTCGGATATGGCAGTGCTGGCGATGGCAGCGCCGGATGCGCCGCACGTGCCGATGGCGCACGCCACCAGCAGGCCGGCAAGCCGGCCCTTGACCCCGGATCGGAAAAACATAAACCCCCGCAAAATGTGGTTCGGTTACCCGTTCGCCGCCATGGGCCGGTCTGCGCCGGCATTGGTCGGCAAGCGCGCTGCCAGCATGGGGCCGGCCGCGCGCCGGCACATCATATCGAATACAATCCGATCGAGATACTCCCCGCCCTGGCTCCTCACGCCCGCACGGACGGGGACGCGCCGCGGCGCCGGCCCGCGACCCGCGGAAACCGCGCCACAAACCTCACGTTCCGACCGAACGAAAGATAACGACAGACCGCCAGCCCCCGGAGATCCCATGGCTTCCCGCATCGTCCGCGCCGCCTGCCCGCATGACTGCCCCGACACCTGTGCCTTGCTCGTCACCGTCGAGGACGGCCGCGCCGTCAAGGTGGCCGGCGATCCGGACCATCCCGGCACGCAGGGCGTGCTGTGCACCAAGGTATCGCGCTACACCGAACGCACCTACCATCCCGACCGCCTGCTGACGCCGATGAAGCGCATTGGCAGGAAGGGCGAGGGCAAGTTCGCGCCGATTTCCTGGGACGAAGCGCTCGACACCATCGCCACGCGCCTGCAGGCCATCGCCGCGCGCGATCCGCAGGCCATCGTGCCATACAGCTATGCGGGCACCATGGGGCTGGTGCAGGGCGAGAGCATGGCCGCACGCTTCTTCCACAAGCTGGGCGCATCGCGGCTGGATCGCACCATCTGCGCCAGCGCCGGCGCCACCGCGTTGCGCTACACCTATGGCGCCAGCGTCGGCATGGACATGGAGCACGTGGCCGATGCCAGGCTGGTGATCATCTGGGGCGGCAACCCGATCGCTTCCAACCTGCATTTCTGGACGCGTGCGCAGGAAGCCAAGCGCCGCGGCGCCACGCTGGTGGCGATCGATCCCTACCGCTCGCTGAGTGCCGAGAAATGCCACCGCCATATCGCGCCGATGCCCGGCACCGACGGCGCGCTGGCGCTGGGCATGATCCATGTGCTGGTCCGCGACGGGCTGCTCGACCACGACTACATCGAACGCCACACGGTGGGCTTCGAGGCACTGCGCGAGCGCGCCCAGTCCTATCCGCCGGCGCGCGTGGCCGAGATCTGCGGCATCCCCGTTGAAGACATCGAGTGGCTGGCAGGCCTCTACGGCCAGCTGGCGGTACGCGAGCGCCAGCCGGTGGCGATCCGCCTGAACTACGGCATGCAGCGCGTGCACGGCGGCGGCCAGGCGGTGCGGGCGGTGGCGTGCCTGCCGTCGCTGGTGGGCGCGTGGCGCCATGCCGCGGGCGGGCTGCAGCTGTCGACCTCGGGCTTCTTCCCGATCAACGAGGCCGCGCTGCAGCGGCCCGACCTGCTGCCGGGCTGGCCCGGGAAGCTGCCGCGGCTGGTCAACATGAGCACCATCGGCGATGCACTGCTGGCAGACCCCGCCCCCGGTGCACCGCGGATCGAGGCGGTGGTGGTCTACAACAGCAATCCGGTCGCGGTGGCGCCGGAATCCAGCAAGGTGGCCGCAGGCTTTGCGCGTGAAGACCTGTTCACCGTGGTGCTGGAGCACTTCCGCACCGATACCGCCGACTACGCCGACATCCTGCTGCCGGCCACCACGCAGCTGGAGCACACCGACGTGCACAAGGCCTACGGCCACACCTATTTCCTGGCCAACAACGCGGCGATCGCGCCGATGGGCGAGGCGCTGCCGAACACCGAGATCTTCCGCCGCCTGGCGCTGCGCATGGGCTTTGCCGAGGCGTGCTTTGCCGACAGCGATGACGACATCGCCGCGCAGGCGATCCTTCCGGGCGACGCGCGTGCCGCCGGCATCAGCTGGGCATCGCTCAAGGAGCAGGGCTGGCAGAAGCTGGCGCTGGCGCCGGCACCGTTTGCCGAAGGCGGCTTTCCGACCGACTCGGGCAAGTGCCAGTTCTATTCCGAGCCGATGGCGCGCGACGGCTTCGACCCGCTGCCTGACTACGTGCCGCAGTACGAGTCCCCGGCGACCGCGCCGGAACTTGCGGCGCGCTACCCGCTGGCGATGATCTCGCCGCCGGCGCGCAACTTCCTGAACAGCTCCTTCGTCAATGTCGACAGCCTGCGCGCCACCGAGGGCGAGCCGCACCTGGACATCCATCCGGCCGACGCCGCCGAGCGCGGCATCGTGCACGGCGCCATGGTGCGCGCCTTCAACGACCGCGGCAGCATGCTGGCGCGCGCCCGCGTGACCGACCGCGCCCGGCGCGGGCTGGTGGTAGGCCTGTCGATCTGGTGGAAGAAGCTGGCTTCGGACGGCAAGAACGCCAACGAGCTGACCAGCCAGCGCCTGACCGACCTGGGGCGGGCGCCGGTATTCTATGACTGCCTGGTGCAGGTCGAGGCCTGCACGGAAGGGGCGGTCCAGCCGGCATGAACGCGCGGCACGGTCCGCGGCCCGGCCGCCGGCGCGGGGCGGCAATCCTGGCGGCGGCGGTCATGACGGCCCTGGCCCTGCTCACGGCCGGGTGCGAAACCGTCAGCTACTACGCGCAGTCGATCGGCGGCCACCTCGGCGTGATGGCGCAGGCGCAGCCGCTCGACGACGCCATTGCCGGCGCGCGCGACGCCAACGACGCGCGCCTGGCGCAACGGCTGGCGCTGGCCGGCCGCATCCGCGACTACGCGTCGCGCGAGCTGAAGTTGCCCGACAACGGCAGCTACCGCCGCTACGCCAACCTGCACCGGCCCTACGTGGTGTGGAGCGTGTTCGCCACGCCCGAGCTGTCGATGGAGCTGCGCAAGTGGTGCTTCCCGATCGTCGGCTGCATCAGCTACCGCGGCTACTACGCGCAGGCCGATGCCGAGCAGTACGCGCAGGGCCTGCGCCGCGACGGCCTGGAAGCGTACGTGGCAGGCATTCCCGCCTATTCGACGCTTGGCTATTTCGACGACCCGCTGCTCAACACCTTCGTCTACCTGCCGGAAGGCGAGCTGGCGCGGCTGATCTTCCACGAACTGGCGCACCAGGTGGTCTACGTGCGCAACGACACCGCCTTCAACGAGTCCTTTGCCACCGCCGTGGAAGCCGCCGGCGTGGAGCGCTGGCTGGCCGAGGATGCGTCGGAGGACGCGCGCGCCAGCTATCGCCAGTACGACGCGCGCCGCCAGCAGTTCCGCGCGCTGCTGCTCGGCACGCGCGACCGGCTGGCGGCGCTGTACGAGACGCCGCTGGACGACGAAGCCAAGCGCGAGGGCAAGGCCAGGATCTTCGCCGACATGCGCGAACAATACGCGCGGCTCAAGGTGGAGTGGGGCAACTACAGCGGCTATGACCGCTGGTTCGACCAGCCCCTGACCAATGCCCACCTGGCGGCGGTGGCGACCTACCAGCAGTGGGTGCCGGCCTTTACCGCGCTGCTGGCGCAGTGCGATGGCGATTGGCGCCGCTTCTATGCCGAAGCCGGCCGCATCGGCGCGCTGCCGTCCGCCGAGCGCGAGGCGGCGCTGCGCCGGCTGGCGCCGCCCGCTACCCGCGTCGATACGCTGACCGCGAGCGGCAAGGCGGCCGCGACCAACTGACGATCGGCGCATTCTGGTCCGTTCCCGCCCATGGCGCCATGCGAGAATTGCGATCATGTCGACCGTACCGAGCCCCAACCCACAAGACGTCGCGCCCGAGCCCGTGCCGGCGCGCGCGCAGATCGCCGAGCGCCAGGAAGCGCGCCGCCGCCAGATCCTGGATACCGCCGCGCAGCTCTTCTACACCAAGGGCTATCCCGGCATGACCATGAACGACCTGTGCCGCGCGCTGGGCGTGACCAAGCCGGCGGTCTACTACTACTTCACCGACAAGTACGAGATCTTCGACATCCTGTGCCGCGAGTCGGCGCAGACCTGCCTGCCCGTGATCCGCGAAACCGCCGACCCGGCGCTGCCGGTGCGCGAGCGCCTGCATGCCTGCCTGCTCGAAATGGCGCGCCGCTGCGTCGCCTGCCACGTGCCCGCGACGCTCAGCTTCCGCGACAACCAGTACCTGCGCCCCGAGACCGTGGCGTGGCTCGACATCATGGCGCGCGACTTCTACCGCGACCTGTATGCGTTGCTGGAAGAGGGCAAGCGCGAGGGCGTGTTTGCCTTTGGCGATGCGCGCGTGACGGCGCATGCGATCGGCAGCGTGGTCGGCTTCATGTACACGTGGCACCAGCCGGGCCGCATGGATGACGAGGCGCTTGCGCACGAACTCGCCACCAACATGATGAAGCTGGTGCTGCCCAGCGGCGGTTGAGCGCACCGTCCTAGGGGTTATCCCGCTGCCACCGCGGCACCGGTGGCGCATAATGCCCGTCAGGGGCGCGTTGCATCGTGCAATGTCCCCGAGGACTTCGTCTAAGTTGTTGCTAAGTTGTTGTTCTAACCGGGGCGCCCGTTTAGCATCTCGGAAAAATCGAACGACCATTCAGAAATTCAGGAGACGGTGCTATGGACAAGATTTGGCTGAAACACTACCCGGCCGGCGTACCCGCCGAGATTGATGCCAGCCAGTTTCGTACGCTTGCCCAGCTGCTCGAAGCGTCTTTTCGCACCTATGCCGACCGCAAGGCCTTCGTCTGCATGGACAAGGCCATCACCTACGGCGAACTCGACCAGATGTCCGCGCGCTTCGCCGCGTGGCTGCAGTCGCGCGGGCTGCGTCCCGGCGCGCGCGTGGCGATCATGATGCCGAACGTGCTGCAGTATCCGGTGGTGCTGGCCGCGGTGCTGCGCGCCGGCTTCGTCGTGGTCAACGTCAATCCGCTTTACACCCCGCGCGAGCTGGAGCACCAGCTCAAGGACAGCGGCGCCGAGGCCATTGTCATCCTGGAGAACTTTGCCGCCACGCTGCAGCAGGTGCTGGCCCGCACCCCGGTCAAGCATGTGGTGGTCGCCACCATGGGCGACATGCTCGGCGGACTGAAGGGCGCGATCGTCAATTTCGTGGTGCGCAATGTCAAGAAGATGGTGCCGGAGTGGGAGCTGCCCAACTGCGTGCGCTTCAACAGCGTGCTGGCCGAAGGCAGCAAGCTCACGCTGCAGCCGGCGACCACCGGACCTGACGACATCGCCTTCCTGCAATACACCGGCGGCACTACCGGCGTGAGCAAGGGCGCCGTGCTGCTGCACCGTAACGTGGTCGCCAACGTGCTGCAGTCCGAGGCCTGGATGCAGCCGGCGCTGGCCAAGGGCGGCCATATCGACCAGATCGTCACCATTACCGCGCTGCCGCTATACCACATCTTTGCGCTGACGGTCTGCTGCCTGCTGGGGATGCGCAGCGGCGGCATGAGCGTGTTGATCCCGAACCCGCGCGATATCCCGGGCTTTATCAAGGAACTGCAGAAGTACAAGTTCCACATGTTCCCGGCGGTCAACACGCTGTACAACGCGCTGATCAACAACCCGGAGATCGCCAAGGTCGATTTCTCCGGCCTGCGCGTGGCCAACGGCGGTGGCATGGCGGTGCAGGAAGCGGTAGCCAAGAAGTGGCTGGACAAGACCGGCTGCCCGATCATCGAAGGCTACGGCCTGTCCGAGACCTCGCCGTCGGCCACCTGCAACCCGACCGACAGCAATGCGTTCTCCGGCACCATCGGCATGCCGCTGCCTTCGACCGAAGTGGTGATCCGCGACGACGACGGCAAGGACGTGCCGCTGGGCCAGCCGGGCGAGATCTGCATCCGCGGCCCGCAGGTGATGGCGGGCTACTGGAACCGCCCGGACGAGACCGCCAAGGTCATGACCCCTGACGGCTTCTTCAAGACCGGCGATATCGGCGTGATGGACGAGCGCGGCTACACCAAGATCGTTGACCGCAAAAAGGACATGATCCTGGTGTCGGGCTTCAACGTGTACCCGAACGAAGTCGAAGGCGTGGTGGCCGAGTGCCCGGGCGTGCTGGAAGTGGCCGCCGTGGGCGTGCCCGACACGCACTCGGGCGAGGTGGTCAAGCTGTTCGTGGTCAAGCAAGACCCGGCGCTGACCGAGGCGGACGTGATCGAGTTCTGCAAGGAGCGGCTGACCGGCTACAAGCGGCCGAAGTACGTGGAGTTCCGCACCGAGTTGCCCAAGACCAACGTCGGCAAGATCCTGCGCCGCGAACTGCGCGACAGCCGCAAGGCGGCCTGAGCGCCAGTTCCTGCGCAAACGAAAACGGCCTCCGCAACGGGGGCCGTTTGTCTTGCAGCCTTCAGCGGCTCAGCATTCGTTCGACGGCGCCAGCCTTGGGTCCGGGCTTCCGTCGAGGTAGATCACCCGCACGCACGCGCCAGGCTCCAGCCCCGCTATCGCCGGCGCATTGGCCGATACGAGCGCTCCTTCCGTGGTCCGCACCTTGTACTGGAACAGGTCGATCTGCTGCACCGGCCCCGGACGGCTGAACAGTCGGCTCAGGTCGAAGGCAAAGCCAACGCCCACCCCGCCGCCGCCGCCACCACCCGCCGCGCCCACGCCGACGCTGGTGCCGCTGCCGTAGTAGGGCACCTGCGCGACGTCCATCCGCGTCAGGAATGTCTTCTCGGTCACGCGGCCGAGCTTGATGGTGGCGTTCACCGGGGTCACCTGCGGCGGTTGCGGCGTGCTGCTGCACGCCGCCATGAGCGGCAGCAGGCCGCACAGCGTGAGGTAGGGTAGCGTCTTCATGGAGAGATCAGGCCATTCTTGAGCCTGCCGAGTAGTCGGAACAGCGCGCGCCGGTCGGTTTCGGCCAGACCCGAAAACAGTTGCCCGATCCAGTCCTCATGCGCGCGCGCCATGCGCGAGAATGCCGCGCGTCCGGCCGGCGTCAGGCGGATCAGGTAGGCGCGGCGGTCGGTGGGCAGCGCCTCGCGCGAGACAAGGCCTTCCTGCTGCAACTGGTCAGTGATGCCGGTGACGTTGCCGCCGGTGACCATCATGCGGCGCGACAGCTCGCCCATTTTCAGCCCTTCGGGGTGGCGGTCGAGCTGGGCCATCAGGTCGAAGCGCGGCAGCGTGCAGGCAAATTCCTGCCGCAGCCGCGAGCGGATGTCGCCTTCGATCAGGTTGGTGCAGGTCAGCAGCCGCAGCCACAGCCGCAGGTCTTCGTGCTCGGTCTGGTCGGCACGGGTTTCAAGGTCGACCGGCGCGTTCTCGGCGCCGGCGGCAGGGGACAGGTTTGGCATCTTCAGTGCAACGGTGCGCGGGTGTGCGGCGAACGCCGCCAGCGGCTGCCGGAGCGGGACCGGCAGCCAACATTTGATGCCTCAAGTATATGCGCGATGCGGACGGTCGCCCTGCCGGCGGTCAAACCGCCGTCAATCCACCTTGGCGCCCGAATCCTTGACCACCTTGGCCCATTTGGCGGTTTCGGCGCGGATCAGCGCGGCGAACTGCTCCGGCGTGTTGCCGACCGGTTCGGCGCCCTGTGCCTGCAGGCGTTCGCGCACCGCGGGCGCGCCGAGCGCCTTGGCCACTTCCTGCTGGATGCGGTGGATGATGTCCGGCGGTGTCCCGGCGGGTGCCAGCATGCCGAACCAGGAACTGGCCTCGTACTGCGGCAGGCCGGCCGCCTGCGCGATGGTCGGCACGCCCGGCAGCGCCGGCGAGGGCTTGGCGCTGGTCACGGCCAGCGCCTTGAGCTTGCCGGCCTTGATCAGCGCCATCGACGAGGGCAGGTTGTCGAACATCACCTGCATGGTGCCGCCGGTCAGGTCGGTCAGCGCCGGCCCGCTGCCCTTGTACGGGAAATGGACCATGAAGGTCTTGGTCTGCGTCTTGAACAGCTCGCCTGCCAGGTGGATCGAGGTGCCGTTGCCGCTGGACGCCATGTTCAGCTTGCCCGGGTTGGCGCGCGCGTAGGCGATCAGGTCCTTGACGCTGTCGATCTTGTTCTGCTGCGCAAACGCCGGGTTGACCACCAGGACGTTCGGCACCGCCGCGACTTCGGCGATGGGGGCAAAGTCCTTGATGGGGTCGAACGGCAGCTTGCCGTACAGCGACTGGTTGATGCCGTGGGTGCCGACCGTGCCCATCAGCAGCGTATAGCCGTCCGGCGCCGCCTTGGCGACGATATCGGCGCCGATATTGCCGCCCGCGCCGGGTTTGTTGTCCACGACCACGTTCCAGCCGGGCAGCTTGGCCAGCTCCGCGGCGACAGCTCGGGCCAGGATATCGGTGGTGCCGCCGGCGGCGAATGGCACGACCAGGCGGATCGGCTTGGTCGGATACGGATCGGCGGCCAGTGCCGCGGGACTGGCGAGCGCGGCAAGGCTGGCGGACAGCAACAGCGCGACGGCGCGCCGGCGAAGGGGTTGCATGCGTGGTCTCCTGTTGTAGCCGCCTTGTGTTGCCGGGCGGTGGCATGGTCAGTGCATTCTAGTTGGCGGGAATCGGCGCGCCGATGGGGTGATGCCCTATGCGGCAGGCGCCACTCGCCCCCAATGAAAAAAAGGCACCCGCAGGTGCCTTTGATCGATCGGCCGGTGAGGCTGGCGATCAGAACTTGTGGCGGATGCCGATGGCGGCGCCAATCATCTTGTCTTCGCCGGTACCCAGGAAGTAACCATTGGCGAAGCTGATCGCCGAGGTGTCGAAGTTCAGGCCGGCGTTCTTCGAGAAGGCCGTGGTCAGGTACACGTCGGTGCGCTTGGACAGGTTGTAGTCGGCGATGAACGAGATCTGCCAGGGGTTCTTGATGTTGTTGGTGGCGCCGGTGGCGGCCGGGTTGAAGTTCTTGACGTCGTCGTAGTAGTACGCGAGCGTCAGGCCCAGTGCCGGGGTGACCTGGTAGTTGCCGCCGACCCAGTAGTAGTTGTCCTTCAGGATCGTATTGTCGTTCGGCGCCTTGCTCATGCCCCAGCGATAGCCGGCCATCAGCTTGGCCGGGCCAAAGGCATAGCTGGCAGCGACCGCGGCCTTCTTGAATTCCCCGGTGCCGCCGGCGGCGTTCAGGGTCGGGTTGTACTGGTCATACGCGCCGCTGATGCCGAACGGGCCGGCTGCCCACGACACGCCTGCACCGTAGCCGGTGTCGCGGCGGAACTGGCCCGGGACTTCGCCGCCGCCGGCGACGCCGTTGCCGAACGACCAGTGGGCGACCGCGGTCACCGGACCGAACTTGCCCGTGTACTTGGCGGTGTTGTCCGAGCGGAAGTTCAGGCCCAGCTGCGCCACCACCGGCTCATACTGGGTGGCATAGCCGGTCGGCGAGAAGTTGGCCATCATGTCGAACAGCGAGGTGTACTGGCGACCGAAGGTCACGCGGCCCGCCTGGGCGCTTTCCAGGCCGACATAAGCCTGACGGCCGAAGAGGCGGCCGCCTTGCTGCGAGCGGCCATCATCGAGGCCGAAACCGCTTTCGAGCACGAACAAGGCTTTCAGGCCGCTGCCCAGGTCTTCCACGCCGCGCAGGCCCCAACGCGAACCGGACAGGCCGCCGGACGACATGCGGAAGAGGTTCTCCGACGGGCCCGTTGCGAATCCGTTGGCCGCTGACGGCGTGACGCTCGACATATTGCTCACGTACTCGATGTTGGCATCCACCACACCGTAGAGCGTGACGCTCGATTGGGCCTGCGCCGCCCCGGTAAATGCGCCAAGCGCTGCCAGCGCCAGAAGCGATTTCTTCATGCTCGTTGATCTCCACTGTAAGAATTATTGGTGACGGCCCGGGGGAACCTCCTGTTGGTCTCCATCCCCCATGCGTCAAACTTCCTTAGAAGTTGCGAAGTACTGTAACAAACAACTTTTCGTTCACCATTCGGGCGCAACCCCCTTGTCTGGTTTTAACAACTCAGGGTTTCTGAGTAGCGGGCCGCATCAATGCAAGGCGTGGCGCGGGATGGCGCGAATTAGAGGCAAGCTACAATGCGGGTAATCCCGATGGCGGTCGTAGCGGGCCGCGCCGGCAGCGCGTACCCCACCATGGCGGGGCCTTGGGAGCCAGAAGATCAATCCGCATCCGCGACATGGACACCCTGATCAAAGAATTCGACGTGGCACTGCGCGCCGTTGCCGGGGCAACCCGCTCCGCGCGCGCCAACCCGGCCGACCGGCTGGCACCGGACACCGAACAGATGAGCGCCGAAGAGCGGCGCCACGTGGCCGGGCTGATGCGCATCAACCATGTCGGCGAGGTTTGCGCCCAGGCCCTGTACCAGGCGCAGAAGCTGACCGCGCGCAACGCGACGGTGCGCGCGCAGATGGATGCCGCCGCGCGCGAAGAAGAGGACCACCTGGCCTGGTGCGCCGAGCGGCTGCGCGAACTGGGTTCGCGGCCGAGCCTGCTCAACCCGCTGTGGTATGCCGGCGCGTTTGCGATCGGCTTTGTCGCCGGCCGCGCCGGCGACAAGGTCAGTCTCGGCTTCGTGGCCGAGACCGAGCGCCAGGTCGAGCACCATCTCGGCGGCCACCTGGACCGCCTGCCTGGAGCTGACGGCCGCTCGCGCGCCATCCTCGAGCAGATGCGCGACGACGAGATCCGCCATGGCGATGCCGCGCGCGATGCCGGTGGCATCCCGTTGCCCGCGCCGGTGCGTGCGCTGATGCGTGGTGCCTCGCGCGTGATGACCACCGCGGCCTACCGCATCTGACGCGCTGGGTCCGAGCGCCCGGCCTTATGGCCGCGCGCTCGCGGTTGCCCGCCCGCCCTTGATTTTCAGGCGCTGGCGGGCGATTGTTGTATCCTTCCCTCGGGTTGCGGGACAGTCGTTCCCGCCGCCGCCGGCAGTCCTCCTCCCGCAGTTCTCAGGTGGTTTCTCTGCTTTCCTCCCTAAGATGTTCATTTCATTAAGGATTCACTTTCACGGTGCGTGAGGTGTGCGCGCTAAGTCATTGTTCTGATTCGAAAAATCTCGTTTGCTGCCCTGCAAGCAGCCTTGACCGCCCAAATTGCTTCCTCTAAAGTGGGAAATAGTGTGAGGAAGTGTATTTTTGTGTGAAATTGCGAACCGACCGTGGGATCATTTCGTCACAGTCGGAAACAGCCGAATTCACGCGATTGCCAGCCGCCAGGGGTCACCGGCAGCGGGCAGTAACCGGGGGCGAGCTTGTTTCAGGGAGCATCGGCGCTGTCGCTGGATGCCAAGGGGCGGATGTCCATTCCGTCCAGGCACCGCGAGGCGCTGCAACAGCAGGCCGAGGGCCGGGTGACGCTTACCAAGCACCCGGATGGCTGCCTGCTGCTGTTTCCCCGGCCCGAGTGGGAAACCTTCCGCACGCGCATTGCAGCGCTGCCGATGGATGCGCACTGGTGGAAGCGCATCTTCCTGGGCAACGCCGCCGACGTGGAAATGGACGGCGCAGGCCGGGTGCTGATCGCGCCGGAGCTGCGCAGTGCAGCCATGCTCGACAAGGAAGTCATGCTGCTCGGCATGGGCAGCCATTTCGAAGTGTGGGATGCCGCGACTTACGCCGCCAAGGAACAGCAGGCGATGGCGCAAGGCATGCCCGAAGCATTGAAAAATTTCTCTTTCTGAAGAGGTCATGAGTCCTACCGGAACGCCGGCAACCCCCGCCCTGCGCCATCGCACCGTGCTGCTGGACGAGGCCGTCGACGCCCTGGTCTGGCGCCCGGGCGGCGTCTACGTGGACGGCACCTTCGGCAGGGGAGGGCACAGCCGGGCGGTACTGGCCCGGCTGGGCCCAGACGGGGCCCTGGTCGCGTTCGACAAGGACCCAGCAGCAATCGCAGAAGCGGGCACCATCGGGGATGCCCGCTTCTCCATTGAGCACGCCAGCTTTGCGGACATGGCAGAGCGCCTGGCCGGGCGCGGCCACGTGGCCGGCGTGCTGCTCGACCTGGGGATCAGCTCGCCCCAGATCGATGAGGCGGCGAGGGGGTTTTCCTTTCGTTTCGAGGGCCCGCTGGACATGCGCATGGACACCACGCGCGGCATCACCGCCGCGCAGTGGCTGGCGCAGGCGGATGAGCAGGACATTGCCAGGGTGATACGAGACTATGGGGAAGAACGGTTTGCTGTACAGATTGCAAAGGCGATTGTTGCTCGCCGGCGCGAACCCGGCGATGGCGGACCCATCGCCACTACTGCCGACCTTGCCGCGCTCGTGGCGAAAGCCGTCAAAACACGCGAGAAGGGCCAGGACCCTGCGACCCGCACCTTTCAGGCTCTACGGATTCACGTCAATCAAGAGCTTGAGGACCTCGAAAGAGGGCTGAAGGCGGCTTATGACCTGCTGCAGGTAGGGGGACGCCTGGTGGTGATCAGCTTCCATTCGCTGGAGGACCGCATCGTCAAGCGGTTCATGGCGGCGCACGCCCGTCCCCAGCAGGATGCCGACCCGGCCCTGCGCCGCGCGCCGCTGCGCGCGGCCGACCTGCCGCAACCCACGCTGCGCCTGCTGGGCCGCTCCAAGCCCGGCGCCGAGGAAATCGCAGCCAACCCGCGCGCGCGCTCGGCCGTGATGCGTGTGGCCGAGAAACTGGCTCCGGCCGGCGGAGGTGCGCGCGCATGAACCGCCTGACCTTCTTCCTGCTGGCCGCGCTGATCCTGTGTGCGCTTTCGCTGGTGAGCGCGCAGCACCAGGCGCGCACGCTGTTCGTGGCGCTGGAGCGGGCGCAGGGGGAAGAACGCCAGCTCGACATCGACTGGGCGCGCCTGCAGTACCAGCAGAGCTCGCTTGGCAAGAGCGCGCGCATCGCCGACGCGGCGCGCGCGCAGCTGAAGATGGCGCCGGCCAACCCCGGCAAGACCCAATACCTGTCGGGCATCGTGCTGCCGCCGGCGCAGCCAGCGCCGGCCAGCGAGGCGGAGGCGCGCCCATGAGCATGGCCCGACCCAACCCGCCCGGCCGCAACGGCAGCGGCACCCCGTCGCGCCCGCGCAGCGGCCAGTTCTCGGCCAGCCCGGTGCTGGGGCTGCGCCTGCCGATGTGGCGCTCCAAGCTGGTGGTGTTCCTGATGTTCGCGGCCTTTGTCGCGCTGGCGCTGCGCGCCGCATGGATCCAGGGTCCGGGCAACCAGTTCTATGAGGCCGAGGGCAAGAAGCGCTTCCAGCGCACGCTGGAGCTGCCGGCCACGCGCGGCAAGATCCTCGACCGCAACGGCCTGGTGCTGGCCACCAGCCTGCCGGTCAAGGCGATCTGGGCGGTGCCCGAGGACGTGCCCAACCAGGTCGAGCTGGCCAAGATCCGCCAGCTGGCCAAGCTGCTCGGCATGTCCGAGAAAGACCTCGGCAAGAAGCTGTCGGAAGACAAGGGCTTTGTCTACCTGAAGCGCCAGGTGCTGCCCGACGTCGCCGACAAGATCGCCGCGCTCAAGATCGACGGCATCCACCAGACCCGCGAGTACAAGCGCTTCTACCCGGAAGGCGAGGCGATGGCGCATATCGTGGGCTTCACCAACGTCGAGGACCGCGGCCAGGAAGGCGTGGAGCTGGCGCGCGAGACCGGGCTGGCCGGCCGCGCCGGCGCGCGCCAGGTGATCAAGGACCGCCTCGGCCGCGTGGTCGAGGATATCGGCATCCTGAAGACTCCGCGCGACGGCGAGGACATCCAGCTGTCGATCGACGCCAAGATCCAGTACCTGGCCTACAACGAACTGAAGGCCGTGGTCGAGAAGCACAAGGCCAAGGCCGCCAGCGCGGTGGTGCTCGACGCCCAGACCGGCGAGGTGCTGGCGCTGGCCAACTGGCCCACCTACAACCCCAACGACCGCACCCGGCTGTCCGGCGAGCAGCTGCGCAACCGCGTGCTGACCGACACCTTCGAGCCCGGCTCAATGATGAAGCCGATCACCGTGGGGCTGGCGCTGCAGCTCAAGCGCGTGACGCCATCGACGGTGATCACTACCACCGGCAAGTACCAGTTCGAAGGCGCCACCATCACCGATACCCACAACTACGGCGCGCTCACCGTCACCGGCGTGATACAGAAGTCGTCCAATATCGGCACGACCAAGATCGCGATGCTGATGAAGCCGCAGGAGATGTGGGACATGTACACCAGCATCGGCCTGGGCCAGGCGCCCAAGATCGGCTTCCCCGGCGCGGTGGCGGGGCGCGTGCGCCCGTTCAAGAGCTGGCGTCCGATCGAGCAGGCCACCATGTCGTACGGCTACGGCCTGTCGGTGTCGCTGTTCCAGATGGCGCATGCCTACACCATCTTTGCGCACGACGGGGAGCTGATCCCGGTCACCATGTTCCGCACCAACGGCCCGGCCACCGGCGAGCGCATCCTGTCGCCGCAGGTGGCGCGCGACGTGCGCGCCATGATGGAAACCGTGACCGCGCCCGGCGGCACCGCGCCCGAGGCGCAGGTGATGGGCTACCGCGTCGGCGGCAAGACCGGCACCGCCTACAAGCACGAAGGCCGCGGCTACAACCGCAGCAAGTACCGCGCCTCGTTCATCGGCCTGGCGCCGATGTCCAACCCGCGCATCATCGTCGCCGTCAGCGTCGACGAGCCCACCGCCGGCAGCCACTATGGCGGCCTGGTGGCCGGCCCGGCGTTCGCCGCCATCACCGGCGGCACGCTGCGCGCACTGAATGTCCAGCCCGATTCGCCGATCCGCCAGCTGGTGGTCAGCGACAAGGTGCCGGAAAGCGAACCGTGGACTGCGACCCAATGACGGCCAAGCCCCTGCTCCCGCTCGAGGTGACCACCCAGGCCAGCAACGCGCTGGCCTGGCTGCGTACCAACGTGGCCGCTTCGGCGCAGCTGACCGGCGATAGCCGCCGGCTGGCGCACGGCGACGTGTTCTTCGCCTACGTGCTCGGCAACGAGCGCCTGACCACCGATGGGCGGCCGTATATCCAGCAGGCCATCGCGGCCGGCGCCGGCGCCATCGTCTATGAGGCCGACGGCTTCGACTGGCCGTTTGGCGATGTCGTGCCCCACCTGGCGCTCAGCAACCTGCATCAGCTTGCCGGCCCGATCGCCGCCGGCTGGCACGGCAATCCGGTGCGCGGCCTGGCCGTGACCGGCATCACCGGCACCAACGGCAAGACCTCGTGCAGCCAGTGGCTGGCGCGCGTGCTGCAGGCCGCGGGCACGCCATGCGCGACCGTCGGCACGCTCGGCACCGGTTTCCCCGGCGCCCTGCAGGCGACCGGCTTCACCACGCCCGACGCGGTGCAGCTGCAGGCCAGCCTGGCGGCGCTGCACGATGCCGGCGCGCGTGCCGTGGCGATGGAAGTGTCCTCGCACGGCCTCGAGCAGGAGCGCGTCGCCGGCACGCATTTCTCGGTGGCGGTGCTGACCAACCTGACGCAGGACCACCTCGACTACCACGGCTCGATGGCCGAGTACGAGGCCGCCAAGGAGCGCCTGTTCCGCTGGGACGGCCTGCGCACCGCGGTGGTCAACCGCGACGACGCCATGGGCCAGCGGCTGCTGGCCGCGGACGCGGCCGCGATCGCCGCGCCGCACGTGATCGAATACGGCATCGACGGGCCCGGCGCCGCCACGGTGCGCCGCCCGCGCGGCGAATGGCTGCGCGCCACCAACGTGCGCGCCACGCCCAACGGCACCGCTTTCCATATCGACGGCAACTTCGGCAGCGCCGAGATGTCCACGCCCATGATCGGCGCCTTCAACGTCAGCAACCTGCTGGCGGTGCTGGGCGCGGCGCTGGCCAACGGCGTGGCGTGGGATGCGGCCCTGGCCGCGCTGCGCGCGCTGACGCCGGTCGAGGGCCGCATGGAACTGTTCGGCGCCAACGGTGGCGATGCCGCGCTGGGCCCGCTCGCCGTGGTCGACTATGCCCACACCCCCGACGCGCTGGAACAGACGCTGGCCGCGCTGCGCCCGGTGGCGCAGGCGCGCCATGGCCGCCTGTGGTGCGTGTTCGGCTGCGGCGGCGACCGCGACCCGATCAAGCGCCCGCTGATGGGCGCAGTGGCCGAACGACTGGCCGACGACGTCATCCTGACCAGCGACAACCCGCGCAGCGAGGACCCGCAGGACATCCTTGACGCGATCTCCGACGGCATGGCGGACCGCGCGCGCGGCCGCCAGATCGAGGACCGCGCCGCGGCCATTCTCTACGCCATCAAGCATGCGGCCCCGGCCGACGTGGTGCTGGTGGCAGGCAAGGGCCACGAGGCCACCCAGGAGATCCAGGGGCGCAAGCGCCCGTTCTCCGACCGCGAGCATGTCCGCCTGGCGCTTGCCACCCGTGGAGTATCGGCATGAGCCAGACCACCATGACTACCTTGCAGGACGCCGCCGGCTGGATCGCCGGCGCGCGCGTTTGTGGCGACGGCGCCGTTGCGTTCTCGCGCGTGCAGACCGACAGCCGTACCGTCGAGCCCGGCGACCTGTTCGTCGCGCTGAAGGGCGAGCGCTTCGATGCGCATGATTTCATCGCCGACGTGGTGGCCAAGGGCGCCGCTGCGGTGCTGGTGAGCCGCGACGCGGCTACCAGCAACTATGCCGGCGTGCCGGCCATCGTCGCCCCCGACACCCGCATCGCGCTGGGCGAGCTGGGCGCCGGCTGGCGCCGCCGGTTCACGCTGCCCGCGGTGGCGGTGACCGGCAGCAACGGCAAGACCACGGTCAAGGAAATGATCGCGGCGATCTTCGCCGCGGCGGTGGGCGAGGACCAGCGCCTGGCCACCGGCGGCAACCTGAACAACGACATCGGCCTGCCGTTGACGGTGCTGCGCCTGCGCGCCACGCACAAGCTGGCGGTGCTGGAGCTCGGCATGAACCATCCGGGCGAGACCGTCTACCTGGCCGGCATCGCCCAGCCCACCGTGGCGGTCATCACCAACGCGCAGCGCGAGCACCAGGAATTCATGGTCAGCGTGGAAGCCGTGGCGCACGAACACGCGGCCGCGCTGGCGGCGCTGCCGGCGGACGGCGTGGCAGTGTTCCCGCTCGACGAGGAAAGCGGCGGTGCCTTTGCGCCGGTCTGGCGCGAGGCCGCCGGTGCGCGCCGCGCGCTGTCGTTCGGCACCTCGCAGCGCGCGGATGTGCACGCCACCATGGCACTGGTCGACGGCGCGCAGGTGATGCAGGTGCGTGCGCCGGGCCATGCGTTTGAAGTCAGGCTCGCGCTGCTGGGCGAGCACAACGTGCGCAACGCGCTGGCGGCTATCGCCTGCGCGCTGGCCGCGGGCGTGCACGTGCCGGCGATCCAGGCGGGGCTGGCCGGCTTCCAGGCGGTCAAGGGCCGTCTGCAGGTGAAGTACACACCGGGCGGCACGGTGGTCATCGACGACACCTACAACGCCAACCCCGATTCCATGCGCGCCGCCATCGACGTGCTGGCCGGCTTCGCCGCGCCGCGCGTGCTGGTGCTGGGCGACATGGGCGAGGTGGGCGACCAGGGGCCGGCGTTCCACGAAGAAATCGGCGCCTACGCGCAGGCGCGCGGCATCGACACGCTGTGGGGCACCGGCGAGCTGGCCGTGCACGCGGTGCGTGCGTTCGGCGCCAATGGCCGCCATTTCGGCAGCGCGGAGGACCTGGCAAAGGCCCTGGAGGAAGACAGCGGGGGCATGGTGGCGCAAGCCGGCGCCGTGCTGGTGAAGGGATCGCGCTTCATGCGCATGGAACGGATGGTCGCTGCGCTGGTCGCAGACACTTCCGCACATTAACGAAGACAACACGATGTTATTGGCTCTGGCCCAGTGGCTGCAAAACGACTACAGCTTCCTCCGGGTCGTCAACTACCTGACTTTCCGCGCGGTGATGGCCAACCTCACCGCGCTGCTGATCGGCCTGACGTTCGGGCCGTGGGTGATCCGCAAGCTGACCGAGCTGAAGGTCGGCCAGGCGGTGCGCACCATCGGCCCGCAGACGCACCTGGTCAAGTCCGGCACGCCGACCATGGGCGGCGTGCTGGTGCTGGTGTCGATTGCCGTCTCGACGCTGCTTTGGTGCGACTGGGGCAACCGCTTTATCTGGGTGGTGATGCTGGTCACCTTCGGCTACGGCGCCATCGGCTGGGTCGACGACTACCGCAAGGTGGTCTATCGCGATCCGCGCGGCATGTCGAGCCGCGAAAAGTTTTTCTGGCAGACGCTGATCGGCCTGGTGGCCGCGGTCTACCTGGCGTTCTCGGTGTCCGAAAGCAGCAACGTGCGGGTCTGGGAGCTGTTCCTGAACTGGGTCGAGGGCGGGCTGTCGCTCGACATGCCGTACAAGTCCAACCTGATCGTGCCCTTCTTCAAGGAGATCAGCTACCCGCTGGGCGTGGCCGGCTTCATCGTGCTGACCTACCTGGTGATCGTGGGCTCGAGCAACGCCGTGAACCTGACCGACGGCCTGGACGGCCTGGTGATCATGCCGGTGGTGCTGGTGGGCGGCGGGCTGGGCGTGTTTGCCTACGTGATGGGCAACGCGGTCTACAGCAAGTACCTGCTGTTCCCGCATATCCCGGGCGCGGGGGAGCTGCTGATCTTCTGTTCCGCGCTGGGCGGGGCAGGGCTGGCTTTCCTCTGGTTCAACGCGCATCCGGCGCAGGTGTTCATGGGCGACGTGGGCGCGCTGGCGCTGGGCGGCGCGCTGGGCACGGTGGCGGTGATCGTGCGCCAGGAGATCGTGCTGTTCGTGATGGGCGGCATCTTCGTGGTCGAAACGCTGTCGGTGATGGCGCAGGTCACGTGGTTCAAGATCACCAAGCGCCGTTTTGGCGAGGGCAGGCGGCTGTTCCGGATGGCGCCGCTGCACCACCATTTCGAGCTGGGCGGCTGGAAGGAAACGCAGGTCACGGTGCGCTTCTGGATCATCACCATGCTGCTGGTGCTGATCGGATTGTCGACGCTGAAGCTGCGCTAGGGGTGTTGGTGGTTGCGCCGATGGTCAGAACCGCGGCGCTCTCTATATAGAAACAGGAAACCAAAGGCAGGAAATCGAAGTGTTTGGCGAGCTGCAGAAACCTCATGTGCTGGTACTTGGCCTCGGCGAATCGGGGCTGGCCATGGCGCGCTGGTGTGGCCTGAACGGCTGCGCGGTGCGCGTGGCCGACACGCGCGAGGCGCCCGCCAACCTAGTCTTCCTGCAGGCCGAGCTGACTTCGGCCGGGTTCGTGGGCGGGCCGTTCTCGGAAAGCCTGCTCGACGGTATCGGCCTGGTGGCGATCAGCCCCGGCCTGTCGCCGCTGGATGCCGGCACCGGAGCGCTTCTGGCCGCCGCGCAGGCGCGCGGCATCCCGGTGTGGGGCGAGATCGAGCTGTTCGTGCGCGCGCTCAGGCACCTGGAGGCCGAATCCGGCTACGCGCCGAAGCTGCTCGCGATCACCGGCACCAATGGCAAGACCACCACCACGGCACTGACCGGCCGGCTGGTCGAGCGCGCCGGCAAGACCGTGGCAGTGGCGGGCAATATCAGCCCGTCGGCGCTGGACAAGCTGTCGGCGTGCATCGCCTCGGCCACGCTGCCGGAGGTGTGGGTGCTGGAACTCTCCAGCTTCCAGCTGGAAACCACGCATACGCTGGCGCCGGATGCGGCCACCGTGCTCAACGTGAGCCAGGACCATCTTGACTGGCACGGCTCGATGGAAGCCTACGCCGCCTCCAAGGCGCGCATCTTCGGGCCCGCCGGCAGCGAGTGCGTGCAGGTGCTGAACCGCAATGACCGGCTCACGCTGGACATGGCGCGGGCGGGCCGCAAGCCGGTGACTTTCGGCATCGATCTGCCGGAAGTGCCGGGCAGCTTCGGCATCCTGCGCGAGGGCGGCATGCCCTGGCTGGTGCTGGCCGAACCCGATTCGGAAGCGCAAGGGGAGGGCAAGCCGCGCCGCCGCAAGGCCGCCGAAGCTACCGAGGAAGCCGTGCCGGTGCGCCACAAGCGCCTGATGCCGGCCGATGCGCTGCATATCCGTGGCATGCACAACGCCACCAACGCCATGGCGGCGCTGGCGCTGTGCCGTGCCATCGACCTGCCGATGAACGCGTTGCTGCATGGCCTGCGCGAGTATCGCGGCGAGCCGCACCGCGTGGAGTGGGTCGCCACCATCGATGACGTCGAGTATTTCGACGACAGCAAGGGCACCAATGTCGGCGCCACCGTGGCCGCGCTGTCCGGGCTGGACAAGCGCGTGGTGCTGATCGCGGGCGGCGAAGGCAAGGGCCAGGATTTCTCGCCGCTGGCCGCGCCGGTGGCGCAATACGCACGCGCCGTGGTGCTGATCGGCCGGGCCGCGGGAGAGTTGCGCGATGCCCTGCAGGGCAGCGGCTCGACCCTGGCCGATGCCGCCACGCTGGAAGAAGCCGTGACCAAGGCAACCGAACTGGCCGAGCGCGGCGACGTCGTGCTGCTTTCGCCGGCCTGCGCCAGCCTCGACATGTTCCGCAACTACGTGCACCGCGCCGAGGTATTCCGCGCCGCGGTGGAAGAACTGGCCCTGTCCCGGGGGATCCTGCCATGAGTGAGGCACAGGTCAAGCGCAGCGGTTTCATCGGCGCCACCATCGGCAACGCCTGGGGTGGCCTGCGTGACGCGGTTTCGGGCGTCAAGCCCACGCGTTCGCGCATGATGGAGTACGACCAGCCCCTGCTGTGGGTCGCGATCGTGCTGCTCGCGCTCGGCCTGGTGATGGTCTTTTCGGCCTCGATCGCGCTGCCGGATTCGCCGCGCTACGCCAACTACCGCGAAAGCCATTTCCTGGTGCGGCATGCGTTCGCGCTGTTTATCGGACTGTCGGTCGGGCTGGTGGCGTTCCAGGTGCCGGTGAAGGTGTGGGACCGGTATGCGCCCAAGCTCTTTATCGTCGCGCTGATCCTGCTGGTGATCGTGCTGGTGCCGTTCGTCGGCAAGGGCGTGAACGGCGCGCGCCGGTGGATCCCGCTGGGCGTGATGAATTTCCAGCCGTCGGAACTGATGAAGCTGGCAGTGGTGCTGTACGCCGCCAACTACACCGTGCGCAAGCAGGAGTGGATGCAGACCGTGTCCAAGGGCTTCCTGCCGATGGGCGTGGCGGTAGTGGTGGTCGGCATGCTGCTGCTGCTCGAGCCCGACATGGGCGCGTTCCTGGTGATCGCGGCGGTGGCGATGGGCATCCTGTTCCTGGGCGGCATCAACGGCAAGCTGTTCGCCGGGCTGGTCGGCGTGGCGGTGGGCGCGTTCGCGCTGCTGATCACGGCGTCCCCATGGCGGCGCGAGCGGATCTTTGCCTACCTGAGCCCGTGGGAAGAGAGCAACGCGCTGGGCAAGGCCTACCAGCTCACGCATTCGCTGATTGCCTTCGGCCGCGGCGAGTGGACCGGGGTCGGACTGGGCGGCAGCATCGAGAAGCTGCACTACCTGCCCGAGGCGCATACCGACTTCATCCTTGCGGTAATCGGCGAGGAGTTTGGCTTTGTCGGCGTGCTGGTGGTGATCGTGCTGTTCTACTGGCTGGTGCGCCGCGCCTTCAATATCGGCCGCACCGCGCTGCAGCTCGACCGCACCTTTGCCGGACTGGTGGCCAAGGGCATCGGCGTGTGGATCGGCTGGCAGACCTTTATCAACATGGGCGTGAACCTGGGGCTGCTGCCGACCAAGGGGCTGACGCTGCCGCTGGTGAGCTATGGCGGGTCGGGGATTCTGATGAACTGCGTGGCGTTGGCGATCCTGCTGCGCATTGACTATGAAAACCGTGTGTTGATGCGCGGAGGCAAGGTATGACCGCACCGCGCACCCTGCTCGTGATGGCCGGCGGCACCGGGGGGCATGTGTTCCCGGGGCTGGCGGTCGCGCATGCGTTGCGCGAGCAGGGCTGGAACATCGTCTGGCTGGGCAACCGCACCGGCATGGAAGCCACGCTGGTGCCCAAGCACGGCATCCCGATGGAATACATCCAGTTCGGCGGCCTGCGTGGCAAGGGGCTGGTGACCAAGTTCCTGCTGCCGCTGAACCTGCTGCGCGCGTTCTGGCAGAGCATCGGCGCGCTGCGCCGGGTAAAGCCGAACGTGGTGCTGGGCATGGGCGGGTATATCACCTTCCCGGCCGGCATGATGGCCTCGCTGCTGGGCCGCCCGCTGGTGCTGCACGAGCAGAACTCGATCGCCGGCCTGGCCAACAAGGTGCTGGCCAAGGTGGCCGACCGCGTGCTGTGCGCGTTCCCGGACACGCTGCCCGGCGGCGAATGGACCGGCAACCCGGTGCGCGAGGAACTGGCGCACCTGGATGCGCCCCAGGCGCGCTACGACCAGCGCACCGGTCCGCTGCGCATCCTGGTGGTGGGCGGCAGCCTGGGCGCCGCGGCGCTGAACGAGGTGGTGCCGAAGGCGATCGCGCTGCTGCCGGAAAGCGAGCGCCCGGTGGTGACGCACCAGGCGGGCGCGAAGCAGATCGACACGCTGCGCGCCAACTATGCGGCGGCACAGGTGCCGGCGCAGACCCTGCCGTTCATCGACGACATGGCGCGCGCCTATGCCGATGCGGATCTCGTGATCTGCCGCGCCGGCGCGATGACCGTGTCGGAAGTGGCCGCGGCGGGCGTGGCGGCGCTGTTCGTGCCGTTCCCGCACGCAGTGGACGATCACCAGACCACCAACGCAAAGTTTTTATCCAGCCAGGGCGCGGCCCTGTTGGTGCAGCAACAAGACCTGACGGCCGAGGGCCTGGCGCAGACCATCGCCAGCCTGACCCGGTCGCAGCTGAAAGACATGGCGCGCCTGGCGCGCGGACTGGCCAAGCCTGAGGCAACCCGGCGCGTCGCCGAGGTGTGCAGCCAGCTGGCCAGGGACTGAAGTGAGCGAAGCAGCAATCCAATGAAGCATATCGTCAAAAACATCCACTTCGTGGGGATCGGCGGGGCCGGCATGAGCGGCATCGCCGAGGTCCTGCTGAACCTGGGCTACAAGGTCTCGGGTTCCGACGTGGGCAGCAATGCCGCCACGCGGCGCCTGGCCTCGCTCGGCGCCACGGTCATGCACGGGCATGACGCGGCCAACGTGACCGGGGCCAACGCCGTGGTGGTGTCGACCGCGGTCAGCGGCGACAACCCCGAGGTGCTGGCCGCCCGCAGCAAGCGCATCCCGGTGGTGCCGCGCGCGGTGATGCTGGCCGAGCTGATGCGCCTGAAGCAGGGCGTGGCCATCGCCGGCACGCACGGCAAGACCACCACCACCAGCCTGGTGGCATCGGTGCTGGCCGAAGGCGGGCTGGATCCCACCTTCGTCATCGGCGGCCGGCTCAACTCCGCCGGCGCCAACGCGCGCCTGGGCACCGGCGACTTCATCGTGGCCGAGGCGGATGAATCCGACGCATCGTTCCTGAACCTGTTCCCGGTCATCGAGGTCATCACCAATATCGATGCCGACCACATGGACACCTACGGGCACGACTTTGCCCGGCTCAAGCAGGCGTTCATCGAATTCACGCAGCGCCTGCCGTTCTACGGCATTGCCGTGCTGTGCGTCGACGACCCCAACGTGCGCGAGATCCTGCCGTTCGTGTCCAAGCCGGTGGTGCGCTACGGGTTTGCCGAAGACGCGCAGATCCGCGCCGTGGACGCGCGCGCGGTCGACGGCCAGATGCACTTCACCGTGCTGCGCCAGCTCAACGGCCATACCGAGCCGCCGCTGGAAATCGTGCTGAACCTGCCCGGCATGCACAACGTGCAGAACGCGCTGGCGGCGATCGCCATCGCGACCGAGCTGGAAGTGCCCGACGCCGCCATCGTCAAGGCGCTGCGCGAGTTCCACGGCGTGGGCCGCCGCTTCCAGCGCTACGGCGAAGTGGCCACCACCGACGGTGCCGGCACCTTCACGCTGGTGGACGACTACGGCCACCACCCGGTGGAAATGGCCGCCACGCTTGCCGCGGCGCGCGGCGCGTTCCCGGGCCGCCGCCTGGTGCTGGCGTTCCAGCCGCACCGATTCACCCGTACGCGGGATTGCTTTGAAGACTTCGTCAAAGTGCTGGGCACTGTCGATGCCCTGCTGCTGTCCGAGGTCTATGCCGCCGGCGAGACCCCGATCGTGGCCGCCGACGGCCGTGCGCTGACCCGCGCGTTGCGCGTGGCCGGCAAGGTAGAACCTGTTTTCGTGGAGCAGATGGAAGAGATGCCGCAGGCCATCCTGAATGCTGTCCGGCCCGGCGATGTGGTCGTGACGATGGGCGCCGGCTCGATCGGCGGCGTGCCGGGGCAACTGGTGTCGCACCAGCAGACGCAACAGTCGGGAGGCCAGCAATGAGCTTCGTCGCCCATCCCAATATCGATCCCAAGTCGCTGGGCAAGGTCGGCGTGCTGTTCGGCGGCCGCTCGGCCGAGCGCGAGATCTCGCTGATGTCGGGCAGCGGCGTGCTGGCCGCGCTGCAGTCGCGCGGCGTCGACGCGCATGGCTTCGATCCCGGCCTGCAAGGCGTGGCCGAGCTGGCCGCGGCCAAGTTCGACCGCGTCTTTATCGCGCTGCACGGCCGCTATGGCGAAGACGGCACCATCCAGGGCCTGCTGGAACAACTGGGCGTGCCCTACACCGGCAGCGGCGTGCTGGCCTCGGCGCTGGCGATGGACAAGCAGGCCACCAAGCGCCTGTGGACCACGCATGACCTGCCCACGCCGCGTTTCGCGATGCTGCATGCCGATACGGATTTCGACGCGGTGGTCGCCGACCTGGGCCTGCCGCTGATCGTCAAGCCGGCGCGCGAAGGCTCGTCGATCGGCCTGACCAAGGTGACGGCGGCCGGGCAGATGCGCGAGGCGTTCGAGAAGGCCGAGGCGCTGGACAACGACGTCATCGCCGAGACTTTCATCGACGGCGCCGAGCTGACCTGCCCGATCGTGGGCGAGGGCGATACCGCCGAAGCGCTGCCGGTGATCCGCATCGTCGCGCCCGAAGCGAACTACGACTATCAAAATAAGTACTTTACTGACGATACCCAATACTTGTGTCCGTCAGGACTGGACCCCGAAGTCGAGAAGGAAGTCCAGGCGCTGGCGGTGCAGTCCTATCGCGTGCTGGGCTGCCGCGGCTGGGCGCGCGCCGACGTGATGCTGCGCGCCGACGGCAAGCCTTTCCTGCTCGAGATGAATACCTCGCCCGGCATGACCGGCCACTCGCTGGTGCCGATGGCGGCGCGCGCGGCCGGCATCAGCTACGAGGACTTCGTGCTGCAGGTGGTGGCCGCCGCGACGCTGGACCTGCACCCGAACGAGCACTGGAAGCCCGAATAACAGAGAACCCGCCTGGACCATGTGGCATAACGCACGCCTGCTCAACCTGATCGCCACCACGCTCTATGCCGTGGTGGCGCTGATGGCGCTCGCGGCCGGCCTGCTGTGGCTGGCGCAGCGGCCGGTGTTTGCCATCACCCACGTGGAGATCGCGCCGATGGACGGCGGCGCGCTGCGCCACGTGAACGCCCCCAGCGTGCGTGCCAGCGCGCTGGGCAAGCTGTCGGGCAACTTCTTCACGCTTGACCTGAACGCGGCACGGCAGGCGTTCGAGTCGGTGCCCTGGGTGCGGCGCGCCAGCGTGCGGCGCGAGTGGCCAAACGGCCTGGCTGTGGAGGTCGAGGAACACGAGGCGCTGGGTACCTGGGGCTCGCCGGAGAGCGGGCGCCTGCTCAATACCTACGGCGAGATCTTCGTGGCCAACACCGCCGAGGCGGAAGAAGACGCACAGTTGCTGGCGCTGGACGGTCCTCCGGACAGCGAGGGCGACGTGATTGAGAAGCTCGAGGTCATGCGCCAGTGGTTCAAGCCGTTGCATACCGAGCCGCTGGCGGTGACGCTGTCGGGCCGCTATGCCTGGCGCGCCAGGCTGTCCAACGGCATGGTGGTCGAGCTTGGCCGCGAGCAGAACGATGAAGACCGCACTGCGATGGACCAGCGGGTCAGGCGTTTCGTCGCTGCATGGCCGCAGGTCACCGAGCAGTGGGGCAAGCAGATCGACTACGCCGACCTGCGTTATCCCAATGGTTTTGCCATCCGCGCCGCCAATGCCCGCTTCCTGACCGAGGCGCAGATCGCTGCGGCGGTGCGGGCCGAGAAGGCGGAGCGGGCGGCGAAGGCGGCCCGGGCTACGCAGGCAGCGGCAGCGGTTTCCGGTACTTCCAACAACAATCCGACGCGACTGAAGAGCAAGAACGCGGAGAAAACCCGATGAGCAAGGAATACAAGGACCTGTTGGTCGGTCTCGATATCGGCACCTCGAAGGTGGCGGCGGTGGTCGCAGAACTGCGTCCCGACGGCAGCTACGAGGTGATCGGGATGGGCCAGTCGGAGTCCAAGGGTCTGAAGAAAGGGGTCGTGGTCAATATCGAGGCCACCGTGCAGTCGATCCAGAAAGCACTGGAAGAGGCTGAGCTGATGGCCGACTGCAAGATCTCGGAGGTCTTTACCGGCATTGCCGGCAGCCATATCCGCAGCTTCAACTCCAGCGGCATGGTGGCAATCAAGGACAAGGAGGTCACGCAGACCGACGTGGCGCGCGTGATCGAGACCGCCAAGGCGGTCAATATCCCGACCGACCAGCAGATCCTGCACATCCTGACGCAGGAATTCATCATCGACGGGCAGGAAGACGTGCGCGAGCCCATCGGCATGAGCGGCATCCGCCTGGAAGTGAAGGTGCATATCGTCACCGGCGCCGTCAGCGCCGCGCAGAACATCGTCAAGTGCGTGCGCCGCTGCGGCCTGGAAGTGCATGACCTGATCCTGCAGCCGCTGGCCTCGAGCCTGGCGGTGCTGACCGAGGACGAGAAGGAACTGGGCGTGGTGCTGGTCGACATCGGCGGCGGCACCACCGACATCGCCATCTTCAGCGAAGGCGCGATCCGCCATACGGCCGTGATCCCCATCGCCGGCGACCAGATCACCAACGACATCGCCATGGCGCTGCGCACGCCCACGCCGGACGCCGAGGACATCAAGATCCAGTACGGCATCGCCAAGCAGGCGATCGCCGATCCGGAAGACATGATCGAGGTGCCGGGCGTGGGCGACCGCGGCACGCGCACGCTCAGCCGCCAGGCGCTGGCCGCGGTGATCGAGCCGCGCATCGAAGAGCTGTACTCGCTGGTGCACCAGGTGGTGCGCGAGTCGGGCTATGAAGAACTGTTGTCGTCCGGCGTGGTCATCACCGGTGGTACCGCGATGATGCCGGGCATGGTCGAGCTGGGCGAGGACATCTTCCTCAAGCCCGTGCGCGTGGGCGTGCCGGAGTACCGCGGCAACCTGCACGAGGTGGTGAAGAGCCCGCGCTATGCGACGGTGATGGGCCTGCTGCTGGAAGGCCGCGTGCAACGGATGCGCGGGCGCAAAGTGGCGGTGCAGAGCGGGTCGGTCAAGCAGGTCTGGACCCGCATGAAGGAATGGTTCGTCGGCAATTTCTGATCGATGCGGAAATTGCCGGGCTGAAGATGCGACGGCGCGCGCAAGGTCTTGTCTACCGGACAGCCGATGGCGCGTTGAGCAAAGGTTTCGTGGTTCTTTCTTTTAATGGTTTTTTTGTTCAGAAACCAGGGGTTGCGGCGGGGAGGCTGCATCGTCTGGGGACTGATTCTTCTCGGAGGCAGTGATGGACTTTGACATGATCGAAACGGAAGTGATGGACGGCACCATCATCAAGGTGGTCGGCGTGGGCGGCGCGGGCGGCAATGCCGTGCAGCACATGATCAGCCGCGGCGTGCAGGGCGTCGAATTCATCTGCATGAATACCGACGCCCAGGCGCTCAAGCGTTCCAGCGCTTCGCGCGTGCTGCAATTGGGCAGTACGGGACTGGGTGCCGGCGCCAAGCCGGAAGTCGGCCGCGGTTGCGCCGATCAGGCCCGCGAGCAGATCGCCGACGCGCTGCGCGGCGCGCACATGGTCTTCATCACTGCCGGCATGGGCGGCGGTACCGGTACCGGTGCCGCGCCGATCGTGGCGCAGGTTGCCAAGGAAATGGGCATCCTGACCGTGGGCGTGGTCAGCAAGCCGTTCGACTTCGAAGGCGCGCGCCGCGCCAAGGTGGCCGAGCATGGCTCCAGCGAGCTGGAATCGAGCGTCGACTCGCTGATCGTGGTGCTGAACGAAAAGCTGTTCGAAGTGATGGGCGACGACGCCGAGATGGACGCATGCTTCCAGTGCGCCGACGACGTGCTGCACAACGCGGTGGCCGGCATTGCCGAGATCATCAACGTTGACGGCCTGGTGAACGTCGACTTCGAAGACGTGAAGACGGTGATGGGCGAGCAGGGCAAGGCCATGATGGGGACGGCCACCGTGTCGGGCGTGGACCGCGCCCGCCTGGCGGCCGAGCAGGCCGTTGCCAGCCCGCTGCTGGAAGGCGTGGACCTGTCCGGCGCGCGCGGCGTGCTGGTCAACATCACCGCCAGCCGTTCGCTGAAGCTGTCGGAAACCAAGGAAGTCATGAACACCATCCGCAGCTACGCCGCGGAAGACGCGACCGTGATCTTCGGTACGGTGTACGACGATTCGATGAGCGATGCGCTGCGCGTGACCGTGGTCGCGACCGGCCTGGGCCGCTCGGCGAAGAAGCAGCAGCCGATGACGCTGCTGAAGACCGGCACGGACAACATGCCGGTGCAGATGATGGCCAACATGGCCGCCACCGCCGCGCAGCACAGCTCGCCGGACTACAGCAACCTGGACACGCCGGCGGTATGGCGCAGCTCGCGCGAATCGGCGTCGGCCCACGTGGCGGCGCTGCAGGAAAAGGGTGTGGACACGTACGATATTCCGGCCTTCCTGCGCAAGCAGGCAGACTGAGCGCCGGACGGCTCGGCATCGGTGCCTCCACCGGCCGCCTGACGGATCGCGTCGCCTTGTCGCGATGCACGCGCGCTCCCTATCCGCGCGTGCCTTGCATGGACTGACGTGACCCGGCAGGCAGCCGGCGGCGCCGCGCCGCCTGCCGCAACGGCGCATCGTCCGCCACAACCTGCATCCCGTCGCCGGGCAGGGCGTGCCGCTGGCCGCCTCCCCGGACTGGTTTCCCGCCTTCCCGGTCGGGATGTCTCGCCGTCCGCGCGGCGCACCCACAGGTGCGTCGCGCGGACGTCTTTGTAGCAAGGTGTATCGAATGCGACCGGATGTGATCCGGCTTTTGCATCGCCGGCGCGGCGCCTATGATCTTGGGGTTGCCCGCAGTACGGAACACTACCCGGAACGCTGTCCGGATCGCTGTCCGGATTGTTGAACCGGCACGCTGCCGCGCCGCTGCGGCGCAGCCGGCCGCCATCCGTCCTATCCTTCAGACAACCCAGAGACTTCGCCCCATGATTACCGTCGGTTCCCGCGTCCCGGACGCCACCCTGCAGGAATTCATCGAAACCGAGAGCGAGGGCTGCTCGCTCGGACCCAACGCCTTCCGCGTCGCCGACCTGGTGCGCGGGCGCAAGATCGTGGTGTTCGGGCTGCCCGGCGCGTTCACGCCGACCTGCTCGGCCAAGCATGTGCCGGGCTTCGTGACGCATGCCGCAGACCTGCGCGCCGCCGGCGTCGATGAAGTGTGGTGCGTGTCGGTCAACGACGCCTTCGTCATGGGCGCGTGGGGCCGCGAACAGCAGGTCGCCGGCGCGGTACGCATGATGGCCGACGGCAGCGCCGAATGGACGCGTGCGCTGGGCCTGGACCAGGACCTGGGCGCGCGCGGCATGGGCGTGCGCTCCAAGCGCTATGCCATGGTGATCGACGATGGTGTGGTGACCCGGCTCGACGTGGAGGCGCCCGGCGAATTCCGCGTCAGCAGCGCCGACGCCGTGCTGGCTGCGTTGCGCGGCTGACACAGTCATCCGGGTAAACGTGGATTATTCGCAACATCTTAATGCGGTGTTAACAGCCGGAAACAAAACCCGGCTGCACCACCTTCCAGGTGGTGGTAAAATCGCTTAATCAAAAAAAGCATCACGATAGATTTTTATAATAGTTGAGGCTGTCATGCTCAAACAGCGCACGATCAAATCCCTGGTGAAGACGGTTGGCATCGGCCTGCACTCCGGCCGCAAGGTCACGCTGACCCTGCGTCCCGCAGCCGCCGACACCGGCATCGTCTTTACCCGCGTCGACCTGCCCGAGGCCGTCGAGATTCCCGTGGCCGCTTCGGCCATCGGCGACACGCGCCTGGCGTCGGTGCTGCAGAAGGATGGCGCGCGCGTTTCGACCGTCGAGCACCTGATGTCGGCATGCGCCGGCCTGGGCATCGACAACCTCTATGTCGACGTCGACGCCGAGGAAATCCCGATCATGGACGGCAGCGCCGCGTCCTTCGTGTTCCTGCTGCAGTCGGCCGGCATTGAAGAACAGAACGCGCTGAAGACCTTTATCCGCGTCAAGAAGCCGGTGGAAGTTCGCGAAGGCGACAAGTTCGCGCGGCTGGAGCCGTTCTTCGGCTTCAAGCTGGCGTTCACCATCGACTTCCGTCATCCGGCGGTCGACAAGACCGGCCAGACCTTCTCGATCGACTTCGGCGACACCAGCTACGTGCGTGAGATCGCCAGGGCCCGCACCTTCGGCTTTGCCCATGAGGTGGAAGCGCTGCGCGAGATGGGCCTGGCGCGCGGCGGCAGCCTGGACAACGCCATTGTGCTGGACGAGCACCGCATGCTGAACAACGAGGAACTGCGCTATGGCGATGAATTCGTGCGCCACAAGATCCTCGATGCCATCGGCGACCTGTATGTGGTCGGCCATCCGCTGATCGGGTCCTATGTCGCGCACAAGTCGGGCCACGGCCTGAACAACCAGCTGCTGCGCGCGCTGCTGGCGGACCAGGAGGCCTATGAACTGGTCACCTTCGACCGTGTCGAGGAAGCGCCCGCTGCCTTCCTGCCGCAGGCGCAGCCGGCCTTTGCCTGAGCCGGGCCACCTGCCCGCCACGCAACGAGAAAGCCGACCCGGGGGTCGGCTTTCTTGTTTGTCCGGAAATCGCCGTCGGCCGCTCAGCGGTGATGCGAGAGCAGCGTCTTGAGCGCGTCGCGCAGCGGCGAATCGGGCAGCGTGCGCGCGAGCTGGTCCAGGCTGGCAAGGCCGGTCGGCGTCATCTGCCCGCTGGTGCGCTTGCGCTCGACCGGACCGGTGTCCCAGTCCGCGTGGCGCTGCACCTCGGGCTGCACCCGCACCCGGATCGCGGTGATCTGCGAGCCGCGCTGCTGCAGCCGTCCCAGCAGCGTCGGCACCACCTGCCGCACCCGCGCCGCGGCCGCGCCGTGTGCCGCCAGCAACAGCAGCACCTGGCCGTTTGCGTCGACGGCGTCGCGCTTGACCCCGGCCACGGCAATGCCGGCGCGCATGCCGGGGGGCAGCAGCGACAGCACTTCGGCCTCCAGCACGGACAGCTGGCGCGCGGTCTGCATCAGCCCGGAAACCGGGCCGGACTTGGCCAGCCAGTCATTGAGCGGCTTGGCGGCAGCGGTCTGCAGGGCGTGGTGGGTGAAGCGGCGCATGGCTGCATTCTAGCAAGGGGCGGCGGGGCTGCCCGGGGCGGAAAGGATTGAAGCACCCGCACCCGCCCCAAACTGCTGCAGGCAGGGGGCGGGGTCGGCCCGCGCTGGCCGGTGTCTGGCATTCGCAGCCTTGCACGGCAAGGCCCGGCGCGCGTTCCGGCCGTGACCCCGGCACATGATAAACTCGGCGTTTCGCGCCAATCTATCCATTCCTCGCCCGGCCGCCGGGGAGCCCGCTTACCAGGGGCGTCAATCCGGTCCCGCGCAGGTGAAAGCAATCGATGATCACGGGCCTTCTCAAGAAAGTCTTCGGCAGCCGCAATGAGCGGCTGATCAAACAATACCGCCGCACGGTGGCGCAGATCAATGCGCTGGAGCCGAAGTTCGAGCAACTCTCGGACGACGACCTGCGCGGCATGACCGAGACCTTCCGGCAGCGCCACGCCGGCGGCGAGTCGCTCGAAGCGCTGCTGCCCGAGGCTTTCGCCGTGTGCCGCGAGGCCAGCAAGCGCGTCATGAAGATGCGCCACTTCGACGTGCAGCTGATCGGCGGCATGGTGCTGAACGACAACAAGATCGCCGAAATGCGCACCGGCGAGGGCAAGACGCTGACCGCGACGCTGGCCGTGTACCTGAATGCCATCACCGGCAAGGGCGTGCACGTGGTGACGGTCAACGACTACCTGGCGCAGCGCGATGCCGAGTGGATGGGCCGCCTGTACAACTACCTGGGCCTGTCGGTGGGTGTGAACCTGTCGCAGATGGCGCATGACGAGAAGCAGGCTGCGTACAACGCCGACATCACCTACGGCACCAACAACGAGTTCGGCTTCGACTACCTGCGCGACAACATGGTCTACGACCCGTCGCAGCGGGTGCAGCGGCCGCTGAACTACGCCATCGTCGATGAAGTGGACTCGATCCTGATCGACGAGGCGCGCACCCCGCTGATCATCTCGGGCCAGGCCGAGAACCAGACCGACCTGTACCAGCGCATGAACGGCATCCCCAGGCTGCTCGAGCGCCAGATCGGCGAAGAGAAGGCCGACGGCACCGGCGTCGAGAAGCCGGGCGACTACTACGTCGACGAGAAGGGCCACCAGGTCTACCTGACCGAGGCCGGCCACGAGAAGGCCGAAGAAATCCTGGCGCAGCAGGGCCTGATCGGCGAGGGCGAGTCGCTGTACGCGCCGCAGAACATCACGCTGATGCACCACCTGTACGCCGCCCTGCGCGCGCACAGCCTGTTCCATCGCGACCAGCACTACGTGGTGCAGAACGACGAAGTCGTGATCGTCGACGAATTCACCGGCCGCCTGATGACCGGCCGGCGCTGGTCCGACGGCCTGCACCAGGCCGTCGAGGCCAAGGAAGGCGTGACCGTCCAGCAAGAGAACCAGACGCTGGCGACCATCACCTTCCAGAACTACTTCCGCATGTACACCAAGCTGGCCGGCATGACCGGCACGGCCGATACCGAGGCGTACGAGTTCCAGGAGATCTATGGCCTCGAAGTGGTGGTGATCCCGACCAACCGCCCGGCCCAGCGCAAGGATCAGCAGGACCAGATCTACAAGACCGGCAAGGAGCGCTACGACGCCGTGGTGCGCGATATCCGCGACTGCTACGAGCGCGGCCAGCCGGTGCTGGTGGGTACCACCTCGATCGAGACTTCTGAATACCTGTCGGGCCTGCTCGAGCGCGAACAGCTGCCGCACCAGGTGCTCAACGCCAAGCAGCACGCCCGCGAAGCCGAGATCGTGGCGCAGGCCGGCCGTCCCAAGATGATCACCATCGCCACCAACATGGCCGGTCGCGGTACCGACATCGTGCTGGGCGGCAACGTGGAAAAGCAGTCGGGCTTTATCGAAGCGGACCCGAACCTGTCCGACGCCGACAAGGCCGCGCGCATCCAGCAGCTCGAGGACGAATGGCAGTCGCTGCACGAGCAGGTCAAGGCCGCCGGCGGCCTGCATATCGTCGGCACCGAGCGCCATGAATCGCGCCGTATCGACAACCAGCTGCGCGGCCGCGCCGGCCGCCAGGGCGACCCGGGTTCGTCGCGCTTCTACCTGTCGCTGGACGACCAGCTGCTGCGCATCTTTGCCGGCGACCGCGTGCGCGCGATCATGGAGCGCCTGAAGATGCCCGAAGGCGAGCCGATCGAGGCCGGCATCGTCACGCGCTCGATCGAATCGGCGCAGCGCAAGGTGGAAGGCCGCAACTTCGATATCCGCAAGCAGCTGCTGCAGTACGACGACGTCGCCAACGACCAGCGCAAGGAAATCTACAAGCTGCGCAACGACGTGCTCGAAGCCAATGACGTCGGCGAGATGGTCGCCAACCTGCGCGAAAGCGTGCTGGTCGAGCTGTTCCGCGACCACGTGCCGGCCGACACCATGGAAGAGCAGTGGAACATCGCCGGCCTGGAAGCGCGCCTGCGCGAGGACTGGGGCCTGGAAGTGCCGCTGGCGCAGACCATCGAGGGCGCGCAGAGCATCGAGGACGAAGAGCTGCTCAACCTGATCATGAAGGCGGCGACCGAACGCTACGACGGCAAGGTCGCGATGGTCGGGCGCGAGTCGTTCGCCGGCTTCGAGCGCTCGGTCATGCTGCAGAGCATCGACACGCACTGGCGCGAACACCTGGCCGCGCTGGACCACCTGCGCCAGGGCATCCACCTGCGCGGCTATGCGCAGAAGGATCCCAAGCAGGAGTACAAGCGCGAGTCGTTCGAGCTGTTCGCGCGCCTGCTGGACGTGATCAAGAACGAAGTCACCCGCGTGACCTTCAACGTGCAGATCCAGTCGCCGGAGGAACTGGAACAGGCTTCCGAGGAGATCGAGGAAGGCCTGTCGCACCTGGAGAACGTGCAGTACAAGCACGACGAGTTCGCCGAAGGCCGCGAGCCGGTCGAGGAAGCGCCGTCGCAGCGCACCGGCACTGCCATGGCCGCCGCCGAACTGGCGCTGGCGGGCATGCCCAAGGTCGGCCGCAACGATCCGTGCCCGTGCGGCTCGGGCAAGAAGTTCAAGCAGTGCCACGGCAAGCTCAGCTGAACTGAGCCGCGCCGGGTGCCCGGTATGACGTCGGTCCCGCAGCGCGGGGCGTGACGCAACAGGAAACGAACATGCCCGCCCCTCGCGGGCATGTTCGTCTGATGACAAGCAAGTCGCGAGCAGGAACATCGAGGAGTCCTACATGCCCGTCAATCTTCCGCTGCCCCAGGCAGAGAACCTGAAATCCGTCGCCGGCGTGGAGCTCGGCTGGGCCGAGGCGGGCATCCGCAAGGCCAACCGCAAGGACGTGCTGGTGGTGCGCGTGGCCGAAGGCAGCACCGTGGCCGGCGTCTTCACCAGCAACCGCTTCTGCGCCGCGCCGGTGCAGGTGTGTCGGGAGCACCTCGCTGCCGCGGACAAGTCGGGCAAGGGCATCCGCGCCCTGGTGGTCAACACCGGCAATGCCAACGCCGGTACCGGCGAGCAGGGCCTGGCCAATGCCCGCGCCACCTGCGACGCGCTGGCGGCGCAGCTGGGCATCAGCGCCGACCAGGTGCTGCCGTTCTCGACCGGCGTGATCCTCGAGCAGTTGCCGATGGACCGCCTGCTGGCAGGGCTGCCCGCCGCCATCGCCAATGCCAGGGCCGACAACTGGCTGGCCGCGGCGGAAGCCATCATGACCACCGACACACAGCCCAAGGTCGCGTCGCGCACGGTGCAGATCGACGGCAAGACCGTGACGCTGTCGGGCATCAGCAAGGGCGCCGGCATGATCCGCCCGAACATGGCGACCATGCTGGGCTTTATCGCCATGGACGCCGCCGTGGCGCAGCCGGTACTGCAGGGACTGGTGACGCACGCCGCCGATCACTCGTTCAACAGCATCACCATCGACGGCGATACCTCGACCAACGATTCGTTCGTGCTGATCGCCTCGGGCAAGTCCGGTGCCGTGGTCGACCGTGCCGAAGGCCCGGCCTTCGAAGCGCTGCGCGATGCCGTGACCGGCCTGGCGCAAGAGCTGGCGCAGATGATCGTGCGCGACGGCGAAGGCGCGACCAAGCTGATGACCATCCGGGTCGAAGGCGGCAAGGACGTGGCCGAGTGCCGCCAGATCGCCTATGCGGTCGCGCATTCGCCGCTGGTCAAGACTGCGTTCTACGCCTCGGACCCCAACCTGGGCCGCATCCTGGCCGCGGTGGGCTACGCCGGCGTGGACGACCTCGATGTCGGCCGCGTCAACCTGTGGCTGGACGATGTCTGGGTCGCCCGCGACGGCGGCCGCAATCCCGACTATCGCGAGGAAGACGGCCAGCGCGTGATGAAGCAGGCCGAGATCACGGTGCGCATCGCGCTGGGCCGCGGCAATGCCGAAGCCACGGTGTGGACCTGCGACCTGTCGCACGACTACGTGTCGATCAACGCCGACTACCGTTCCTGAGCCCGTTCCATCCTGCCCGCGCACGCGGGCAGGGCGCAAGAATTCATTCTCCGCCCCGCCATGTCCGACCTCGCCGCCCGCCTCGACAACTTCCTCTCACGCCTCGAACAATGGCTGCCGCCGCAACTGAACGACGCGGACTGGCAGGAGGCGGTAGCGTTCCGCTGGCGCAAGCGCCAGAGCCTGTTCGGTAATATCGGCTACCTGCAGCCGGTGCGCCAGCTGCCGCCAATCCACCTGGACGACCTGAAGAACATCGAGCGCCAGAAGGACGCCATCGTCGCCAACACGCGCCAGTTCGTGAACAGGCTGCCGGCCAACAACGTGCTGCTGACCGGCGCGCGCGGCACCGGCAAGTCGTCGCTGATCAAGGCCTGCCTGAATGCCTTCGTCAAGGACGGGCTGCGGCTGGTGGAGGTCGACAAGGATGACCTGGGCGACCTCGGCGATATCGTCGAGCTGGTCTCGACCCGGCCCGAGCGCTTTGTCATCTTCTGCGACGACCTGTCGTTCGAGGAAGGCGAGTCGGGCTACAAGTCGCTGAAGTCGGCGCTGGACGGCTCGGTCGCGGCGCAGTCGGACAACGTGCTGATCTACGCCACGTCCAACCGCCGGCACCTGCTGCCGGAGTACATGAAGGACAACGAAACCTACCGCCACACCGACGACGGCGAGATCCATCCTGGCGAAGTGGTCGAAGAGAAGATCTCGCTGTCCGAGCGCTTCGGGCTGTGGCTGTCGTTCTACCCGCCCAAGCAGGACGAGTACCTGGCGATCGTCGGCCACTGGCTCAGGCACTTCGGCTGCACCGACGAAGACATCGCCGCCGCGCGCGGCGACGCGCTGGTGTGGGCGCTGGAGCGCGGCTCGCGCTCGGGCCGCGTGGCGTGGCAGTTCGCGCGCGACTGGGGCGGCAAGCATGGCCAGCCGTACATCGCCGACGTGCCGGGGAACGACAAGGCATGAGCGCGGCCATGGACAAGCCCGCGGAGACCGCCGGCAACCCGCCGCGCAAGGTCACCGAAGTCGCCGTCGGCGTGATGGTGCAGCCGGATGGCCGCTTCCTGCTGGCGCAGCGCCCCGCGGGCAAGCCGTACGAGGGCTATTGGGAATTCCCCGGCGGCAAGCTCGAGCCAGGGGAGACCGTGGAAGCTGCGCTCGCCCGCGAGCTGCATGAGGAGCTGGGGCTGGACATTACCGCGTGCGAGCGCTGGCATGTGCTCGAGCACGACTACCCGCACGCCTATGTGCGGCTGCATTTCTGCAAGGTCACTGCCTGGCGCGGTGACCCGGTCGGCCGCGAAGGCCAGGCCTTTTCCTGGCAGACGGTGCCCGTGACGGTCGCGCCGCTGCTGCCGGCCACCATTCCGGTGGTCGAATGGCTGGGCGAAGAAGCGTAGGGCACAGACCCTGGGCCGGCTTGGCCTGACATACCCGCGGCCGCGGCGCCCGTGATTGCGCCGATCGACGGCGTGTGGCTGGGCCTGGCGGTCTTCGTGCTGGTGTGCGTGGGGTTCTACCGCCGCGTACTGGCGGCGGCGCACTGAGCGGACTGTGCGGCGAAGGCGATTACGTCAGTCGTCCTCGTCGTCAGGCAGGTCAGGCGAGGGCGTCTCGCCCGGCTTGCCGCCAATTACGTACTTTTCGGACGCCCAGGCGCCGAGGTCGATCTGCTTGCAGCGCTCGGAACAGAACGGGCGGAACTTGTTGTCGGGCACCCAGGCCACCTCGGTGCCGCAGGTGGGGCATTTGACTACAGCGGGCATGGCTTCAGACTCAGGCTTCAGAAATTGCAGAGTTTCAGCAGGAACGGGATATCGGCATCGACCGAGCGCGGCCGCAGGTCGCCGTCCTGCTGCGTGAAACGCACCCACAGCATGTACTTGTTCGCGCTCATTTCCGGGATGAAGGCCAGCAGCGAGTCATCCAGCCACACCTGCATCAACTGGTAGCTGCGCCCGGACAGCATCTGCTGGTAGCTGCCGCCGGTGGCGATGACCTTGCCGCTCTGGCCGGCTTCGCGCAGCAGGCGCAGCACGATGGTGGTGCCCATGCGCAGCGACACCAGCGGGCGCGCCCACTTCAGGATATCGGCGCGGCGATCCTCAGCGGGGCGATGCTGCCACGCGTAGTAGGCAGGCAGGTCGAACTCGCAGGTGCCGCCGGGAATGATGGCACGGCTGCGGATGCTGGTCAGCCACTCGTTGTCGGTCAGCAGCTGCCCGGCCTTGCCCACGGTCTGGTTGAGCATGGTGATGCCCTGCTCGATCTCGCCGATCACGCTGTCCAGCGCTTCCTGGTCGATCTGCGGGTTGGCGCGCAGCGGCGCCAGCGCCTGGCGCTGGCGTTCCAGTTCCTTGATCAGGTCGGTCTTGAGGTCGGCGCGGCCGGCTACGTCGATGATCTCGAACAGCGTGGTCAGCGCGACATGGTGCTGCTGGGGATGATCCTGGCCGAGGAAGTATTCCAGCCGATCGAACAGGTCCTCCAGGCGCAGGAGTGTCCTGATGCGTTCGTTGAAAGGGTATTCGTACAGAATCAAGTGCTATGTCCGTGCAGGGCGCCGGGCGGGCCCCGTGTGAGGAGCAGGCCCGGTGCGGAATGTGGCCCGGGGAACGCCGGAAGGGGCTGGGTGGACTGTGTCGGAGTGATCCGCGGTGTCCAATGCCCGCAGTATGCGGCGATTTCCCGGCATGTTCCAGCGCATTCTATGCGAGACCCGGGCCGAGGACAATGTCGGACGCGCGTTCGCCGCGTGCCGCCGGGCCGTGCCCGCGCATCATGCGCCAGCTTCGGGATGGACCTTTCCGGACGCCGACAGTTCGCGGTAATAGCGGTCGAGGCGGTCCACCTGTGCCACCAGCGCATCGACCGGCCCGTCGTTGTCGATGACGTCGTCGGCACATGCCAGCCGCGCGCGCCGCGTTGCCTGCCTGGCCATGATCGCCTGCACCTGTTCGCGGCTGAAGCCGTTGCGCGCCATCACGCGCGCCACCTGGGTGTCTTCCGTGCAGTCGACCACCAGCACCCGGCCCACGCGCTCGCGCCATGAGCCGGACTCGACCAGCAGCGGCACCACGTAGATCAGGTAAGGATGCTCGCCGGCGTCGCGGACCGCTTGCGCATGCTCGTTGGTCAGCGCGCGGATCAGCGGATGGGTGATGCCTTCGAGGCGCGCCTTGGCGGCCGGGTCGGCGAACACCAGCGCGCGCATCGCGTCGCGATCCATGGCGCCGTCAGGGCGCAGGCATTCGGTCCCGAAGGCCTCGACCAGCGCCGGGATGGCACGCCCGCCCGGGGCGGTGATCTGATGGGCGAGCAGGTCGGTATCGATGATCGCGGCGCCGCGCGCGGCGAACATGTCGGCCACGCGGGTCTTGCCGCTGCCGATGCCGCCGGTCAGTCCGATTTCCAGCATGTGGGGATGCCGTGAAGGCCAGTTGACGATGTTGCCGTCACAATACCAGCTTCACGGCAGTACGGTCAGCGGCAGCACACCGGAGCCGAACACCAGCACCACCAGGCCCGCCAGCGCGATAAAGGGGCCGAAGGGGAAGGGCGTGTCGCGATCCTGCCGGCGCAGCGCGATGCTGGCCAGCCCGAACACCACGCCGGCCACCGATGACAGCAGCACCAGCGCCGGCAGCGCCTGCCAGCCAAACCACGCGCCGAGTGCCGCCATCAGCTTGAAGTCGCCGAAACCCATGCCTTCCTTGCCACGTACCAGCCGGAACAGCCAGTACGCCGCCCACAGCACCAGGTAGCCGGCGGCGGCACCGACCACGGCATCGGCAAGCGGCACGAACAACCCGCCCAGGTTCAGCACCAGTCCCAGCCACAGCAGCGGCAGCGTGATCTGGTCCGGCAGCAGCTGGGTGTCGGCATCGATCAGGGTCAGCGCCAGCAGCGCCCAGACCAGCACCAGCGCCGCCAATGCCTGCACGCCAGGGCCGAAGCGCCACGCCACCAGCCCGCTCAGCACGCCGCAGGCCAGCTCCACCAGCGGATAGCGCGCGCTGATCCGGGTCTTGCAGGCCGAGCAGCGCCCGCGCAGCGCCAGCCAACTCAGCACCGGCACGTTTTCCCAGGGCGCGATCGCGTGGCCGCAGTGCGGACAGGCCGAGCGCGGCACCATCAGGTTGTAGCGGGCGGGGTAGGGCAGCGGATCGCCGCGCAGCTCGGCGATATAGTTGGCTTCCTCGCGCTCCATCATGCGCGGCAGCCGGTGGATCACCACGTTGAGGAAACTGCCCACCACCAGGCCCAGCACGGCCGTCACCGCCACCATGAAGGCAGGCGGCAGCGCCGCCAGTGCCTGCAGCAATTGCCCGCTGCCGGCGGGAAACGGCGAAACGGAATACGCCAGCGCCATCGCTTACACCACCTGTCCCAGCTTGAAGATCGGCAGGTACATCGCCACCACCATGCCGCCGATCAGCACGCCCAGCACCACGATGATGATCGGTTCGATCAGGCTGGAGATGGCGGCCACCGCGTCGTCGACCTCGCGCTCGTAGAACTCGGCCACCTTCAGCAGCATGTTGTCGAGCGCGCCGGATTCTTCGCCGATCTGCGTCATCTGCAGCACCATGTTGTCGAACACGTGCGTGGCCTGCATGGCGTTGGTCAGGCTGGTACCGATGCGCACCGACTGTTCGATCTCGCGCGTGGCGTCGTAGTAGACCCAGTTGCCGGCGGCGCCCGCCACCGACTCCATCGACTCCACCAGCGGCGTGCCGGCGGCGAACATGGTCGCCAGCGTACGCGTCCAGCGGGCAATCACCGCCTTGCGGAACAGGCTGCCGAAGATCGGCAGCTTCAGCAGCGCGCGGTCGGACCAGCGCTGCACCTTCTCCGACTTCTTGCGCGCCCGCAGGTAGAACGTGATGCCGGCCACCGGTGCGCCGATGACCAGGTACCAGTACTGCACGAAAAAGTCCGAGATCGCGATCACCAGCAGCGTCGGCGCGGGCAGGTTGGCACCGAAGCTGGAGAACACGCCCTTGAACGCCGGGATCACGAACAGCATCAGGATCACGGTGACGGCAAAGGCCACCGTCAGCACCGCGATCGGATAGATCATCGCCGACTTGATCTGGCCCTTCAGCGCGATGGTCTTTTCCATGTAGAGCGACAGGCGCTCCAGCAACGCATCGAGGATACCGCCCTGTTCGCCGGCATCGATCAGGTTGCAGTAGAGCGTGTCGAAGTACTTCGGCTGTCGCCGGAATGCCGCCGCCATGCTGCTGCCCGATTCGATATCGAAGCGGATCTCGGACAGCAGCTGGGTAAAGTTGGGATTGGCGTGCCCGCGCGCGATGATGTCGATCGACTGCAGCAGCGGAATCCCCGCCTTGAGCATGGTCGACAGCTGCCGGGTGAAGTAGGCGATGTCCTTCTCGGTGATCTTGCGCCCGCGCGCGGCCTTGCGCTTCTTGAGCTTGACGATGGTCAGGCCCTGCTTGCGCAGCGTGGCGGTGACCTCGGCCTGGCTCTCCGCGCGCAGCTCGCCGGTGAAGGTCTTGCCCTTGCGGTCCTTGCCTTCCCATTCGAAGATGTACTGGGTGGGGGCCTTGCGCCCCTTGCCTGATTTTGCCCGCGACGGTGCTGCCGTCCGGGCGCCCGCCGCTGGTGCGCGCGTCGCCATGTTGTTGACCCCCGGTGTAAATGACGCTTCTGGTACGTCTTGTATTTACGTTGTGACTTGACTCAGTTGCTACGTATTCGTGGTCGCCAGCACCTCTTCGAGTGACGTGACGCCCGCCCTGACCTTCAGCAGCCCGGCTTCGCGCAACGATAGCACGCCATCCTTGCGCGCCTGCTCGGCGATCTGCAGGGCGGTGCCGTGCGACAGGATGATCTGCTGCATGGCCTCGGTGATCGGCATGACCTGGTAGATACCGCAGCGGCCCTTGTAGCCGCTGCCGTTGCAGCGCTCGCACCCGACCGGATGGTAGGGCTGCCAGCTGCCGTCCAGGTCGTGTTCGCGGAAGCCGGCGTCCAGCAGCGTCTCGCGCGGCAGCTCGCCGGCGCGCTTGCATGTGCACAGCCGGCGCGCCAGCCGCTGCGCCGTGATCATCAGCACGCTGGAAGCGATGTTGAACGGCGCCACGCCCATGTTCATCAGCCGCGTCAGCGTGGTGGGGGCGTCATTGGTGTGCAGCGTCGACAGCACCAGGTGGCCGGTCTGCGCGGCCTTGATCGAGATATCGGCGGTTTCCAGGTCGCGGATTTCGCCGACCATGATGACGTCCGGATCCTGCCGCAGGAACGAACGCAGCGCCGCGGCAAAGGTCAGGCCGGCCTTGTCGTTGACGTTGACCTGGTTGATGCCGGGCAGCTGGATTTCGGCCGGGTCCTCTGCGGTCGAGATATTGATGTCGCCCTGGTTCAGCAGGTTCAGGAAGGTGTACAGCGACACCGTCTTGCCGCTGCCGGTGGGGCCGGTCACCAGCACCATGCCGTACGGACGCTTGATCACGTCCAGCAGCAGCGCCTTCTGTTGCGCCTCGTAGCCGAGCTGGTCGATGTCGAGCTTGTCGGTCGACGATTCCAGGATCCGCATCACGATCTTCTCGCCGAACAGCGTCGGCAGCGTCGAGACGCGGAAATCGACGGCTTTCTCGACCGTTTCCCTGGCGTCCTTGTCCTTGGGATCCTTCGCGTCCTTGCTGTCCTTGTTGTCCTTCGGATCCTTGGGCAGCGCGATCAGCAGCTTCATGCGGCCGTCCTGCGGCACGCGCTTTTCAGAAATATCCAGCCGGGACAGCACCTTGATGCGGGTGGCAATCTTGTCGCGGATATCCAGCGGTGGCCTTGCCACCTCCTGCAGCACGCCGTCCACGCGGAAGCGGATCCGGTAGAAGGTCTCGAACGGCTCGAAATGCAGGTCGGACGCGCCGCGGTGGAAGGCTTCGGTCAGCAGCTTCTGCAGGAAGCGCACCACGGGCGCGTCGTCGATGGCATCGGCGGCAGTGCGGTTGCGCTGCGCGCCGGCGGCCGCCACCGGGTCGTACTCGATCATCTTGCGCTCGGCCTGCACCGGCGAGATGTTCTTCAGCGTGCCCAGCGCCTCGCCGGCGGAGCGCACGTGCTTCATCAGCTTGTCGTGCTCGACCACCACCGCTTCGACCGGCACCTTGTACTTTTCCTTGATCGCGTCCAGGCCGGCCTGGTTGGACGGATCGGACAGCCCGAGCACCAGCCGGTTTTCGCGGCGGCCCAGCGGCAGCAGGCGGTGCGCATGGAATTCGCGGTTGCCCGCCAGCCCCGGCGGCACCTTGGTCAGGTTGTACTGGTTCAGGTCGAGCAGCGGCAGCTGGTACTTGTCCGCGGCAAACACCGCCAGGTCGTGCGCGCTCATGGTGCCGCTGCCGACGATCTCGTCGATCAGCTGCGACTGCTTTTCACGGGCGGCCTGCTCCAGCTGAGCAAGCAGGGCGGGCGCGATACGCCGGCTCTGGGCCAGGGCAAGTCCGAGTGTCATGACAGGTGCGCAGTGGTTGGACAGTGGCCGCCGGCCACGGACGGACGATACGGTTCACGTCCTGGGATCGGGGCAGTTTGCCGCTGGGGTCACTTTTTGTAAAGGCGATGGCGGGACGTGTTGGCGTTTGCGCGACACGGGCGCAACCCTACTTGCGCGGGGGCAGGGGTGGCCATGAGGATCGGGAGGGCAGAAAGACAAAAAGCCGAATCAACTTTCGTTGATTCGGCTTTTTCTTAAATCTGGTCGGGGTGAGAGGATTCGAACCTCCGGCCTCTACGTCCCGAACGTAGCGCTCTACCAGGCTAAGCTACACCCCGATTTGTTTTTGCTTGCCGTCGCTGGGCGTCAGCAGCAAAGAAGGTAACTATAACAGCGTTTTTCCTGAAATGGAAGAGGGGTGAAGCATCCCTTACGACTGCCGCTGCAGCGAGAACGCGCAGAGCTGGATCAGCGTTTCCTTCAGCGCGGAATCCGGGAATTGCTGCGCGGCCCGCTCGGCGGCTTCCGCTTCCTGGCGCGCGGCCTCGAAGGTGACCTCGAGCGCGCCGCTGGCGTGGATGGCCGCGAAGACCGCGTCGAAGTGCTCGGTGCCGCCCTGCACGATGGCGTCGCGCGCCAGCTGGCGCTGCTTCGCGGTACCGTGCTCCAGCAGATGCAGCAGCGGCAGCGTGGGCTTGCCTTCGCGCAGGTCGTCGCCGGCGTTCTTGCCCATCTGCTCGGCGCTGGCGGTGTAGTCCAGCATGTCGTCGATCAGCTGGAAGGCGGTGCCGATGCGGCGGCCGTATTCGGCGGCGGCTTCTTCCATCTGCGCATCGGCGCCGGCCAGCACCGCGCCCAGCTGGGCGGCGGCCTCGAACAGCTTGGCGGTCTTGTAGCGGATCACCTGCAGGTAGCGCTCGATGGTGACATCCGGATCGTGCATGTTCAGCAGCTGCAGCACTTCGCCCTCGGCGATCACGTTGGTCGCGTTGGACAGGATCTCCATGATGCGCATGCTGCCGGCATCGACCATCATCTGGAACGCGCGCGAGTAGAGGAAGTCGCCAACCAGCACGCTGGCGGCATTGCCGAACACCGCGTTGGCGGTGTCGCGGCCGCGGCGCAGCTCGGATTCGTCGACGACGTCGTCGTGCAGCAGCGTGGCGGTGTGGATGAACTCGACGACGGCGGCCAGCTCGTGGTGCCGGTTGCCGTCATAACCCAGCGCGCGCGCCGTCAGCAGCAGGATCACCGGGCGCAGGCGCTTGCCGCCGGCACCGATGATGTATTCACCGATCTGTTCGATCAGGGGGACTTCGGAAGACAGCCGCTGGCGGATGACAGCATCAACCGCGCGCATGTCTGCAGCGACCGGGGCAAGCAAGGCAGTGGCGGAAGGCTGGGACAAGATGATCACCGTTACGCAAAACCGGACGATTATATGCGAAGCACGCGGCGTTCTACGCATGCCCCGCATTCTTGCCGCGGGTGGGCAGGTAGGCGGCTCAGGGTATGCGCGCAGCGGCGTCGGTGACCGGCGCAACTATAATGCGGACATGGACAAGCCCGTATCCCGTCGCCAGCTGCGCCGCACCGCGTGGTGGGTGGCGTTTGCCGCACTGGCGGGGTTCCTTCTCGCCGATCTGACCTGAGCTGGGCGGCCGCCGATTGTGCCGACCGCGCCGCTCACAGGCTATGTGCCTGTTTTCTTTGCAGTTTTCCCCGATCTCGTTTACAATTCCCGGTTTCCTCCGGTAGTCGCTCGCCTTGCGGGTCCTTGCCGGTGGGAGATAACCGGGCCGCATCGCGCGGTTTCGGCGTTTTATTCACATCCGAGAGGTTCGACAATGTACGCGGTCGTAAAAACCGGCGGCAAGCAATACAAGGTTGCTGCTGGCGAAAAACTGAAAGTAGAACAGATACCGGCAGACATTGGCGCAGAAATCACGCTCGACCAGGTGCTCGCAGTGGGCGCCGGCGACCAAATCAAGTTTGGTACGCCGCTGGTTAGCGGGGCTTCCGTCAAGGCTACCGTTATCTCCCAGGGTCGTCACGACAAGGTGAAGATCTTCAAGATGCGCCGTCGCAAGCACTACCAGAAGCGTCAGGGCCATCGTCAGAATTACACCGAACTGCGCATCGAAGCGATCGTTGCCTGATCGATCGAGCGTAATCCGGTAAAGCGACAGGAGTAAGACATGGCACAGAAAAAAGGCGGCGGTTCCACGCGGAACGGCCGTGATTCCGAATCGAAGCGTCTGGGCGTGAAGGTGTTTGGTGGCCAGGCCATCAACGCCGGCGGCATCATCATCCGCCAGCGCGGTACCCGCGTGCATGCCGGCGACAACGTCGGCGTGGGCAAGGACCACACGCTGTTCGCCCTGGTTGACGGCCACGTGCAGTTCGCCGTCAAGGGCCCTGCCAAGAAGCAGCAAGTCAGCGTCGTCCCGGCGGCCTGATAACAGCCTTTGCAGGATGAAAGGCCCCGCAACGCTTGCGGGGCTTTTTCTTTTCTGGCGAAGTAAACTACGCCGGCCCCCGATCTGCCGATCCCATCACGGAAAACCCATCATGAAGTTCATCGACGAAGCCCGAATCGAAGCCATCGCCGGCAACGGCGGCAATGGCAGCGCCTCGTTCCGGCGCGAGAAGTTTGTGCCCTTCGGCGGCCCGGATGGTGGCGACGGCGGCCGTGGCGGCAGCGTGTTCGCGCAGGCGGACCGCAATATCAATACCCTGATCGACTTCCGCTACGCCAAGAAGCACGTGGCCAGGAACGGCGAAAACGGCCGTGGCTCCGACTGCTATGGCGCCGCTGGCGACGATATCACGCTGCGCATGCCGGTCGGCACGCTGATCACGGATATGGATAGCGGCGAGGTCATCGCCGACCTGACCGAGCATGGCCAGCGCGTGTGCCTGGCCGAAGGCGGCATGGGCGGCTGGGGCAACCTGCATTTCAAGTCCAGTACCAACCGCGCGCCGCGCCAGCAGGTGGACGGCAAGCCGGGCGAGCGCCGCATGCTCAAGCTCGAGTTGAAGGTGCTGGCCGACGTCGGCCTGCTGGGCATGCCCAATGCCGGCAAGTCGACTTTCATTTCGCATATTTCCAACGCGCGCCCCAAGGTGGCGGACTATCCGTTCACCACGCTGCATCCCAACCTGGGCGTGGTGCGCGTTGACCATGAGCAGTCGTTCGTGGTCGCCGACATTCCGGGCCTGATCGAAGGCGCGGCCGAGGGCGCGGGCCTGGGCCACCAGTTCCTGCGCCACCTGCAGCGCACCGGCCTGCTGCTGCATATCGTCGACCTAGCGCCGTTCGACGAGGCGGTCGACCCGGTCGCCGAGGCCAAGGCCATCGTCAACGAGCTGAAGAAGTACGACGAGGACTTGCACGACAAGCCGCGCTGGCTGGTGCTGAACAAGCTCGACATGGTGCCCGAGGACGAGCGTGCCGCACGGGTCAAGGACTTCCTCAAGCGCTACAAGTGGAAGGGCCCGGTGTTCCAGATCTCGGCGCTGACCGGCGAAGGCTGCCGCGAGCTGATCTACGCGATCAAGGACCATCTGGCGGCGATCAAGGCCGAAGAGGCCGCGGCGCTGGCCGAACCGGACATCCGTCTGGACGATCGGCTGCACAACGTCGACCAGGACGAGCGCGAGGCATAATCAAAACCCAACGGTCTGAAACGAATTCCGGAGACAGGATTCCCGCCATGCAATCGGTCATCGCGCAGGCAAAGCGCATCGTCGTCAAAGTCGGCTCCAGCCTGGTCACCAACGATGGCAAGGGACTGGACCACGACGCCATCGCCCGCTGGGCATCGCAGATCGCCAGGCTGCGCGTGGCGGGCAAGGAAGTGGTGCTGGTCAGCTCCGGCGCCATCGCCGAAGGCATGCAGCGCCTGGGCTGGGTGCGCCGGCCGAAGGAAATCCACGAGCTGCAGGCCGCCGCCGCCGTCGGCCAGATGGGCCTGGCGCAGGTCTATGAAAGCCAGTTCACGCGCTACGGCATCCGCACCGCGCAGGTGCTGCTGACCCACGCCGACCTGGCCGACCGCGAGCGCTACCTGAACGCGCGTTCCACGCTGCTGACGCTGCTGTCGCTGGGCGTGGTGCCGATCATCAACGAGAACGACACCGTGGTTACCGACGAAATCAAGTTCGGCGACAACGACACGCTCGGCGCCCTGGTCACCAACCTGATCGAAGGCGACGCGCTGGTAATCCTGACCGACCAGCGCGGCCTGTACACCGCCGATCCGCGCAAGGACCCGGCGGCGCAGTTCGTCGACGAAGCCATGGCCGGTACGCCGGAACTGGAAGCGATGGCCGGTGGCGCCGGTACCTCGATCGGGCGCGGCGGCATGCTGACCAAGATCCTGGCGGCCAAGCGCGCCGCCAAGTCCGGCGCGCACACCACCATCGCCTCCGGGCGCGAGGCCAGCGTGCTCGAGCGGCTGGCCGCGGGCGAGGCCATCGGCACCCAGCTGCTGGCGCCGACCGGCCGGCTCACCGCGCGCAAGCAGTGGATGGCCGACCACCTGCAGCTGCGCGGGCGCGTGGTGATCGATAACGGCGCGGTCGAGAAGCTGACCGGCGGCGGCAAGTCGCTGCTGCCGATCGGCGTGGTCGAGGTGCAGGGCGAATTTGCCCGCGGCGAGGTGATCGCCTGTGTCGATCCGCAGGGCAAGGAAGTGGCGCGCGGCATCACCAACTATTCGAGCGCCGAGGCGCGCCTGATCGCGCGCAAGCCTTCGTCGGAGATCGAGTCGGTGCTGGGCCACCTGAACGAGCCCGAGCTGATCCACCGCGACAACCTCGTGCTGGTCTGAGCGGCGACCGAAAACAGCCAAAGAAAAACGGCGGAACTGCCAGGCAGTCCCGCCGTTTTTTTATGCCGATGCCGCCCGCCTCAGCGGCGGCTGGGCGCGCGCGATTGCAGCTCGCGCACCATGTCCTCCGGCTTGCCGGCCACCGTGCGGCCCTGGCAGAAGAACTCGATGGCCAGCGTGGCAGCATAGGCGTTGCGCACGCCGGTTTCCATGCGATGCCAGGTCTCGCCGTAGCCGCTGATGTTAGGCACCCATTCGGTGGCGCCCTTGGGCAGCGTGGCGTAGAGCTTGCGCTCGAAGGCGTCGCAGCGCATGCCTTCGAAGGTCACGTTGCGGGCGCCGCTCTGGCTGGTGGTGACCACGGTGTAGCGCACCACGTTGTCCTTGCCCACCGAAACCGACTTGCTGTCCACCGCAAACGACAGCGTGCCGGTGCCGGAAACCGAGAACGGCACCAGGTTGGCATCCTGCGGCGGCGCCGGCAGCATCGCCTTGGCTTCCTCGAAGGTCTTGGGCGCGAAGGGGCTGAGCCAGGTGCTTTCTTCTTCCGCCATCTCCTTGCCGGTGGTCTTGCAGCCCGCCAGCGCCAGCGTGGCGGCGGCAAGCAGCAGGCCGGCAGCGGTCAGGCCGCCGCGGCGGCCCGGGCCGGTGCAACTAGTCATCAGTACTCCGTGAGTTGGTAACCGGCGCCGCCGGCGAAACAGTTTCTTGTGCTGCCGCGCCGCCGCAGTCGGCCGCGGCAGGCCTTGACGACTGGCCGGCGACCGGGGGCGGGATGCCGCGCTGGCCGCCTCCATGGCGGCCGTGCGCATGCGTGCCATAGGGGCTCAGCGGCACGCGCGGATGCCGGTTCAGGAAGCGCGACAGTTCCGTCAGCGCCATCTGGTAGACATCGCGCTTGAACTCGATCACCGCCTCCAGCGGCACCCAGTAGTGGCTCCAGCGCCAGGCATCGAACTCCGGATGGTCGGTGGCGCGCAGGTGGATATCGCAGTCCCTGCCCGCCATGCGGAGCAGGAACCAGATTTGTTTCTGGCCCCTGTAGTGGCCGCGGATCTCGCGGCGGATGAACTTGTCCGGCACCTCGTAACGCAGCCAGTCGCGTGTGCGACCTACGATCCTGACGTGCTCCGGAAGCAGGCCGGTTTCCTCATGCAGTTCGCGGTACATGGCCTGTTCCGGCGTCTCGCCGTACTTGATGCCGCCTTGCGGAAACTGCCAGGAGTGTTCGCCGATGCGCTTGCCCCAGAAAACCTCGTTGCGTGCGTTGAGGAGGATGATGCCGACGTTCGGGCGAAAGCCTTCACGATCGAGCATGACTGCACCTCGAATCCTTTAGAATTACGCTGATTATAAAGGAAGCGCGCAGCTGGGCTCTGGCGGGGGGATGCTGGTTTTCCCGAGCAGAAGGGCAGTTTCAGGCGCGTGCGCGACAATTCAGTGCCGCCGCTACCGGAATTCGCCGGGCAGGCGTTGCGGCCTCGAGAGAAAGCTACGGATGAAAGCCTCGCAATTCTTCATTTCCACCCTTAAGGAAGCGCCCGCCGACGCGGAAATCGTGTCGCACAAACTGATGATGCGTGCCGGCATGATCAAGAAGCTGGGCGCCGGCATCTACACCTACATGCCGATCGGGCTGCGCGTGATCCGCAAGGTGGAGAACATCGTGCGCGAGGAAATGAACCGCGCCGGCGCGGTGGAAATGTCCATGCCGGTGATCCAGCCGGCCGAGCTGTGGCAGGAGACCGGCCGCTGGGACAAGATGGGCCCCGAACTGCTGCGCCTGAAGGACCGCCATGAGCGCGACTTCGCCGTGCAGCCGACCTCGGAAGAGGTGGTGACCGACATCGCCCGCAGCGAGATCCGCAGCTACAAGCAGCTGCCGCTCAATTTCTACCAGATCCAGACCAAGTTCCGCGACGAGCGCCGGCCGCGCTTCGGCATCATGCGCGGGCGTGAGTTCACCATGAAGGACGCCTATTCCTTCGACCGCGACACCGACGGCCTGCGCAAGTCGTACGAGAACATGTACGACGCTTACGTGCGCATCTTCAGCCGCTTCGGGCTTGAGTTCCGCGCGGTGGCGGCCGACAACGGTGCCATTGGCGGTTCGGGTTCGCATGAATTCCATGTGATCGCCGATACCGGCGAAGACGCCATCGTCTACTGCCCGACCTCGGCCTACGCCGCCAACATGGAGGCCGCCGAGGCGCTGCCGCTGTTGGCGGAGCGCGCCGCGCCGAAGCAAGACCTGGTCAAGACCTTCACTCCGGAGAAGGTCAAGTGCGAGCAGGTTGCCGAATTCCTGAGCATCCCGCTGGAGACCAACGTCAAGTCGATCGTGCTGGCCACGGACAGCGAAGCCGGCGCCCAGATCTGGCTGCTGCTGATCCGCGCCGACCACGAGCTGAACGAGGTCAAGGCCTCCAAGGTGCCGGGGCTGGCCGACTTCCGCTTTGCCACCGAGAACGAGATCGTCGACGCCTTCGGCTCGCCCCCGGGCTATCTCGGCCCGATCGACATGAAGAAGCCGGTCAAGGTGGTGGCCGACCGCACCGTCGCCAACATGAGCGACTTTGTCTGCGGCGCCAACTACCGCGACTACCACTTCACCGGCGTCAACTGGGGCCGCGACCTGCCCGAGCCGATCGTCGCCGACCTGCGCAACGTGGTGGCGGGCGATGCCTCGCCGGACGGCCAGGGCACGCTGGAGATCTGCCGCGGCATCGAGGTGGGCCACGTGTTTATGCTGGGCACGCGTTACTCGGAATCGATGAACGCCACCTTCCTGGACGAGAACGGCAAGACCCAGCCGATGCAGATGGGCTGCTACGGCATCGGCGTCACCCGTATCCTGGGCGCCGCGATCGAGCAGAATTTCGACGAACGCGGCATCATCTGGCCGGCGGCGATCGCGCCGTTCGAGGTGGTGATCTGCCCGGTTGGCTATGACCGCTCCGAGGCCGTCAAGGCCGAGGCCGACCGCATCCATGCCGAGCTGCTGGCTGCCGGTGTCGACGTCATCATCGACGACCGCGGCGAGCGTCCGGGCGTGATGTTCGCCGACTGGGAACTGATCGGCGTGCCGCACCGCGTGGTGGTGGGCGACCGCGGCCTGAAGGAAGGCAAGGTCGAGTACCAGGGCCGGCGAGACGCGCAGGCCACCCCGGTCAGCGTGGCCGACGTGGTCAGCCACGTGCGCAACCAGCTGGCGAACTGAGCCCGATGCGCGCCGCACGCGCAATGCCCGCCGCCCGCCGCCTTGCCGGCGGGCTGCTGCTGGCGCTGGCCGCGGCGGCCGCGCATGCCGGCGCGCAGAAGGAAGAGGACCTGGCAGATTCCGTGCGCGGCGCGCTGGCCGCGGCGATTGCAGACGACCGGCCCACGCGGCCGGTCTTTGCATCCGGCGGCGAGCGCCTGGCTTACCTGAAGTGGCTGGGCGAAATGTCTTCGCGCCTGGCCACGCGCATCCCCGAGCCGCAGGTGCGCGTGGAACTGATCGAGGTCGCCTACTACGAGGCCAAGCGCGCCGGGCTGGAACCCGCGCTGGTGCTGGGCCTGGTCCAGGTCGAGAGCAATTTCCGCAAGTACGCGATCAGCTCGGCCGGCGCGCGCGGGCTGATGCAGGTGATGCCGTTCTGGGTCCGCGCCATCGGCGACAGCGACCCGCGCAAGCTGTTCCACCTGCAGAGCAACCTGCGCTACGGCTGCACCATCCTGCGCTACTACCTCGACCGCGAGCAGGGCGACCTGTACCTGGCGCTGGGCCGCTACAACGGCAGCCGCGGCCGCCCCGAGTATCCCAATGCCGTACTGGCGGCGTGGAAGCGCTGGCAGTATTCCGAAGCTTCGGTCACCGTTGCCGGCGAACCGGACAATGCGCCGGCGCGCGCCCCCCGTGCGCTGCCGTCGGATCCGCCGGAACGCAATCCTTTCTCGCCGCGCCGCGTCGCCAACCCGTCATGATCCGCGAAGCATCCGATGCCGGCGGCAGGGCCGGCTATACCGAATCCTCGCCCGAACTCGAGCAATGGCTGGCCCGGCATATCGCGCAGGGCTTTGCGGCCGATGCGCTGGTGCTGTCGATGCTGCGTTCGGGCTATGACGACGGCTTTGCGCGCCGGGCCGTGGCGGCAGCGTTCGGTGCGGACGTCGCCGCGGGCCGCCCGGCCAGGCCGGAGCCGGCGCGCACGGCGGCGCCTCCTCAGGCCAGGAGCACCGCGGCAGCCTTTGTGGCCGATGGCGGCGACCGCCAGGTGCCGATCCTGTTCCGGCTCGCCTCGCCGCAGATCCGGCTGTACCAGCAACTGCTGAGCGCCGACGAGTGCGACGCGCTGGTGGCGCTGTCGCGCGGCCGGCTGGCGCGCTCGCCGGTGGTCAACCCCGACACCGGCGACGAGAACCTGATCGACGCCCGCACCAGCATGGGCGCCATGTTCCAGGTGGGCGAGCATGCGCTGATCGAACGCATCGAGGCGCGTATCGCCGCGGTCACCGGCGTGCCGGCCGAGCACGGCGAAGGCTTGCAGATCCTCAACTACAAGCCCGGTGGCGAATACCAGCCGCATTTCGATTTCTTCAATCCGCAACGGCCGGGCGAGGCTCGCCAGCTGACCGTTGGCGGCCAGCGCATCGCCACGCTGGTGATCTACCTGAACACGCCCGCGGCCGGCGGCGCCACCGCGTTCCCGCGCCTGGGGCTGGAAGTGGCGCCGGTAAAGGGCAATGCGGTCTACTTCAGCTACCTGCTGCCCGACGGCATGCTGGACGAGCGCACGCTGCATGCGGGCCTGCCGGTCGCCGAGGGCGAGAAGTGGATTGCGACCAAGTGGCTGCGCGAGCGGCCGTATCGCAGCGAGGCCTGACCGCGCCGAGCAGGATTGCGCCGATCGATCCTGTATCGGCAATTTGCTGAAAAAGTGTACCGGTACTGTACCGCTGACTGACCCTAGACTGATTCCCTGAACGCATGGAGTCAGTCATGGAAGTATCCCAACTCGCCGCCGGCACCGGTGTCTTTGCCGCTTTTGCCGGTTTTGCGCTGGTGTCGTCGATCACCCCCGGTCCGAATAACACGATGCTGCTGGCCTCCGGCGTGAACTTCGGGTTCTTGCGCACGGTGCCGCACCTGCTCGGCGTCAGCATCGGCTTTGCGCTGATGGTGGCGCTGGTCGGGCTGGGGCTGGGGTCGCTGTTCCACGCCTTCCCATGGACCTGGCAGGTGCTGCGCGTGGTGGCGACCGTCTACCTGGTCTGGCTGGCATGGAAGCTCGCCACGGCCGGCGGCGTGCAGGACCAGCAGGTGGCGCGGCCGATGGGCTTCTGGGCCGCGGCGGCGTTCCAGTGGGTCAATCCCAAGGCGTGGGTGATGGCCGTGGGCGCGTGCAGCACCTATGTGCTGCACGGCAACCTGTGGCTCAACGTGCTGCTGCTGGCCGGGATCTTCGGGGTGGTGAACCTGCCCAGCGTGGCGATGTGGGCGTTATGCGGCTCGGCGCTGCGGCGCTGGCTGGCGCGGCCGAAGGTGCTGCGCGCGTTCAATATCGGGATGGCGGTGTTGCTGCTGGCTTCGCTGTGGCCGATTTTGGGGTCGCACCAGGCGTGATGTATTTTCTCCCCACTCCCGCCTGCGGGGAGTGTAGGGGGGCCAAACCTCAGCCCGTCAAAATCAAACCAGCGCCCGGATCGCGCCCAGATTCCGCCAATACCCCTTGGCATCCATCCCGCACCCGAACACATAGCGATCCGGCACCGCAAAGCCGCAGAAGTCCGGGTGCATCGGCTTGAGCTTGGTCAGCGTCTTCTCGCACAGCACCGCCGCGTGGAATTCCCTGGCGCCCATTTCCATGATGCGCTCGCGGATCGCGGCCATGGTCTCGCCTTCATCCAGGATGTCGTCCAGCACCAGCACCACGCGGTCCTTGACCGACTCGCGCGGGGCCACGCGCCATTGCATCTCGCCGCCAACGGTCTTGTTGTTGTAGCGGGAGAGGTGGATGTAGTCGAACTCCAGCGGGAACGCCAGCTTGGGCAGCAGCATGCCGGTGAACACCACCGCGCCGCCCATCACGGACAGCACCAGCGGGAAGGCATCGCCCATCTTGGCGGTGATCTCGGCGGCCATGCGGTCCAGCGATGCCTGGACTTCCTCGGCCGAGACGATTTCTTCGGAGTTGGCCCACAGTTCGCGGGCCTGTACGGCGCTCATCATGATGTCTTTCCTGTCCTTTTGCGGGGGAGGCGGATAACGCTGCAGCGTGCGCTCAGCGGTTGAAGAGGCCCTTCATGCCGCCCTTCATCGCGCCCATCTGGCGCATCATCTTCATCATGCCGCCGCCCTTGAGCTTTTTCATCATGGATTGCATCTGGTCGAACTGGTTCAGCAAGCGGTTGACTTCCTGAACCGGCACGCCGGCGCCCGCGGCAATGCGGCGCTTGCGGCTGGCCTTGATCAGGTCGGGCTTGGCGCGCTCTGCCGGCGTCATGCTGTTGATGATGCCTTCCATGCGGGCCACCTGCTTCTCGGCCTGGTCCATGTTGGCGCCCTGCGCCTGCTGGGCGAACTGCGCCGGCAGCTTGTCGACCAGGCTGGCCATGCCGCCCATCTTCTTCATCTGGCCGATCTGCGCCTTGAAGTCTTCCAGGTCGAAATCGCCGGTCTTCTTGATCTTCTTGGCCAGCTTCTCGGCCGCTTCCATGTCGACACCGCGCTGGGCTTCCTCGACCAGCGCCATGATGTCGCCCATGCCCAGGATGCGCTGGGCCATGCGGTCCGGGAAGAACGGCTCCAGCCCGTCCAGCTTTTCGCCGACGCCGACGAACTTGATCGGCCGGCCGGTGATGTGGCGCACCGACAGCGCGGCACCGCCGCGCGCATCGCCGTCCAGCTTGGTCAGCACCACGCCGGTCAGCGGCAGGGTGTCGTTGAAGGCCTTGGCGGTGTTGACCGCGTCCTGGCCGAGCATGGCGTCGACCACGAACAGGGTCTCGGCGGGCTTCAGCTCGGCGTGCAGCGCGGCGATTTCCTGCATCATCAATTCGTCGATGCCCAGGCGGCCGGCCGTATCGACGATCAGCACGTCGTGGTAGTGCTTGCGCGCCCAGTCCACCGCCGCGCGGGCGATCTCGACCGGCTTCTGGTCCGGCTGCGACGGGAAGAAGTCGGCGCCGACCTGCTCGGAAACGGTCTTCAGCTGGGCGATAGCGGCGGGGCGGTAGACGTCGCAAGAGACCGTCAGGATTTTCTTCTTCTTGTTTTCCTTGAGCCACTTCGCCAGCTTGCCGACCGTTGTGGTCTTGCCGGCACCCTGCAGGCCGGCCATCAGGATGATGGCGGGCGGCTGCACGTTCAGGTTCAGCTCGGCTTCCTTGTTATTGCCGCCGGCGGCCTCGGCGCCGCCGATGACCGAAGTCAGCTCGCGCTGGACCACGCCGACCAGCGCCTGGCCCGGCGTGAGGCTGGTGATCACATCCTCGCCCAGCGCCTTTTCCTTGACGCGGGCGATGAATTCGCGCACGACCGGCAGCGCCACGTCGGCTTCGAGCATGGCAAGGCGCACTTCGCGCAGCATCTCGGCGGTGTTGGCCTCGGTCAGGCGCGCCTCGCCGCGCATGGTCTTGACCACACGCGCCAGGCGTTGAGTGAGATTGTCCAGCATGGCAGGAATCGGGGGAGATATCGGAGCAGGAGCTCGGTCTGAAATCGGGGCAGACCCGTGCCGGTTGCAGGCCCGGAGTACCGGTTCAACCGGCCGCCACCGTCCGTGGGCACTAAGGTAAACTGCGCAAATGGTCATTGTACTGTATGCCTTGACGGCACTTCTCTATTGCGGCCTGGCCTGGCACGGCTGGGCCACGCGCCATGCCGGCGTTGCCTCCACGGCCGCCAAGGCGGGACAGGCCGGCGGCGCGGCCTCGGCCGTGCTGGTCGCCGGCGGGCCCGGCAACACCCTGCCACCTGCGGGCGGTGCGCACGGCGAGGGCCGGCCGGCGTGGTGGCACGTGCTGATGCTGGCGGCGCTGGCCAGCCACGGCATGCTGCTGCACGAAACCATCTTCCCGGCCGAGCGCATGATGTTCGGCTTTGCTTTCGCGCTGTCGGCCATGCTGTGGCTGGGCGTTGGCATCTACTGGATCGAGAGCTTCTTCTTTTCGCTGGCCGGGCTGGGGCTGATCGTGATCCCCGTCGCGCTGGTCGCCAGCCTGATGCCGCTGGCCTTTCCCGGCTCGCAGATCCTGGGCTATGCCGCGCAGCCGCTGTTCAAGCTGCACTTCATCATCGCCAACGTGGCGTACGGGCTGTTCACGCTGGCGGCGTTCCATGCCTTCCTGATGCTGCTGGCCGAGCGCCGGCTGCACGGTTTCCGCCACGCGCCGGCGCGCCCGGCCGATGGCAAGGCCGCGCAAACCGGCCAGTGGCTGGGCCGCTGGCTGGACCTGCTGCCGCCGCTGCTGACGCTGGAGAAGCTGCTGTTCCGCCTGATCGGCGCCGGCTTCGTTCTGCTGACACTGACGATCGGCTCGGGCCTGCTGTTTTCCGAAGAACTGTTCGGCCGCGCTTTCCGGATGGACCACAAGACTGTGTTCGCGCTGATCTCGTGGGCCATGTTCGGCGGCATCCTGGCAGGGCGCATCTTCCGCGGCTGGCGCGGCAAGGTGGCGCTGCGCTGGGTCATCGCCTCGTTCGGCATCCTGCTGCTGGCCTATGTCGGCAGCCGCTTTGTAATTGAAGTGGTCCTCCACCGTTTCTGAGACACCATGGCACGTATCCTGATCCTGCTGGCCGTGGTGCTGGGCGTCTTCTGGTGGCTGCGCGCCCGCGCCGAAGCGCGGCTGGCGCAGCAACGCGCCCGGCAGCAAGCCAGCGAAAGCGCCGCCCGGTCCAGCGCCAACGCCCGGCAAACCGAATCCGCCGAACCGATGGTCCAGTGCGCCCAGTGCGGCGTGCACCTGCCGCAAGGCGAGGCCATCGCCTGGCGCGGCCTGCACTACTGCCGCCGCAGCCACTTGCCTGACGAGGCCAGCCACACCGACGGCGGCGGCGCGCGCCCATGATCGAACCGGCGCTGTCAGGCTGGCAGCGGCTCAATGCCTGGCGCGGCCTGGCGCAGCTGTGGCGCCAGCCTGAACCGCCCGAATTCCACTGGCGCCTGCTGCGCTATTTCTGCTGGACCCGCGTCGCCGTGGGCCTGCTGCTGCTCGGCTACGCGCTGATGCGGCGCGGCGAGCCTGCCCCAACGTCATTGCCGCCTTCGCTGCTGCCGGATTTGTCCTTCGGGCTGGCCGGCGTCGAACATGCGGCGGCCATGACGGTCGCCGTGCCTTACCTTGGCATTGCGCTGGCGATGCTCGCCGGCACGCTGTGGCGCCGCCATTTCCACCTGCGCGTGCGCGTGCAGGTGCTGGCCGACCTGGCGCTGCTGGCGCTGGTCTTCCACGCCATCGGCCACCCGGCCAGCCAGGGCCAGGCCGACGGCCTCGCCATGATCTTCCTGCTGCCCGCGCTCGAAGCCGGTGCGCTCACCAGCCTGCCGTTCGCGCTCTTTGCCGCGTCGATCTCCGCGCTGGTGGTGATGGGCGGACCGTTCATGCACACAATCCTGCTGCGCCAGGCCGATGCCGGGCTGCTGGGCTCGGGCCTGTTCGGCCTGGTGTTCATGATCGCGGCGCTGCTGATGTATATGCTGGCCAACCGCCAGATCGCGCAGGAGCGGCTGGCGCTGGTGCGCGAGCAGGAATTGCGCATGCAGCAGCTGGTCAACCGGCTGATGGTCAACGACATGCAGGACGGCGTGATGCTGGTGCGCGCCAACGGCGCCGTGGTGGCGGCCAACCCGGCGGCGGTGGTGCTGCTGGGCGTGCAGGCGCATGAGCGCATCTATTCGCGCCGGCTGGGGGCATCGGCGGAGCAGGGCAGTGGCGGCGGCACCGATGCCGTGCTGTTCGACCTGCGCCGCATCCCGCGCCTGCAGCCGCTGATGGAAATGCTGCGCGACTGGCTGCGCAGCAAGGACGACGTGCCGCGCATCCTGCAGCTGCTGCCGATGGCGTCGGGCAGCGCGCTGGCCGACGGCACCATGCAGCACACCCGGTTGCGGCTGCGCTTCGTGCTGCCGGGGCTGGCGGGGTTGCGCTCGACGCTGGCGCAGGGGCGCACGGTGCCGTCGCAACTCGACACCGCCGCGTGGAACGAGCTCTCGCCCGAGGCCGCCGCCCGCCTGCGCCTGGCCATTGCGCAGAACGAGGCCATGGCCTGGTCGCAGGAAGACGAAGCGCTGCTGCGCAGCGAGATGCGCGACACCGTGCTGGTTCATATCGAAAGCTGGGAGCGCATCGCCGAACAGGTGCAGCAGGAAAAGCTGGCCGCGATGGGCCGGCTGGTGGCCAGCATCGCGCACCAGATCCGCAACCCGCTGGCGGCGATCAGCCAGGCCAGCGAACTGCTGGCCGATTCCGCGCGGCAGGAGCCTGGCGCGGCGGACAGCGGCGCGGACGTCGACATCGACGCTCGCCTGCTGCGCATCATCAACGACAACGTGCGCCGGCTCGATCAGGTGGTGTCCGACGTGCTGCAGATGTCGCGCCGCCCGCGCACCGGCCGCAGCACCGTGCACCTGGCGCAGGCGCTGCCCGAGATCGTCGAGCGCTGGCGCCTGGAAATGCGCTCGCGCCGCCCGCACGCCGGCGAGACCCGCCCGGCCGGCCGCGCCGACGTCAACGCCAACGCCATCCGCCTGACCGTCGACGTGGCCCAGCCGGTGGTGTTCGACGCCGCGCAGTTGCAACAGGTGCTGGGCAACCTGCTCGACAACGCCTGGCGCTACTGCAGCCGGCTGCCCGGCTCGATCCGGCTGCTGGCGCACGCGCTGGACCAGCATCACGCCGAGCTGATCGTCTGGAACGACGGCGCCGAGGTCTCGCGCGAGCACCAGCGCAGCCTGTTCGAACCCTTCTTTACCAGCAACGCCCAGGGCACCGGCCTGGGCCTGTTCATGGCACGCGAGCTGTGCGGCGCCAACGATGCGCAAGTACGCTACGGCGCGGTCTCGGTGCCGGCGCTGCTCGAGCGCACCGGCGTGCTGGCCGCCGCTGCGCGCGATACACTGCCGGCCAAAGCCTTTGTCCTGACGCTGCGCATCGAGACCGCCGACGCGGCCGTCGCATGAACGGCGTCCGCCCATCCACACCCGCCACCATGCCATCCCGTACGCCCGATCCCATCCTCGTCATCGACGACGAGGCCGACCTGCGCGAGCTGCTCGACATCTCCATCCGGCGCATGGGCCATGACGTGGTGCTGGCCGGCTCGCTGGCCGAGGCGCGGCAGAAGCTGGCGCAGGGCCGCTACAGCCTGGTGCTGACCGACATGCGGCTGGGCGACGGCCTGGGCATCGAGATCGTGCGGCAGCTGTCGGCCGCGCCCGAGCGCATCCCGGTGGCGGTCATCACCGCCTACGGCAGCGCCGACAACGCTGTCGAGGCGCTCAAGGCCGGCGCCTTCGACTACATCGCCAAGCCGGTCTCGCTGGAGCAGCTGCGCAGCCTGGTGCTCAACGCGCTCGGCCGCCAGCAGCGCGACAGCAGCGAAGCCGATGCCGGCGGCAGCGCCGGCGCGGACGCTGCCGCCGACCGCGCCGCGGCGTTGCTGCCCGGCCATTCCGCCGCCATGCACGAGGTGCGCCGCTCGCTGTCGCGGCTGGCGCGCAGCATGGCCCCGGTGGTCATCAGCGGCGAATCGGGCAGCGGCAAGGAGCGCGCCGCGCGCGCCATCCACGCGATCAGCGCGCGCGCTTCGCACCCGTTTATCGCGGTCAACTGCGGCGCCATCCCCGAGACGCTGATGGAGTCGGAGTTCTTCGGCCACGTCAAAGGCGCCTTCACTGGCGCCGATGGCGAGCGGGGCGGCTTTTTCCATGCCGCCAACGGCGGCACGCTGCTGCTCGACGAGGTGGCCGACCTGCCGCTGGCCATGCAGGTCAAGCTGCTGCGCGCGCTGCAGGAGCGCCGCGTGCGCAAGATCGGCGCCAGCCGCGAAGATGCCGTGGACGTGCGCGTGATGTGCGCCAGCCACAAGGACCTGGCCGCGATGGTCGCCGCCGGCCAGTTCCGCCAGGACCTGTATTACCGCCTGAACGTGCTGGCGCTGCGCATGCCCACGCTGCGCGAGCGTGGCGAAGACATCCCGGTGCTGGCGCGCGCCATCCTGGACCACCTGGCGGTGCGCTATGGCGACCCGCATCCCAAGCGCCTGGCGCCGGCCGCGCTGGAGCAGCTGGCCGCCTACCGCTTCCCGGGCAACGTCCGCGAACTGGAAAACCTGCTCGAGCGTGCCTACGCCTTTGCCGAGAGCGAGCAGATCGAGGTGGCCGACCTCGGCCCGCTGGATGCCGGCGCGCCCGGCGCCGGGCTGATGGCCCCCGCGCCCACGATGGCGTCACCGGTCCCTGCGACCCAGTACGCCCCCTGGGGCGCGCCGGGCATGTGGGCGCCGATGCCGCCCGCGGCGACACCCACGCCCGCAGCCGTGGCCGAACCTGCTGCCGCGCCACAGGTTGCCGCACCGCCCGCCACCCAGCCCGAACCCGAGGGCGACGCCACCGAGCGCGCCTGCCGCGGCATCGTCTTCCCAATCGACCTGCCGGCCCGGCTCGAAGCCGTGGAGCGCGAACTGATTTTGCAGGCACTGGCGCAGACCAACTTCAACCGCACCGCTGCCGCGCCGCTGCTCGGCCTGAACCTGCGCCAGCTGCGCTACCGCATCCAGCAGCTTGGCATCCGCGAAGCCATGGACGCCGCTGACCGCGGCGTGGCCGAGAACAACGGCGACGGCGCGGGCGAGGGCACGCCATGACGAGGCCCAGCCAGCCCAATCTGCCTGCACAGGTGCGTGCCTTCCTCCCAGACGCAGACGGCTGGGTACCCGCCGCCCGCCGCGTGCCGTCGCCCAATTTCGACGAACGGCCCACCGGCATGCCCGTGGACCTGGTGGTGCTGCACAACATCAGCCTGCCGCCCGGCCAGTTCGGCAGCGGCGACATCGAAGCGTTCTTCCAGAACCGACTCGACCCGGACAAGCACCCGTTCTTCGCCACCATCCACCAGGTCCAGGTGTCCGCGCACTTCCTGGTGACGCGGCAGGGCGAGCTGGTGCAGTTCGTGCCGTGCACGCAGCGGGCCTGGCATGCCGGCCAGTCCGACTTCTTCGGCCGCACGCGCTGCAACGACTTCTCGATCGGCATCGAGATCGAGGGTTGCGACGACCTGCCGTTCACCCCCGCCCAGTACGACACCGTGGCCGCCCTGGTCCCGGCCCTGATGGCGGCCTACCCGGTGCGCGCGATTGCCGGCCACAGCGACATCGCCCCGGGGCGCAAGACCGATCCCGGCCCGCATTTCGACTGGGACCGCTTCGCCGCCGGTGCAGCAGTGCCGCCAGGCATGTTGCCCTATCGGCATACCACGGGGTGATGAATTCGTAACGTCATTCCCCATGGTCGTGCGCCCCTTTTTGGCACACATGCCCCAGGCAGGTTAGGGGCTATCGCATGCTCGCAACAATCAAAAAAATTTTTGTGAAATGTGCAGTTGCGAACGGTTTCGCTGAAACCCTTGTGTGTACTAGGCTCCCGGGCATGTGGCGCTGCCGCACGCGGCGGCCCGACCGCGAAACGACCCCGAAATAACGGTTGTCAAGACTGGTCATTCGGATTCGTTTCACTATACTTAGCCAAGTTTTCAGCAGTACCCACTATATCTAGTAGTCAAACCGGGGAGCTGGCCCAAGTGTGAGGTGCCGGTTGCACAGCGAGTGCAACCCGTCCGGAAACCTCCGCAAAGCTAGCGAATCACAAAGAGTCCCTGGCGAAATGTTCACGCAAAGGCAGTTTGTCCGTGCGCGGTCACACCGAAACGGATCCTTCTTTCCGCCGCATTTCGCCAGGGACTCTTTTGTCTCTTAAATCCAGGGTAAAAACAGGACTTCACATGCAAACGGCCCAGAACGAACTCACCACGGGTGGCGCCGCCGCCGGCGTTGCCAGCCAGGCACCCAACGCACAGACCTCCAGCGCCGCTTCCACCAGCTACCCGGATCACAAGATCATCCGTCGCAACGGCGCCGTGGTGGCGTTCGAGCCGTCCAAGATCAACGTCGCCATGACCAAGGCCTTCCTCGCCGTCAACGGCGGGCAGGGCGCAGCTTCCGCGCGCGTGCGCGAGATCGTCGAGCAACTGACCGACAGCGTGGTGCGCGCGCTGGTGCGTAGCCGCCCGAGCGGTGGCGCCATCCATATCGAAGACGTGCAGGACCACGTCGAGCTGGCCCTGATGCGCTCGGGCGAGCATGAAGTGGCCCGCGCCTACGTGCTGTACCGCGAGAAGCGCGCCCAGGAGCGCGCCAGCGCCAGCGCCCAGGCCGTGGCCCGCGTGCAGCAGTCCGGCATCCAGATCAATGTGACAGACGCCGGCGTGGCCAAGCCGCTGGACATCGTCGCGCTGCACGCCCTGATCGACAACGCCTGCTCCGGTTTGGGCGATGCGGTCAGCGCCGAGCCGATCCTGAAGGAAACCCTGAAGAACCTGTACGAAGGCGTGCCGATGACGCAGGTGTACGACTCCGCCATCCTGGCTGCGCGTACCCTGATCGAAAAGGACCCCAACTACAGCCAGGTCACCGCCCGTATCCTGCTGCACACCATCCGCAAGGAAATCCTGGGCGCCGAAGTGACCCAGACGGAGATGTCGGCCCGCTACGTCGAGTACTTCCCCAAGTTCATCGCCCGCGGCATCGAAGCCGAGCTGCTGGACGAAAAGCTGGCCACCTATGACCTGGCCCGCCTGGGCGCCGCGCTCGACGCCGGCCGCGACTTCCAGTTCAACTACCTGGGCCTGCAGACCCTGTACGACCGCTACTTCCTGCATATCGATGAAACCCGCATCGAAATGCCGCAGGCCTTCTTCATGCGCGTGGCCATGGGCCTGGCGCTGAACGAGAAGGACCGCGAAGCGCGCGCCATCGAGTTCTACCAGCTGCTGTCGTCGTTCGACTTCATGTCGTCCACGCCGACCCTGTTCAACTCCGGCACCCGCCGCTCGCAGCTGTCGTCGTGCTACCTGACCACCGTGTCGGACGACCTGGAAGGCATCTACGAAGCGCTGAAGGAAAACGCGCTGCTGTCCAAGTTCGCCGGCGGCCTGGGCAATGACTGGACCAACGTGCGCGCACTGGGCTCGCACATCAAGGGCACCAACGGCAAGTCGCAGGGCGTGGTCCCGTTCCTGAAGGTGGTGAACGACACCGCCGTGGCCGTGAACCAGGGCGGCAAGCGCAAGGGCGCCGTCTGCGCTTACCTGGAAACGTGGCACCTGGACATCGAAGAATTCCTGGAGCTGCGCAAGAACACCGGCGACGACCGCCGCCGCACCCACGACATGAACACGGCCAACTGGATCCCGGACCTGTTCATGAAGCGCGTGATGGAAGGCGGCGAGTGGACGCTGTTCTCGCCCGCCACCTGCCCGGACCTGCACGACAAGGTCGGAAAGGAATTCGAAAAGGCCTACCTGGGCTATGAAGCCAAGGCCGCCAGCGGCGAACTGAAGCTGTTCAAGAAGCTGCCCGCGCTGCAACTGTGGCGCAAGATGCTGGGCATGCTGTTCGAGACCGGCCACCCGTGGATCACCTTCAAGGATCCTTGCAACATCCGCAGCCCGCAGCAGCACGTCGGCGTCGTCCACAGCTCCAACCTGTGCACGGAAATCACGCTGAACACCAACGACAGCGAAATCGCCGTCTGCAACCTGGGCTCGGTCAACCTGGTGGCCCACCTGGCCAGGCAGGCCGACGGCTCGTACGCGCTCGACCACGCCAAGCTGCAGAAGACCATCCGCACCGCCATGCGGATGCTGGATAACGTCATCGACATCAACTACTACGCTGTCGACAAGGCGCGCAATTCCAACCTGCGCCATCGTCCGGTCGGCATGGGCATCATGGGCTTCCAGGACTGCCTGCACGTGCTGCGCACGCCGTACGCAAGCAAGGCCGCGGTGCAGTTCGCCGACACCTCGATGGAAGCGGTGTGCTACTACGCCTACCAGGCTTCGACCGAGCTGGCCGAAGAGCGCGGCCGCTACAGCACCTACGAAGGCTCGCTGTGGGACCGCGGCATCCTGCCGCAAGATTCGCTCAAGCTGCTGGCCGAAGAGCGCGGCGGCTACCTGGAAGTGGACCTGTCCAGCACCATGGACTGGGACAGCCTGCGCGCCCGCATCAAGCAGCACGGCATGCGCAACTCGAACTGCATCGCGATCGCCCCGACCGCGACCATTTCGAACATCATCGGCGTGTCCGCTTGCATCGAGCCGACCTTCCAGAACCTGTACGTCAAGTCCAACCTGTCGGGCGAGTTCACCGTGGTCAATGACTACCTGGTGCGCGACCTGAAGGAACGCGGCCTGTGGGACGAGGTGATGGTTGCCGACCTGAAGTACTTCGACGGCTCGCTGTCGCGCATCGACCGCATTCCGCAAGACCTGCGCGACATCTACGCCACCGCGTTTGAAGTCGAGCCGACCTGGCTGGTGGAAGCCGCCAGCCGCCGCCAGAAGTGGATCGACCAGGCCCAGTCGCTGAACATCTACATGGCCGGCGCGTCGGGCAAGAAGCTGGACGACACCTACAAGCTGGCATGGGTGCGCGGCCTGAAGACCACGTACTACCTGCGCACCATGGCTGCCACGCACGTGGAGAAGTCCACCGTGTCGCGCGGCTCGCTGAACGCGGTGTCGTCGGGCAGCGACAGCGGCTCGGCCCTGGACGCAGCGGCTGCCTCGGCCCCGGCCATGCCGGAAGCCGAAGGCGCGGTCTGCACGATGCGCCCGGGCGACCCCGGCTTCGAAGAGTGCGAAGCCTGTCAGTAAGCCTTAACTAATCCCCCGCTTTGCTCCCCTCTCCCGCCCGCGGGAGAGGGGCCGGGGGAGAGGGCCGGCGCAACCACGAAGTTGCACAAGTCAAAAAACACTGATCACCGCCGCCCCCAAACCGAATCACGGAGAACAACATCATGCTGAGCTGGGACGACGACGTTCAAGCCACCCCGCAGGCCGCACCGCAGCCTGCCCTGCAACCCGCTGCATCGGCTGCCACCGCTGACCAGCAAGGCGTCCTGCCGCCGAGCGCCACGCAAGCCGGCATCCTGGGCAACAATCCCAACGCCGCCGCCGCGCAAAGCAACCGCCGCGTCAACGCCGCCGACAAGCGCGTCATCAACGGCTCGACCGACGTCAACCAGCTCGTCCCGTTCAAGTACAAGTGGGCGTGGGAAAAGTACCTGGCCGGCTGCGCCAACCACTGGATGCCGCAGGAAATCAACATGTCGCGCGACATCGCGACATGGAAAGACCCCAACGGCCTGACCGAAGACGAGCGCCGCATCATCAAGCGCAACCTCGGCTTCTTCGTCACCGCCGACTCGCTGGCCGCCAACAACATCGTGCTGGGCACCTATCGCCAGATCACCGCGCCGGAATGCCGCCAGTACCTGCTGCGCCAGGCCTTTGAAGAGGCCATCCACACGCACGCCTACCAGTACATCGTTGAATCGCTGGGCCTGAACGAAGCCGAGATCTTCAACGCGTACCACGAAGTACAGTCGATCCGCGACAAGGACGAGTTCCTGATCCCGTTCATCGACACGCTGACCGACCCGTCGTTCAAGACCGGCACGCCGGAAAACGACCAGAAGCTGCTGAAGTCGCTGATCGTGTTCGCCTGCATCATGGAAGGGCTGTTCTTTTATGTGGGCTTCACGCAGATCCTGGCGATGGGGCGGCAGAACAAGATGACTGGGGCGGCGGAGCAGTATCAGTACATCCTGCGGGATGAGTCGCTGCACTGCAATTTTGGTATCGACCTGATTAATCAGATCAAGCTGGAGAATCCGCATCTTTGGACGGCGGAGTTCAAGGCCGAGATCACCGAACTGTTCAAGAAGGCGGTGGATCTGGAGTATCGCTATGCGGAAGACACGATGCCGCGTGGGGTGCTTGGTTTGAATGCGCCGATGTTCAAGTCGTATCTGCGGTTTATCTGCAATCGTCGTTGCCAGCAAATTGGTCTTGATCAGCTGTTCCCGAACGAGGAGAACCCGTTCCCGTGGATGAGCGAGATGATTGATCTGAAGAAGGAACGCAACTTCTTCGAGACGCGCGTCATTGAGTATCAGACGGGTGGGGCGTTGAGCTGGGATTGAGTTTTTTTGCTTTGATGATGAGAAATGGGAGCTGATGGCTCCCATTTTTTATGGACCTACCAAGACAAAAGGTGGCTGCAATCGGCCAGTTTGAGACATATCCCTACGCTCTTCGAATGTCCCATCTTGGCCAAAGCTGCCATTATGGGGCCTGAGTGGATACATTCTCAAAGCCCACGTTGTGTCGTAGGCCTTATAGGAAAAGAGTCCCGGCAAAGCCGGGACCCCCTCACTATCGATCAGTCTGCAAAGTCGGTAGCCTCGGACGAGCCCCTCCAGGTGTCGAGATCCTTTGCAACAGCGTTAGCTTTCGCAGCCGCAAGTTCATTGGCGATCTTGCCGGCGAACAGATGCAACGGCGCCGATTCGACCGCAGCGGCCTGCATGATCAGCAGGGCGAGCTTGTCAGGATCGCCGGCCTGATGGCCATGTAGAGTGTCGAGATGCAGGTCCAGCGAAGCCTTGGCCTCCGAGTAGTCGTCGATCTGTCGCTTGGCCACTGCGAGCGCACCGTTCGACAGAAAGTCCGTGCGCACAGGCCCCGGATAGACCACAGTGGCTCGGATACCCAGTTCCGCGACTTCCGCCGCCAGGGATTCCGTCAAGCCTGACAGTGCGAACTTGCTCGCGACGTAGCTGCCCCAGCCCGCATACCCGCCCTGGTAGCCCACGATGGAGGAGATGTTGATGATGTGCCCGCTGCGCTGGCGACGAAGCTGCGGCAGCGCATGGCGCAGTACAGCCATCGGTGCGAAGAAGTTGACCTCGAAATTGCCGCGCAGTTCGTCGTCGGACAGTGCCTCGACCGTGCCTTGCTGGGCATAGCCGGCATTGTTGACGACCACGTCGATCACGCCGAACCATTGCACTGTCTTCTCGACGGCCGCCTGGACACTGCGGTCGCTGGTCAGGTCAACTTCCAAAGGTAGAAAGCGGTCGGATGCGCCACCAAATGTCTCCGTCAGCGATGCGGCTATGCGGGACGTTGCCGCTACCCGGTGGCCTTGCTCCAGCAGGTGGGCAACGAGTTTCTGACCGACGCCCTTCGACGCGCCTGTGATGAACCATGTACGGGATGCTTGTTTCATGATGCAAATTCCTTCAGATAAATATGCGGTCAAGACGTTGATCAAGGCAGGGCCACGCTCATGCCACCGTCGGCCATGACCACGGCGCCGACGATAAAGCTGGCCTTTTCCGATGCGAGGAAGGCGATTACCTCGGCGATTTCCTTGGGCTGTGCCGCGCGGCGGATCGGTGCCTTCTTGCCATGCTCTGCGAGGAACGCCTGGCCGTCGGCATGGATGTGGTTGGTAATGTTGGTAATGACATCGCCGGAGCCCACCGCATTGACGCGAATGCCGTGTTCGATGGCTTCCAGCGAAAGGGCCCGCGTCAACTGCGCCAGCGCGCCCTTCGACGCCGCATAGGCCGCAATCAACGGAAAAGCCTGATAGCAGGCGTAGGACCCCACGTTGACGATGGCGCCTGTCTTTGCCGGCAGCATGGCGCGCATGGCTTCCCGCGAGAATAGGAAAGCGCCCGTGGCATTGACGGCCTGAATGCCATTCCAGTCTTCCAGCGACATGTCCACCAGTGGCTTGTTGATGATGACCGCCGCGTTGTTGACGAGGATGTCGAGCTTGCCAAACCGGTCGATTGCCGTGGCAACGGCCTGTACGGCACTTTCCTCGCGCGCCACGTCGGCGACGATGGGAACGATGCCAGGTCGCGCCAGTGCTTCCACGTTGCTGCTGCGGCCAACGGCAATCACATTCGCGCCTTCGGCGTGAAGCAGTTCGGTCGTGGCCAGGCCGATGCCACTGGCTGCACCGGTAACGATGGCGACCTTGCCTGCAAAGGCGCCGCCTGCCGTGTTTCGTGATGTCATGATGTTCTCCTGATTGATTTGGGTTCCGCGTGCTGCCTGGATCAGAACGGGCTGGCGGTGGGCCGTACGACGATCTCGCTGACGTCGACTTCGGCGGGCTGCTCCACCGCGTATGCAATGGCGCGAGCGATGGCGTCGGGCGTAATGGCGATGCGACGGAACTCCTGCATCGCGCTACGCGCGGTGTCGTCAGAGATCGAATCGGCCAGCTCGGACTCCACGACGCCGGGGCAGATCACCGTCACGCGGATCTTGTCGGTCTCCTGGCGCAGCCCGTCGGAGATGGCACGCACGGCGAACTTGGTCGCGCAGTAGACCGCGGCAGTGGGCGACACGGAGAGTCCACCAATCGAGGAAATATTGATGATCTGGCCGAGCCCTTGCGCCTCCATCGTCGGCAGCACGGCGGCAATGCCATGCAGCACCCCACGAATGTTCACGTCGATCATCCGGTTCCATTCGCTGACCTTCAGGGCGTTGAGGGGCGAAAGCGGCATCACGCCCGCGTTATTGATGAGCACGTCGATGCGGCCGAAGGCATCGAGCGCGAAGCGGGCGAATGCCGCCACGTCATCGGCCGACGTCACGTCGAGCTCGCGGTAACGAACCACGCCGCCGGAGGCTTCGATCGATGCCGCCAACTCGGCGAGCCGGTCGGTCCGGCGTGCACCGATCACGAGCCGGTGTCCTTGCGCGGCGAGCAGGCGAGCGGCGCCCTCGCCGATGCCGCTGCTGGCGCCGGTGATCAGAATAACTTTCGATTCGTTGGTGGCGATTGCCATGTTGCATACTCCTATTGTTGGTTCGGATCTGACCGCAGGGTTCAGCGCTTGATGCGGCGCGCTCTGCAGTCACGTTTCGGCCTTCAATGAAGCGGTATGGTTCGTCGGCCGGTGAATGAATGATAGGGATGACCTGCCTGCAGGCGAATACACGGACCGATGCCGTTATTGCCTATTCCTATTGATCCGGCTGGTACGGTGTGCAAGACGCGGCTAGAATGGCGGCTGCAGGCAAACAACAGGAGGCTTTGTGTCCAAGGTCCGCTCCCCCGCTTCCGTCAAGATGGTTCGTTTGATCGAGAAACTGGCGCCCAACGAGGGCTACACGCAGTCGACGCTCGACAGCGTGCGGCTGATGCGTTCGGATCGGCCCCTTGGGCGCACACCGGTGCTATACGAGCCAAGCATCGTGATCGTGTGCCAGGGCCGCAAGCTTGGCTTTCTGGGCAATGAGGTCTATGTCTACGACGCGCAGCACTATCTTGTACTGTCGGTACCGCTGCCGTTTTCCACGGAAACCCAGGCTTCGCCAGAGGAACCCATGCTGGCGGTGTCCATCCGTCTGGACCTCCTCGAACTCAGCCAACTGATCACGCAGATCGGTGCAGCGGGAGATCTGCCTGAAGAGCCACCCAACGGCATGGTGTCTACGGAGCTGGACGAGAATCTGGCCGGTACAACCGTCAGGTTGCTGGAGGCATTGACCGTGCCGATGGATGCCCGGATCCTGGGTCCGGGCCTGGTGCGGGAAATCTGCTACCGCGTGTTAACGGGGGCACAGGGAGGCGCGATGCGTGCCGCTCTCGCTCACCACGGGCGCTTCGGCCGCATCGCAAGAGCGCTGAAGCGTATCCATGCGGATTATGCGGCGCCCCTGAATGTCTCATGCCTGGCTGAAGAGGCCGGCATGAGCGTGCCAGCGTTTCACGCCAACTTCCGCACGGTGACCCAGACGTCGCCAATCCAGTACATCAAGTCCACCCGCCTTCATCAAGCGCGCCTGATGATGATTCGCGACGGGGTCACCGCTGCGGCAGCAGCGGGGCGGGTCGGCTACGAGAGCACTTCGCAGTTCAGCAGGGAGTTCAAGCGGCTTTTCGGGCGAACGCCGGTTGAGGAGGCACGCGACATGCGCGAGTCTTTCACCCTGTCACCGGCGGTTCGCTTTGGCGCCTAGGCGCACTCTACTGGGCCACGGCCACAACGACCTTGCCTTTCACGTGGCCGCCCTTGCTGTGGTCGAGCGCCTGGCTAACGTCTGAGAGCACAAAGACCGAATCGATCTGGGTACGCAGATCGCCCGATGCATGGAGCGTAGCCAGTTTCTCGAGCTGGGGCGCGTCGCTACGCGTAGCGAAATGTCTGCCGGTCGCCTGCGTTCCTTTGGCTCGAGCTGCGTCGGGCCTTGCCACCGTCGACACCAGGGTGCCGCCCGGCTTCAGCACCGACCATGAACGCTCCTGAGTTTCACCGCCAATCAGGTCGAGGACGAGGTCCAATCCCGAGACCCGCGCGGCGAAATCCTCGGTGCGGTAGTCAATAAAGGCATCGGCGCCGAGGCTTGCTACATATTCGCGGCTCTGGGCTGAACCGGTGCCGATGACGTGGGCGCCGGCCAACTTGGCAAGCTGCACGGCCGCAGTGCCTACGCCGCCTGCGGCCCCGTGGATTAGGACCGACTGCCCGGCTTGCAAGCCCCCATGCTCGTGGAGCGCCTGCCATGCCGTCAGCGTTGCAGCGGGAATCGCCGCGGCTTCCGCGAAAGCCAAGGACGCAGGCTTGCGCGCCAGGCGGCTGGCGTCCACGACGGCGCGCGTGGCGAAAGCCCCGACAATCCCGATGAATCCCATCACTTCATCGCCCGGCTTCAGTCTTGTGACGTTGCGCCCCACGGCGATGACGGTCCCTGCAGCATCAACCCCAGGGGTGAAAGGCAACGGCAGTGGAATAAACGCCCGCATGGCGCCACTGACGATCTTCCAGTCAATCGGATTCACCGATGCCGCGGCAATGTCGATCAAGACTTCGTTGTCGCCCGGTACGGGGTCGTCCGCCTCGACCAGCGTCATGCCGCTGGGGCTGCCGTAGCCAGTTACTTGGATGGCTTTCATCAGATGCTCCTGGAAGCGACGCCCACTACAGGCGCGTCAAGGGCAAGGGCTGCCTGAACCGGGTCGAAATACTCGCGCAGATGCACGATGCGACCGTCGCGGGCTGTCAGAAACACGACATACTCCTGGCGGTAGGTACGGCCGGTCGCCGCGATCAGGCCCTCCCCACGCACCCGAGCAATCGCCTGCTGCGGATCGTCCGTCGCAGTCACGATGGCATCGGAGAAGCGAAAGTTCCTGACCGCCCCCACGAACCAGCTCGCATGCCGCAGCACAGATTCACGTCCTTCGAGTTTCAGCGGATGACCCAGGCTGGGTGCGTACGGCAGATCCCAGACGATGCTGTCGGCGATTAGTTCCTGCCATTGCTCCGGCTTGTCGACTAGGAACTGGAGATGTTGCTCCAGAAGCGTTGTGGCAATGCTCATGATGTCTTCTCCTGCGATGTGTCAGGCGGCAACGCGCTTGGCCGGCGCGCGACGGTTGTCCAGACTGAAGGCGCCGGGGCCGAACGCCACTACCTGCAGGAGGCCACCGGCCATCGCCAGGTTTTTCAGGAAATGGAACATCTGATTCTGGTCAGCGAGCGCGTGGTGAAAGATCAGCGCGGTCACGACAGCGTAGGCAGCAAGCAGGAGAGCCACCACGCGCGTCTTGTAGCCAATGACCAGGAGTGCGGCGCTCGCCAGTTCCAGCACCAGTGCGCCAATCAGTCCGAGCGCTGGCGCGGGCAGACCCAGCGATCCGATATAGGCCATCGTTGCGCCAGGTGCCATCAGCTTGCCGAAGCCGCTGATGAAAAAGATGACCGCGATGAGGGTGCGGCCAACGGCGGGGATGGCGGAGTTTTCGTTCAGCGAGGTGTTCAGGTTCGAGTTCATAGTGTTCATCCTTTCAAAGAGTGGATGAACGAAGATTAGAGACTTGACAACCATCAAGGTAGCCTATATTTCTAGATGCAATCCATCTACTCTATAGATATATGCTCGATGCCGTCTCGCTGGACCAGCTTCGCACCTTCATCGCTGCCGCCGACGAAGGCAGTTTCTCCGCCGCAGGCCGCAAACTCCGGCGAGCGCAATCCGTGGTCAGCCATACGCTGGCCAACTTAGAGAGTCAGATCGGCGTGCAGCTCTTCGATCGGGCGGGCCGTTATCCAAAGCTGACGGACGAAGGATCGGCCTTACTTGCGCAGGCGCGGCTGGTGGTGGGTGGCATGGACGGGTTTAAGGCGAAGGCGCGGACAATTTCCGACGGACTCGAGCCCGAGCTCTCTGTCGTGGTGGACGTCATGTATCCAATGACATCACTGACAGACGCCGTCGGTGCATTTCGAAGCGAGTTTCCGCACACACCATTACGCCTTTACGTCGAAGCGCTGGGTGCTGTCATGCAGCCGGTACTCGCCCAGACATGCCGGCTCGGAATCAGCGGCTCGATGCCATCGGTCCCAGAAATTCTCGATGCCGAGAAATTGCTGGATGTGCCAATGATTACGGTCTCTGCCTCGTCCCATCCCCTGGCATCAACGAATCGGATCCTAGGGCCGGTGGATCTCAAGGAGCACGTCCAACTCGTGCTGACGGACCGCACGACCCTCACAGAGGGCACCACTTTCGGCGTTTTCTCTCCACAGATATGGCGCCTTGCCGATCTAGGAGCCAAGCACGCATTCTTGCGCGCTGGCTTTGGATGGGGCCATATGCCGGTGGCAATGGTTCAGGATGACCTGGACAGCGGCAAGCTAGTGCCCCTGCGACTCGAAGCGTTCCAGCCACATACGCCGCCCATCGCCATGTTTGCAGTCTTTAGGAAGGACACACCGCCCGGGCCTGCTGGAAGGTGGTTTCTCAAGCGCCTCAGAGACGCAGGCGACACCCACTAACGAGCATCACTGCGGGGAGGCTATGTCTCCTAGTCATCCGTTGCCAGCCAGACGCAGTAACGACATGACGGACCAAGATGGGTCGGTAGGTGCCGTCGCCGGCGCCCACCGGATTGACTGTCTACGTTACTCCACCCAAATAACTATCCGCTTATGCTGAACTCTAACCTTCAGGGATTGGCCGACGCTGAATCCAGCCCGCTCCAACCAAAGACCTCGCAAGCGAATCCAAGGGATCGTCCGCAGACCAGTGAAGTTATTGCTGTTACTTGGAACAGCCGGGAATTGAGTCCGACTAATCTTGATAGTCCGTACGTGCGTGCCAGTGGATTTGATTTTCATGGCGGCTCCTGAGAGGATGACCGCAAGCTGTCCGGGTGCGGTAAGGCCGCTGCGAGAGTGTGTTCATCACTTGACGATGAAATAGGCTACGCATGACCGTTGCCGCTGGCAATCTCCTATAAGGGCACGTCAGGCACCACGATGGCCCGGCGATCGGCTAGGAGGCCAAGACGTCAAAGATCCCTCGGAAGAATTACGCGAAGGAGGCTGGGCACATGCTCCCCACGCGCGTGGGCCTGTTCATCGGGATAGCCGCTGCGGCCGCCGCGATTGCGCACGGGGCACCCAACTCGTTTGATGACGTAGTCTCGCTTCCGTCATGCGACATCGGCACCGCCATCGAAGCGCACCTCATCCGACAAGGGCCAAAACGCCCCAGCGAGCCTTTCACGCGGAAACGACGCAATCGCAGCTGTACTCAAGCCCTCACTGTCGACAGAAATGATCTGCTTAGCCACCGTCCGATATCCAGCACGGAAGTGGTTGGCCCCCTTGATCGCAACGAGCTTGTACCCAGTGACATCCAGCCCATGCAGCACAAACGGCTCGACATCAAAGATCTGCTCGGCACGCGAAGCCACGATGACATCGACACCGTTGATGATGAGGCGACACATCACCCCCAGGTCGAAGCGAACACCTTCGAACATCGATCCAGGGCGATTCACGAAGCGCCCGTCCGTGATGCATTTCACATAGGCATCGGCCTCAATGGGCGCGCCCTGGAAGCGGCCTTGCTTGCCACCCAGTGAGACCCTGATCGTGACGCCGACACCCGCGCGCTGTGCTTGTGCAACCACGGCAGCATCATTGATCGACGCGAAACAGCACGTGCCGGCGGGCGGATTGGCGTCCAGTAACGCACGAAGCAGATGCGTGCCGTCTCCGGGTGTGCCGCCGCCCGGGTTGTCTGCGTACTCGTTGACAACGACAGGCCCCTCTGCCGCCGACAGGGCAAGGGCGACGCCCTGTGCGGGGGGCGGAAACGTCGAACGGAACGCCTCGCGATGCGACCAGATCCATTGCGCGACTTCGTCGACGCAACGCTGCGCAAGCGCGGCGTCTCCGCTTGTGGTGCACACGACCGCCGGGCAGGGGGCCGCGATATCCGCGTAGGGGAAGCCGTGGAACCACGAGCAGTCGATGACGCCGGGCTGTGCGGCCAGCTTCCGGCAAACGTCGTTGACTTCCGCTGGGATGAACCCGTCTTGTGTCGTCACGATGTACGGCAGCATCGGCAGGCGTCGCATTGCGGTGACCGGTTTGAGCCCGCCCCGAATCATCTCAAGCAGCAGCTCGACGGCTTCGACGGCCCGGTCATGGAAGTCGGTATGCGGATACAGCTTGCACGGCAACGTCAGGTCGCAAGCGTCGCGCATCGCGTCCGTCATGTTGCCGTGCAAATCGTAGACCGCGGCAATCGGGACACCCGGCCCGACCAGCGCACGAACGGCAAGCGCCAGGTCGCCTTCGACGTCTTCAGTGCCGTCGGCGACACCGGCGCCATGCAGGGCCAGCAGCACGCCGTCAACCGGCAGCGCAGCGCGAATGCCTTCGAGGATGTCTTGCTTCATGGCGGCATACGCGCCGGCTTCGATCGTGCCCGAGGGCGTCGCCTGCCCGACATAGGTGGGAATGAGCGTGGCGCCGGTCCTGCGCGCGCCTTCGATAAAGCCGCCCACCTGATGATTCGATTTGTCGAACGCCGCCAGGATTTCGTTGCCCCGATACTGCTCGAACGCGCGCAGCGGCGTCATGCCCGCGAACTCGGCGGCGTACGTGTTGGTCTCGTGGATGAGTCCGGCAACGGCCAGGCGGACGGGCAATTGGTCTGAAGTCACGGGAATGCCTCCGGGAGCTATGTGTTGCGCGCGATCAGCGATTGACCTTCTTTGGATCAAAGCTTAGGGTGATCAGGGCGCTGGCGGCAAGCGCGCCGGCGATGATAAAGATAGCCGGCGCGGTGCTGTGGTACGTGTCGCGGATCCAGCCGATCAGGTACGGGCTGACGAAGCCGCCAAGGTTCGCCAGGCTGTTGATCGGAATGCGCGTCAAACCTCGTCCTTCAGGGCGAGGAAGGATAGCGCGGACGCCACAGGCGTCCATTTCAGCGGTTAGTGTGGCGTCTTCTAGATCAAATGCACGCGCATCAGAAAGACGCAATGCCTGCCGTGCCGAATGCGATTTCTCTCTCATTGGCCAACTTTATAATGGGCCGATGCAACGACTTCAAGCCTTCAAATACGAACTGAAGCCGACCGGCGAACAGCAGCGCGACATGCGCCGCTTTTCCGGATCGTGCCGATTCGTCTACAACAAGGCGCTGGCGTTGCAGAAGGGAAACTACGAGGCCGGCGGCAACTTCATCGGCTATGTCGCCATGGCAAAGCACCTGACGGGATGGCGCAACGGGCCGGAGACACCGTGGCTCAAGGACTCTCCCGTTCATCCGCTGCAGCATGCGCTCAAGGACTGGAGCGAGCCTACAAGAACTTCTTCGCCAAACGGGCCGCGTTCCCGCGCTTCAAGAAGAAGGGGCAACGCGACAGCTTCCGCTACCCGGACCCGAAACAGATCAAGCTGGATCAGGCCAACAGTCGTATCTTCCTGCCCAAACTTGGATGGCTGCACTAACGAAACAGCCGGAATGTGCAGGGCGAGGTGCGCAACGGTACAGTATCCATGAGCGCGGGCAAGTGGTTCGTCTCGATCCAGACGCAACGTGAGGTCGAGCAGCCCGTGCCTCAGGGCACCAGCGCCGTCGGCATCGATGTTGGCGTGACACGCTTTGCGACACTCAGCGACGGCAGCTACCTTGCACCGCTCAATAGTTTCAAGCGGCACGAAGCTCGGCTGGGCCGAGCGCAGCGGACGATGAGCCGCAAACAGAAATTCAGCAGCAACTGGAAGAAGGCGAAAGCCCGCGTCCAGCGCATTCTCGCCCGCATCGGCAATGCCCGCCGCGATTACCTGCACAAAGCCACGACCACGATCAGCCAAAACCACGCGATGGTGTGTATCGAGGACTTGCAGGTGAGGAGCATGTCCAGGTCGGCAGCGGGCAGTGCCGAGAAGCCGGGCAAGAACATTCGGGCCAAGTCCGGCCTGAACAAAGCGATTCTGGATCAGGGCTGGTTCGAATTCCGCCGCCAGTTGGAATACAAGCTGGTATGGAACGGCGGCTGGCTTGTCGCAGTGCCGCCCGAGAACACGAGCCGGACGTGTCCGGCGTGCGGTTGCGTAAGCGCGGACAACAGGCTTACGCAAGCTCGGTTCGCCTGCATCGAATGCGGTTTCGAGGAAAACGCCGACGTGGTCGGCGCGATCAACGTTTTGGCGCGGGGACACCGCGTTGCAGCCTGTGGAGAGCCGGTGCAGTTAGGCCGCTCTGCGAAACAGGAACCCACCGAAGTGGCTGCGCAGCTCACCGCGTAGCGCCGTAGGAATCCCCTTCCATTCCGCCGACAAGCGGCGACCGAAGGTCGAGGGAGAGGAGGATGTCAACGTCGGGGACGGTGAACACGCCGGCGAGTTGGGAACCCATCAACGGGCTGACCAGATGCGATGCCTGGCCGACGGCGAGGCCATCGGCGTCGGTCCGGTTATCCAGGCCGATGTGGTAGACGGATACGGGAGCTTGCGCACCTGAGGCCAACTGCACCAGTACGCACGGCGAGGCCACGGGCTCGGCGAAGAAGCAGTGTACATGTTCGCCGAACAGTGCCTTGAGACCGTAAGTGATACCACCCGGTGCGCCGCCGACACCGCAGGGCAGATAGACGAAGAGCGGATGCGCGGCATCCACGACGCGGCCGGCTTCGGACGCGGAAGACATTGACGTGGCAGTTCGCTACGACCCCGTCCGCTACAGACAGTTGCACGCTGACGTTTTGCTGGATGAGTACCTGATTCCTGTGGCCACGCCCGAGTACCTCGCCCGGCATTCTGGGTTATCTGATGGCGCTTCGCTCGACGGCGTCGTGTTGCTGCATGACGCATCTCCATGGGTCGGCGCAGCCGAGTTCGTGGAATGGCGGACGTGGCTTGAGGCCTTTCATCCGGCATGGATTGCGCAGCTGGAGGGGCCGCAATTCAATCTGTCGAGCCTTGCCATCAGCGCGGCGCTGAACCACCACGGGGGTGGCGATGGGGCGCACGGCCCTGGTCTATGACGAGATCAGGAGCGGACGGCTGGTGAATGTCTTCGGCAAGCACGTACGCGCGCCGGCGCGCTACATGCTGCATTCTCGTAATCCTGAGGATCGGCGCACGACCATTTTCTCTACGTGGCTTAAGGCCGAGTGTGCGCGCTTTGATGCTGCGCGAATGGAGTTGTTTTCGCTGGATGCCGTACCGCGAAGAGCCGGGTTGGGGGCGTTGATTCGATAGCCCCTTGGAGGAGAGCCCTTCCAAGCCAGGCTTGACGAGATTGCGGAGAAGCGGATAGATTGACGCAACCATGAGCCGCCGCCCCGCCTCCCTCTCTCTTGATCTCACTGCGAACCAGCCGCAGTGGGGCGCGCGCGCCAAATTCAAAAAACAGTCGCTCATCTGACCGGAGCGCGCTGTTCCGTCAGTTGAGCGACGGAGCAGCATCAATCTAAAAGACGGTCTGCCAATCCCCCTTACTGTCTTGAGCGCATCTTGCTCCGTCGCTTGCCTGTGCGGTTTCCGAATCGGTCGATCCGGAGCATGCAATGCAAGAAGTGGAATATCTCTATCGTGGTATCTGGCTACCCCTGGTCACCCCTTTTCGCGCTGCGGCGGCTAGTGGCCTATTACCGCTGCAGCGGCCTGGCGGGATTGGTGGTGTGCGGCAGCACCGGCGAAGCCGCCGCGCTCGATGAGGCGGAACAGTTGGCGGTGCTGGATACCGTGCTGGCCGAGGTCGGGGAGTTGCCGGTCATGATGGGCCTGGCTGGCAACAATCTCCGGCATGTGCTTGGCCGTCTGGACAGGATTGGCGAACGTCCGCTGGCGGGGGTGCTGGCGCCTGCACCGTACTACATAAGACCGTCGCAGGAAGGATTGAAGGGGTATTTTCGCGAGCTGGCCGACAGATCTCGGGCACCCTTGGTGCTTTATGACATCCCCTACCGAACCGGTGTGACGCTGAGCGCCGAAACGCTGCTCTCGTTGGCAAGCCACGGCAATATTCGAGGAATCAAGGACTGCGGCGGCAATGCTGAAACCACGCAAGCGTTAATCGCCGATGGCCGCCTGGCAGTTCTCGCGGGAGAGGATCACCAACTGCTTGCCACGCTATGCATGGGCGGGCAGGGCGCGATCGTTGCGTCAGCGCACATTCGGCCTGATCTCTTTTCGGAGCTGTGGCGCGCTGTGGATGACCAGCGCCTGAGCGTTGCCCGCGAGCTTTTCCATGCCCTGATGCCGCTGATTCGGCTGATGTTTGCAGAACCTAACCCTGGACCGGTCAAGGCATTACTGGCCAGGCAAGGCTTGCTGTCTGAGGAACTGCGTTTGCCAATGATGCCGGCTTCAACAGCGCTCGCCGAGCAATTGGCAATTGTTTGTGATGCCTTGGACGCGGTACACGCGAATGCGTTGTAACTGAGCAGGTTAGATGTGGGCGTACGGTCGCCCGTATGCCTTCATAAGCGCAGCCCGGAGATATTCGGCGCAACACTGGACTATGGCCGCCGTGCTCAATCGACGGCGCTTCCTTAGCCATTGACTCCCGCCATCTTGCGACATCGGCACCGCCATCGACCCGCACCTCATCCGACGAAGGCCAGAATTCTCCAACGAGCCTTTCACGCGGGAAACGACGCAATTGCAGCCGTACTCAAGGCATCTGCTTCGATCGAAGCAACAGGAAGCGGCCTTGCTTGCCGCCAAGTGACACCCTGATGGTGGCACCGACACCTGCGCGCTGTGCTTGTGCAACCTAAATTCTGATACGAATTCATTTCATTCAGATTCGGAACCGTCCTATGGCGGGGCGGGCGCCCCTAGTGGAAGCATGGCTGTGTCGAATTGGGTCGTTGAATGTTGGTCCGATTCGCTCATCCTTTTCCCTCTAAGGAATGCTAAACCTTGCGTAGCGCTTTCCACAGCGGCCCACCCTTGCGGACACATCCCCACACTACGCCGGACCTATGTATTCTGGTCCGCTACCAACCCAAAAAAGACGACGTCTTTTACGCCAACACCGCCATAAGGAGTTGTAATGCCTGATATTCGCTATGCTCTGCTAGATGGGGACAAGACCAACGCAAACGGTGTACTCATCGCCACCGGCGAGAGCATGTTCCATCACGGTGTGAAGGTGGGTGTCGAAGGCGACTATGCAACCTGTCTGGCCTGCAAGGCTGGCGGGCCTGTGATGAACGACTGTTACCCTGCCTTTGATCTGCGTGGGAAACAAATATTGGTGAGCGGCGCGCGCGTCTATTGCAAGTGCCCGACCAACCCGATAGTCATCCACTCCCAGACCAATTTCACCATAGAAGTAAACCGGATGGGGCACTATGCGCCGCCACTCTCATCGGGGCCAAGCTCCAGCGTAGTATCGGCAAGTCACGATACGCAAATCATTGAGCAATACTACGAGCTTGTTGATGCCGAGACCGGCGCGGGGGAGGAAGGTTATCGCTATGACCTATTTGTTGAGGGGCAGCGGATTAGCCAGGATACCCCGTTTGGCAGCGGAGCAACCCCGACGGTGCGCGGTGGCGTGTCCATGGAAATCGTCATGTGGCTGGACAAGGCAAAGGAAACACGAGCATGACAGAAGTATCAAGATCGGCGTCGGCAAGTTCAGCTCTGTCTTCTGAGGAGCGTCTGTTGGCAGCTATCGCCTATGGCGAGTCGTCAACAAGGGACCTGTACGAAGAAATGGCCGCACTGGCAAGTGTGATGGTCCGTCAGATGAAAGCCAGGGGCTATTCCACCATCGATGCCTTTACATCGAAGGACAAGAATTTTTCATTTGTGAGAGCAGTCGGCAACGCGCGCTACGCTAAGTTAATGAAGGCCACGGAGAAAGACATTGAAAAGAGCCCGCCTATGTCCGATGCAGTCAAGGCCGCACGAAATGCTTTCTCAGGAGGCGTAGACTTCTCGAATGGCGCGTATTTTTGGGATGGAGCAGACATAAAGTCTAACTACAAGCATCACGCGAAAGTAAAGTCCGGAATCCATATCACGGATCCTGTTCACAATATTTACGGAATCAGCGACTCAGGGAAGACGAAAATTCTGTACAAAACAGTCAAGAAGAAGGTAGGCGGACAGGTGAAGACTGTGCGGGAGGAGGTTGGACGCTACTCCTGGGTCTATGAATCCACCGCAGGCGTAGGCGGCACCATCTTCTGGCGTTATGGCCGGGATTGGGTGACAGTCACCCGTGCGAAGGAGTACAGATGATACGGCCCACCATTCTGGCTTTGCTTGTCGCACTTTCAGTTTCTGCACATGCCGAACTGGTGCCGGAGGCGGTCATCGATAGTTGCCTGCTATTTGACAAATCGACTGACGCTTCGGTTTCTATTGTCCCAATTGAAGGGGAGGCGCATCTGATTGATGATGTAACGGTACCCGGCCATCGGCTATTTATACCTGCCAGCGACAGAAACAGGCTTCGGATTGGCTATGCGACCAGCAAGCGCGGACTCAAGGATTATATCTTCGTAGGTACACATCGTGGCTACATCATGCGAGCGGTTGCGGTCGGCAAATTCCGGCCAGCAAGAGTTGAGGAACCGGGCCTTGCAGCTTTTGCATTGTTGCGCCAGCGTGGACTTCAATATGTGTGCCTGATGGAAAGCAACGGCAACGGCAGTGCGGCTTTTGTGAGATCGGCCTTTGTAGGCCGAATTCCACCCTCGAAAGGCTCCGCACTGAAACTGTTCTACAAGGTGGCAGACGTGAAGAAGTTCAATGCATTCGATGGCGCAGAGCGCTTTTGATGCGGACTTAGCTTCCATCGCTTCAGACAACAAGCTTAGATGTAAGGAGGATGGCGGGACGACACAACGATTACAGTCCGGCCTAGCCGCGAAGCGCATCAATCATCAGCGGCTGCCCCGGTCCCGCCCAAATACTCGTTCGAGGGTTGCATGGGAATCTGCAATTGCCGAGATCGCTTGAGCGGTGGAAAATCGGGCCGCCACGGCTCTTTTTTCGAAGGGCCCAACCCCAGCCCGGCAGCCTTTCTTCCGCAACGACGCAGCAGATGCGACCATCGTGACGTCCTCCGCCTCCTCTCGCCTTCCTCGGCTGCATTTCGACCTGACCACTGTCCAGCTCTTCATTGCCGTCGCCGACCTGGGCAGCATCACCCGCGGCGCCGAACGCCTCCATCTGGCTCCCGCCGCCGCCTCCCGCCGCATCCTCGAACTGGAAGCCCAACTAGGCGTCTCGCTGTTCGAGCGCCTTCCCCATGGGATGGCTTGCACTGAAGCCGGCCGCGCACTGTTAGCCCACGCCCGCGGCATCACCCACACCGTCCAGCGCATGCAGGACGACGCCGCCTCCTTCGTCGGCGGCGACCTGGGCGTGGTACGCGTTGCCGCCCCAAAGTCAGCAGTCATCCAGTTCCTCCCCTTCGACATCCAGCGCTGCGCCACCGACTGCCCCGGCGTCCGCATCGACCTCCAGGAAATGAACAGCCTGGAAGTCCAGCAATCCCTGCGCCGCGGCACCGTGGACATTGGCATCTACGAAGGCAGCCTGGGCGTCGTGGACCTGCCGACCGCGCTCTACCGGACCGACAAGCTGGTGCTGGTGGTGGCGCGCGGCCACGCGCTGGCCAAGCGCAAGCAGGTCACCTCGGAAGACGTGCTCGACTGCGACCTGATCGTCCTCGGCGAAAGCTCGGCCATCTCCATCGGCCTTGAACGTCTGGCCGAGGAAGCCGGCCGCGTGCTCCATATGCGGATGCGCGTCGGCGGCTTCGACAGCATCGCCGCACTGGTGGCCCAGAACCTGGGCGGCGGCGTGATGCCGGAGGCGATTGCGCGCGAGGTGGCAGGCGGTAGCCGCTTCGTGCGTTTGCCGATCGCGGAAGATTGGGCGCGACGCCAGTTCGTGCTCTGCCACCGGCCCCATGGCGCACTTTCCTCCGCCGCGCTCAGCGTCCTGGAAGTGCTTGCGCAAAACGCGAAACCAGAATCCCCAAAATAGCGATAGCCCTTGGCGCGCGCATTGCGGAAGATGGCTCCATAACGATTAGTACTACGGAGACACGCAATGCAGCGCAGACAATTCATCCTGGCCGCAGCGGCCGGACTGGCGATGCCCGGCCTGGCGCGCGCCGCCGCTGACGTACAAGGGCCGGTGCGCATCGTAGTGGGGTTTGCCCCCGGTGGCGGCACGGATGTGCTGGCGCGCGTGATCGGGCAGAAGCTCGGGGTCATGTGGAATACCAGCGTGCTGGTGGAGAACAAGCCCGGCGCGACCGGCGCGATCGCCGCCGCCTATGTGGCCAAGCAGCCGCCGGATGGCACCACGCTGCTGATGGCCCACGTCAACAGCCATGCGATCGCCCCGGCGCTGCTGGACGTCAAGTACGACCCCCGCGCTGATTTCACCCCGATTTCGATGGTGGGCGTCACGCCCAATATGCTGACCTGCCGTCCGGAACAGAAGGTGCGCACCGTTTCGGACATCGTGGCGCTGTGCCGGCAGAAGCCCGGAAAGATCTCCTTCGGTTCGTCCGGCATCGGTTCGGCGCAGCATCTGGCGCTGGAGATGTTCCGGATGCAGGCCAGGATCGACGTGGTGCACGTCCCGTACAAGGGCTCGGGCCCGCTGGTGGCGGACCTGATGGGCGGCCAGATCGACTATGCGTTCGACACGATGACCGCCGCCACGCCCTTTATCCAGCAAGGCAAGGTGATCGCGATCGCGCAGACCCGGCTCAAGCGCGCGGCCAGCCATCCCAATGTGCCGACGCTGGCGGAGTCGGGCTTCCCCGGCCTGGACGCTGCGTCGTGGTACGGCCTGGTGGGGCCGAAGGGCATGCCGCCGGCGCTGGTGCAGCGCATGAACGCGGACGTCAACCGCGTGCTGGCGATGCCCGATGTGGCCGAGCGCCTCAAGAGCTTTGGCGCCGAGGACTCCGGCGGCACGAACCAGCAGTTCGGCGCCTTCATCGCGTCCGAGTCTACCAAGTGGGCCAAGGTCGTGAAGGACGCCGGCGTGAAGGCCGAGAGCTGATGGCGCGGAGCCGCCGCGCCCACATCCGCCGACTTGTCGAATTTCCCAGGAAGCACCCGATGACTGATTTCACCGATTCCGGCGCGCAAGCGCCTGCCACCAAACTGCCGCTGTCCGGCGTGCGCGTGCTCGACGTCAGCCAGGTCATGGCCGGGCCCTACGCGTGCATGCTGCTGGCCGACCTCGGCGCCGACGTGATCAAGATCGAACCGCCAGAAGGCGGTGACCAGACGCGCGGGGCGATGGGGTTCAAGATGAAGGGCCCGGACAGCATGGGCTTCCTCAACATGAACCGCAACAAGCGCAGCGTCACGCTGGACCTGAAGACCGAATCCGGCCGGGAGGTGCTCTATCGCATGGCGGAATCGGCCGACATCCTGGTGGAGAACTACCGCCCCGGCGTGATGAAGCGCCTGGGGATCGACTACGAGACGCTCAGCAAGATCAATCCGAAGCTGGTCTATTGCAGCATCTCGGGCTTCGGCCAGAGCGGGCCGTGGGCCGGCCGGCCGGGCTTCGACCTGATGGCGCAGGCGATGTCGGGCGTGATGAGCGTCACCGGCTATCCCGGCGGCGCGCCGGTGAAGGCGGGCGTGCCGGTGGCCGATATCGGCTGCGCGCTGTTCGCGACCTACGGCATGCTGTCGGCCTATATCGGCGCCAAGGAGACGGGGAAGGGGCAGTATGTCGACGCGTCGCTGTTCGACTCCGCGCTGGCATTCTCGGTGTGGGACACCTGCGAGTACTGGGGCACGGGCCGCGAGCCCGAGCCGCTTGGCACGGCCAACCGCATGAGCGCGCCCTACCAGGCGATGAAGGCCGCCGACGGCTACTTTGTGATGGGGGCTACCAACCAGAAGCTGTGGCAGCTTCTGTGCAACACGCTCGACCGGCAGGACCTGCTGGCGGATGAGCGCTTTGCCACCGTGGCGCTGCGGCTGGCCAACCGGCAGGCACTGATCACGGCACTGGAAGAGAGCTTCGCCAGGCAGGGCGCCGACTACTGGATCGAACAGCTGCTGGAAGTCGGCATCCCTGCCGGGCCGATCCTGACCTACCCGCAAGCCTTCGACAGCGAGCATGGCCGTCACCGCCAGATGCGTATCGAGATCGATCACCCGATCGAGGGCAAGGTGCCCAATATCGGCTTCGCGGTGAAGATGGGCGGCACGCCGCAGCAGGTACGCCGGCCGCCGCCGCTGCTGGGCCAGCATACGGAAGAAATCCTGGCCGAGCTGGGGCTGTCGAAGGACGAACAGCAGTCGCTGGCCGCGGCCGGCGCGTTCGGCGCATGAACGCCGCGCAGCCGCCGGGAGGCGGTCAATCCGGGGCGAGCCAGCGTGAAGGCGGTGCTGGCAGCGACGGGCAAGTCCGGCTCACGGTGCAGGGGCAGGTCGCGACGCTGACCTTCGACCGCCCGGCCGCGCGCAACGCGATGACGTGGGCGATGTACGAGCAACTCGCCACGCACTGCCGCGCGCTCGCGGCGGATGGCAGCGAGGGCGTGCGCGTGGTGGTGCTGCGCGGGGAGGGCGGGGAGGCCTTTGTCGCGGGCACTGATATCGCGCAGTTCCGGCAATTCTCGAATGGCGATGACGGGGTGGCCTACGAAGCGCGCATCGACGAGGGCATCCGCCTGGTCGAACAGCTGCCGATGCCGACCGTTGCCGTGATCGAGGGCTGGGCGGTGGGCGGCGGGCTTGCCATCGCGACCGCCTGTGATTTCCGCGTGGCGACGTCCAAGGCCCGCTTCGGCGTGCCGATCGCCAAGACCCTCGGCAACACGCTGTCGGCGCTGAACCTCGCCAAGCTGCGCGCGGCGTGGGGCTTGCAGCCGGTGCGGCGCATGCTGCTGCTGGCGCAGATCCTGGACGCCGATGCCGCATTGGCGTGCGGATTCCTGGAAGGCGTCTATGCTGCCGAGTCGCTGGAGAGCGAGGTCGCTGCGCTATGCAGCCGGCTTGCCGCGCTGGCGCCTGTTACGCAGACGGTCGTCAAGGAGGCCTTGCGGCGGCAGACCGTGGAGGCGGTGGCCGATACCGATGATCTCGTGCGCCTGTGCTACGGGAGCGAAGACTTCCGCGAAGGGGTGGAGGCGTTTGTAGGCCGGCGGCCGCCGGAGTGGAAGGGGCGTTAAACGTGCAGGCTGGCCCGGCGCGAATGATGGTTCGCGCCGGGCCATTATCGTTTACCGTCAAGCGGCCTTCCTCGCCTCGGAAGCATCCGGCTGTGTGCGCGCATCACCGCGCTGGCACTTCATAAATCAGCCGCACATATTTCGGCGCAGGCTGGCTGTCCACTACCACGCCGCCCATCGCCTCCGGAATCCGCCGGCTTGCCCAATTCTCTTCCGCCACCGGATAGATGAACCGCGGCGGCTGCAAGGCAGCCATCGCCCAGTCTTTCACCGCCAGCACGGCCTCCATTCCATAGCCGTGGCCGTGGGCGTCTTCCCGGATCCAGATGCCGAATTCCGGCGCGGGCGTATCGGCGTGATGCAGCCCGGCCAGTCCCAGGAATTGGCCGTCACTCGTGCGGCGGATGGTAAAGATAAAATCCGATCCGTCGTCCATGGCCGGCAGCCAGGCTTGCCAGACGTCACGGAATGCGGCCGGGGACGGGGCGGGTTCCCATTCCATGTAGCGTGCCAGGGTTGGCGTGATGCAAGGCCATACTTCGTCGGCATCGGCGCGGGAGAAGGGGATCAGGGCGAGGCGTGCCGAATGGATCGTTGGTGCGGACATGGCGTTCTCGATGGGAGATCAGGCACCTTCATTATTGCGCACAAGAATCCATTCGACCGGTACTACGCATTGCTTTGGGGGAATCAAGCGGCTGTCATTCGTTGACCGTACGCATGGGTGTACCTGGGCGTTACCCTGCCCGATCCAGCACTCCTTCCCGCGCCTGCATCGTCCGCTTTGCAATATTCAACTGGTGAATCTGCGTGGTCCCCTCATACAACCGGAACAACCGCACATCGCGATAAAACCGCTCCGCCACGGTACGCGCCATATACCCGCTGCCGCCAAAGGTCTGCACCGCACGATCCGCCACGCGTCCGCACATTTCAGAGGCGAACAGCTTGCACATCGATGCCTCCATAGTCACGTCCTCGCCGTTGTCGCGGCGGCGGGCGGTTTCCAGTACCAGCGCGCGCGCGGCGTGGATGTCGGTGTTGCTGTCGGCAACCATTTGCTGCACCAGCTGGTAATCGGCGATCGGCTTGCCGAACTGGCGCCGCTGGCTCGCGTAGCGCACCATCTCGTCCACCAGGCGGATGGCAGGGCCGATGCACAGGCCAGCCAGGTTGATGCGCTGCTTGTTGAGCGCCTTCATCGCCGTCTTGAAGCCGACGCCAGGCTGGCCGCCGACGATGGCGGTGGCGGGCACGCGACAGTCCCGCAGGTAGACGTCGCCCACCGGCGAGCCGTGCTGGCCCATCTTGCGTTCCGGTTCGCCGGTGCTGATGCCGGGCGTGCCGCGTTCGACCAGGAAGGCGCTGATGCCGTGCGCGCCAGGGGTATCGGAGTCGGTGCGCGCGAAGACGGTGAACAGGTCGGCGATCGGTGCGTTGGTGATGAAGCATTTGCTGCCGTTCAGCACGTAATGGTCGCCCTCGCGCCGGGCCGATGTCAGCAGCGAGGTGGCGTCGGATCCGGCTTCGGGCTCGGTCAGCGCGAAGCAGCCGGTCAGCTCGCCCGATGCAAGCCGCGGCAGGTAGCGCGTCTTCTGCGCTTCGGTGCCGTCGACGACCAGCGACTCGGAGGCGATGCCGGTGTTGCCGCCGAAGCGCGCGCGGAAGACGGTCGCGGCCTGCGAAACTTCGATGTTGACGAGCGTCAGTTCTTCGGACGTCAGCCCCGCGCCGCCATAGGCCTCGGGGATGCTGTGTCCGAACAATCCGAGTTGTCGCATGGCGTCGACCACCGGTTCAGGGATGACGTCGTCGCGGTCGATGTCGGCTTCGAGCGGAATGCAGGTGTTGAGGACGAACTGGCGGAGGTCGGCAAGCAGGGCTTGCATGCGGGCGGCGTCGCGGATCATGGGAGCGTCAGGTGGGTAGGTGTCTGGGAAGGAGCGGGATGTGTCTTGCCGTGTGGACGACAGGCGCTACTGGGCGCTGATGCCGGCGGTCTTCAGCACGCGGGTCCACTTCTTCGACTCGCTGTCCAGGTAGCGGTCAAAGGCCGGTGCGGATTGCGGGGCTACGTCCATGCCGATGTCGGCCAAACGCTTGACCACGGCAGGATCGCTGACGGCCTGCGCCGCGGCGTCGGCGAGCTTGCGCACGACGGCGTCGGGGGTGGCGTGCGGCGCGACCAGTCCGAACCACGCGCCTACTTCATAGCCGGGCAGGCGCGCAACTTCGGCGACGGTGGGAATGTCCGGCAACGCCGCGGACCGCTTGGCGGAAGTCACCGCGAGTGCGCGCAGCTTGCCGCTCTGGACCTGCTGGCGGGCGATCGCCGCGGTCAGCGCCATCATCGACACGCGCGCGCCCAGCACGTCCGTCAGCGCCTCGGGCTGGCCCTTGTACGGCACATGCATCAGCTTGACCTCGGTCATTTGCGCGAGCAATTCGCCGGAGAGGTGGTTGGAGGTACCCAAGCCGGCGCTGGCGTAGGTCAGCGCACCGGGCTGGCTGCGCGCGGCGTCAAGCAGTTCAGGCAGGGTGCGCAGGCGCGACGATGCGGGGACCACGATCACGTTGGGCACCACGCCAAAGCCGGCAACCGCGCGGAAGTCGCGGGTGCCTTTCCAGTTGATCGCGCTGTTGAGCAGCGGCCCGACCACGTAGCTGGGACTGACGGCAAGCAGGTTATAGCCGTCAGGCGTGGCCTTGGCAGCGATGTCGGTGCCGATGGAGCCGCCCGCGCCGGTGCGGTTCTCGACGATGACAGGCTGGCGCAGCAGCAGGGCCATGCGCTCGGCGGTGACGCGGGTGACGGTGTCGACCACGCCGCCGGCCGAGAACGGCACGATGATGCGAATGGGGTGGGCGGGGAACCTGTCGGCACTGTCGGCGGCGCCAAGGGCCACGGCAGGCGCGAGCGCGGCGCAGCCGCACATGGCGGCCAGCAGGCGCCGGCGTGCTGTTTGAGAGGATTGCATCTTGTCTCCTGGTCTGGGATGTTCCCGTGGTTTCCCGATAAGGCCGCAATCTCGCCGGATCGCTTGGCGCCTCCTTGCTACAACCTCCGCGGCGTCGTCACCGCTTGTCGTCACTGCCTGGCATCACATCAACGCGCGCACGCCAGCTCGATCTGCCTGACGCCTTCGCGCAACTTCTGCGCGACCGTGCGCGCCAGCATGTCGTCACGGTCGCGCGCGGCGGCGACGGTGCAGTTCAGCGCGAACGGGTCTTCATGCAGCGATTGCCGGATCGGCACGGCTATCGCGTGGATGTCCGTTCGCCATTCGCCGCGGCTAAGGCAAAAGCCATGCGCCGCGTAGTGCGCCTGTTCCGCAATCCACATCGGCTGCTCCCGTTCGAAGCGCCCGGCATCTTCCACGCGCAGCCGGTTCAGCACCGCGGCGCGCTCTTCCGCCCCGCACGCCAGCAGCACGGCGCGGCCGATCGAGGTGGACAGCAAGGGCCGCGTACTCCCGATGTCGGGCTGGTACACGTTGCCCGGATCGACGCGGCAGCTGTCCACGTACACCACCGTCAGCCGCTCGCGCATCCCCAGGTTCACCGTGCACCCGGTTTCGCGGGCGATGGCTTCCATATATGGCCGCGCGATCTGGCGGATAGCCAGCCCGGCAAGCATCGGATACGCCAGCGCCAGCACGCCAGCGCCGAGCCGGTACTTCTGGTTGCCCGGCACCCGGCTCAGGAAGCCAAGCAGGCTGAGCGTGTACGTCAGGCGCGACACCGTTGCCTTGGGCAGTCCGGTCCGCGCCACGATGTCCTGGTTGCCCAGCACCGGGCTGCCCGGCGTGAACGCCCGCAGCACGTCCAGCCCGCGAGCCAGGTTGCTGGCGAACTGGCGATCGGTTGAGAGTTCGTCGGCGCTGGCAAGGCCGGGCAGTGGAGTGCGTTCCATGTCTGGCGGCGGTCTGTTGGCATTCATGCTCGGATCCGTGAGGGGGCTCGTCAATGTTGTAGCACGACGGTTCCGCACAGCGAAACCGTGCTTGCGCCCGGCGAGCGGGGCTGTCAGTTTGGATCGCAGCAACCTGCGCCCAACCCCAAAACGAAGAGACAGATCCCAATGCCGAACGCGTCACCCGACCACGCCGCCACGGCGGCAACGCCTTGCAACACCCACACCGACGCCGGCACCGGCCCGCTGGCGGGCGTGCGTATCCTGGACATGGCCACCGTGGTGGCGGCACCGTTCTCGGCCACGCTGTGCGGCGACATGGGCGCCGAAGTCGTCAAGCTGGAACTGCCCGATGGCAGCGATCCGCTGCGCTCGCTTGAACCCGTCACCGACGCGCACGCGCTGTACTGGAAAGTGACCAACCGCGGCAAGCGCGGCATCTCGCTGGACGTGCGCACACCGCGCGGCAAGGAGATCTTCCTGAAGCTGCTGCCGCAGTTCGATGTCCTGGTCGAGAACTTCCGCACCGGCACGCTGGCGCGCTGGGGGCTGGATATCGAGACCCTGCGCGCGGCCAATCCCGGCCTGGTGGTATTGCGGCTGACCGGCTTCGGCCAGACCGGACCGTATGCGCAGCGGCCCGGGTTTGCGCGGATCTTTGAAGCGATGAGCGGGTTCACCAACCTGGCAGGCTCGCCGGAGAGCGGGCCGATGCACATGAACTACCCGGTCGGCGACATGGTCGCTGGCTTGTTCGGCGCCTTTGCCATCGCCACCGCGGTGGCGGAGCGGCGCGCGCGGCCGGACCTGCCTGGCCGCGAGATCGACCTGGCCGCCACTGAAGCACTGTTCCGGCTGCTGGAGCCGCTGGCGGTGGAGTACGAGCAACTGGGCCGCGTGCGCCAGCGCGCGGGCAATCGGACTACCTATGCGGCACCGTCGAATATGTACCGGACCTCGGACGACGTCTGGGTCTCGGTGGTGGCGTCGTCCGATGCCACCTTCCGCCGCCTGGCAGAAGCGATGGCGGCGCCGCAGCTCGCGTGCGCGGCCGACTACGCCACCAACGCCGGCCGCGTGCGTAATCTCGATGCGCTCGACGCGCAGATCGCGGCCTGGTTTGCTGCGCGGTCCTACGCGGACGCGGCGTCGGCGCTCGAGGCGTGCCAGGTGCCGTTCAGCAAGGTGTTCAGCATCGCCGACATTGTCGAAGATCCGCAGATGCGCGCGCGCGAGGCGATCGTGCGCCTGCCGGATGCCGAGCTTGGGTCAGTGCCGGCGCCATGCGTGGTGCCGAGATTCTCCGGCTACGCACCGGCCGCGCCGCGCTGCGGTCCGGCCGTGGGCGAGCACAATGCGCTGGTCTATGGCGCGTTGGGACTGGGGGCGAGTGAGTTGCGCGCACTGAGGGAAGCGGGCGTGATCTGAATCGTTTCAGTTCTTGCCGACTGGTGCCGCCGAAAGAACTTAGCGTGCGCGAAGGACACACCGATTGCAGTGTCCTCTCAGTGCCGCTTTAAGTCCCTATTTCACACTCCTTCGATTCATAGGCTTTCGTCTGCGTTAGTTGTCATATGACAACTAACGCAGACGCACTTAATCTTGGAGACAGGACCACGGTTCAATCTGCAGAAGGCGAAGTAGCTATGGAATATTCTTTCACCCTCAGATATCAACTATCACCGGACGATAACAATCCCGATGCCCTGGTCGAACGCCTGTAGGAGGCGGGATGTGACGACGCAATCGTCGGGACGGGCGTGGCGGGCCGGATTGCAGTCGCCTTTGACCGTGATGCGGAGTCCGCCATGGACGCCATCATGAGCGCGCTCGCCGACATAAAGCGTGCCATACCATCCGCAATGCTGATCGAAGCCGCGCCGGATCTGGTCGGCCTGACGGATATTGCCGATGCGATCGGAATGTCCCGCCAGAACATGCGCAAACTGATGATCGGCCATCCCGAGTCATTTCCGCCGCCGGTGCATGAAGGCGCCAGTTCGCTATGGCACCTGCGCGAGGTCTTGTTGTGGATGAGCAAAAACAGCTACGAGATAGAGCGGACACTGATTGAAACGGCATCCACGACCATGCAAGTCAATCTGGCAATGCGCGTCAGGGACGTGAGCCCTGCAATGGAGCGCCGGTTCCGGCCGTTGGTGGCCTGATCAGCGCTTCCGGTTGCCCCTGTCAGCGCACCACACCCCGCTGCGGCATGCCGTAGCCAGTTGGTGCGCTGGTTCCGCAATTACGGCGTCTGACGCATGCCAGCTCAATCCAGCCGGATGTTGTACTCCTTGATCACATTCCCCCAATAAGCCTGGTCGGCCTTCGCCACCGCCGCGAACGCCGCCGGGCGCGAAGTCTTGACGATCAGCCCCAGGTCGGCCATGCGTTGCCGGATATCGGCCGCGGCCATCACGGTCTCCACATCCGCGGAAATCTTCTCGACGATAGCCTGCGGCGTCCCGGCCGTGGTGAACAGGCCGAGCCAGGCCGGGCCGTCCAGCCCCTTGTAGCCGAGTTCCTGGAAGGTGGGCACGTCGGGCAGCATCGGCGCGCGCGTGTTGCCGGTCACGGCCAGCGGCTGCAGCTTGCCGCTGCGCGCATGCTGGCGCACGGTCATCGGCGACAGCGTACCCAGCGAGATCTGGCCCCCGATCAGGTCGGTGGCGATCGGCGCCTCGCCCTTGTACGGGACGTGCAGCAGCTCGACGCCGGCACCGGTCGTGAACACCTGCATATAGAGATGGGCGCCGGTGCCGATGCCATAAGTGCCGTAAGAAAGCTTGTTCGGCTGCGACTTGGCCAGGCTCACCACCTCGGGCAGCGTGCGTGGCATGGCGCTGTTGGCGGTCAGCACCAGGCTGGAGGTGCACAGCTGGCCGATGGCGGTCAGGTCGCGCAGCGGATCGAAGGGGGGCTTGGCCACCATGTAGGGCGTCTGCACCAGGCTGGGCAGCGCCAGCAGCAGCGTGTAGCCATCGGGCGCCGCCTTGGCCACCACGTCGGCGCCGATCATGCCGCCGACGCCGGGGCGGTTCTCGACGATGACCGGGCGCTGCCACAGCTTGCCGAGCGGTTCGCCAAGCGCGCGTGCCAGCACGTCAGTGGCGCCGCCCGGCGGGTAGGGCACGACCAGCCGCACCGGCCTCGACGGATAGTTCAATACGGCGGACTGGGCTGACTGGGCCCGGGCATGGCCAAGGCCAAGGCCAAGCGCCGAGGCCGTGGCGGCGAGGGAACCTGCACCCAGCCACTGCAGGGCTTTGCGTCGGTCAGCTTGCATGGTGTTTCCTCCTGGTTGTGACGTCCTGGTTGTCTTGTCGCGCCTTGCGCGCATGGCAAACGGCAGCGTACGGGCCGCTGCCGGCGCGGCACATCGGCGCTATGGACGAGACAGTGGGATGGTATTTACCCCGAGGAGCAAACGGCGATGACAGCGCTGCCGTGAAATCTTTCAACACACTCGGCAAGAAATCTAAATTCCTTTTCAGTAACCGTTCTGTGACGATACCCGCAGGTGCGCTATTGCACCTTTTTGTCTTTTGGCGGAGGACGTCCTATGGCAACCGGCAAGCGCAACGGGCTTCATTCGCAGGCCCCGGCGCACGGCGCAGCGCAAGCGCCGCCTGCCTCTGCTGCTGCGGCGCCGCATCGACGCCGCACGTTCCTGATTGCCGTGCTGGCCTGTGCCTGCATGGCGGCAGGCGCGGGCGGCAGCTGGTGGTACGCGCAGTCGCTCTCCGGCAAGGCGCCCGGGGTGGTAGAAGGCGACGGCAAGAGCGGTCCGCTCGGCATGGTCCGCATACCCGGCGGCGAATTCCTGATGGGCAGCGACAGCAAAATGGCGCAGGCCAACGAGAAGCCGGCGCACAAGGTGCGCGTGCATGCGTTCTGGATGGACAAGCACCACGTCACCAACGGCGAGTTCCGCAAGTTCGTCGAGGCCACGGGGTACGTCACCACGGCGGAGCGGGTGCCGGACTGGGAGACCCTGAAGGTACAGCTGCCCCCTGGCACGCCGCGTCCGCCCGACAGCGCGATGGTGGCCGGCGGCATGGTCTTTGTCGGCACGCCGCGTCCGGTGCCGCTGCGGGACTATTCGCGCTGGTGGCGCTATGTGCCCGGCGCCGACTGGCGTCATCCGGGAGGTCCCGGTACCTCGATCGAAGGCAAGGACGACCATCCGGTGGTGCAGGTGTCGTACGAAGACGCCCAGGCCTATGCCAAATGGGTCGGCAAGCGCCTGCCTACCGAGGCCGAGTGGGAATTTGCCGCGCGTGGCGGGCTGGAGCAGGCCACCTACGCATGGGGCGACCAGTTCGCGCCCGCCGGCAAGCAGATGGCCAACGTCTGGCAGGGCCAGCAGAACCAGCCGTTCCCGGTTGTTAGCCCGGCAGTCAGCCCGGCAGTGAGCCAGGTAGTCAGCCCGAAGGCCGGTGGCGCGCTGGGCACCAGACCGGTCGGCACGTTCCCGCCCAACGGCTACGGACTGTCCGACATGACCGGCAATGCCTGGCAATGGGTCGCCGACTGGTACCGCGCCGACCAGTTCCGGCGCGAAGCCGGCAAGGCGCAGCCGATCGAGAACCCGGCCGGCCCCCTGGCCTCATGGGATCCCAGCGAGCCTGGCGTACCGGTCAACGCGCCCAAGCGCGTGACGCGCGGCGGCTCGTTCCTGTGCAACGAAGACTACTGCCTGAGCTACCGCCCCAGCGCTCGGCGCGGGACGGATCCTTTCAACAGCATGTCGCACCTTGGCTTCCGGCTCGTGATGGACGACAGCCGCTGGGCCGAAATGCGCCGCAACGCGCCCCATCTGCCGCTGGCGATGGGCGGACAGCCGCAGCCGGCGTCACGCTGATGCCGGAGCGGTGCGATACGACACAGGAGCAAGTGCCATGAGCATGCCTGCCAACAGCGCCTTGCGCGCAAGCGCATCGCGCAAGACGATCGCGGCACTGTGCGCCGCGCTGGCGCTTGCGGGCCTGCAGCTTTCCGGCTGTACCGCGCCCGCCGGACCCGCGGCCCCCGCGGCACAGGCCACTGCCGCCCAGGCCCAGCCCGCCGAACAAGCCCTGCCATCGTGGCGCGACGGCGCCGCGCGTCAGGCGCTGCTCAAGTTCGTGGCCGACGTGACGCGCCCGGGCTCGCCCACCTTCGTGCCACCCGAGGCGCGCGTGGCGGTGTTCGACAACGACGGCACGCTGTGGAGCGAGCAGCCGCTGTACTTCCAGTTCTTCTTCCTGCTCGACCAGGTCAGGGCCGCCGCGCCGCAGCATCCTGAGTGGCGCAACAATGCCGCGTTCAAGGCGCTGATGGCCAACGACATGAACGCGCTGATGGCAAACCAGAAGCAGCTGCTCGGCTTGATCGCCACTGCCAACAGCGGCATGAGCGTGGACGAGTACGACCGCACCATCCGCGACTGGCTGTCCAGGGCGCGCCATCCCAGGTTCAAGCGGCCCTATACCGAGCTGGTCTACCAGCCGCAGCTGGAACTGCTGTCCTACCTGCGCGCTAACGGCTTCAAGACCTACATCGTCTCCGGCGGCACCATCGATTTCATGCGGCCGTGGAGCCAGCAGGTCTATGGCATCCCGCCCGAGCAGGTGATCGGCTCGTCGCAGGCGGTGCGCTACATGGTGCGCGACGGCAAGCCGGTGCTGGTGCGCGATCCCAAGCTCGACTTTATCGATGACGGCCCCGGCAAGCCGGTCGGCATCTACCGCCATATCGGCCGCCGGCCCATCCTCGCCGTCGGCAATTCCGACGGCGACCTGCAAATGCTCGAGTACACCGCCGGCGGCGACGGTCCGCGCATGGCGGTGCTGGTGCATCACGACGACGCCGAGCGGGAGTTCGCCTACGACCGCCAGTCCAAGGTGGGCAAGCTGGACAAGGCGCTGGATGCGGCGCGCTCGCGAGGCTGGACCGTGGTCAGCATGAAGCAGGACTGGCAGCAGATTTATCCGGCCGGCAAGCCATGAGCACGATGCGAGCAGCAGTGAACCGACCGTAACGGGTCAATGAACGGAGGCGGAACATGCACCGAGATGAAGAAGGCATAGGGAAAGGGCGGGGCTCCAGGCTGGTGATGCTGGCCATGGCCGCCGCCGTGTTTGCGATTGCGGGCTGCGGCAAGAAGGAGACGCCGCCCAAGGAACAGCAGCCGGCGGCGCAGGCGCCCACGGCGGCGCCAGTAGCGGCCGAGCCAGCGCCGGCCAAGGAGAATCCGCCGGTGGCGGCCAACGCGCCGGTTGCCGCAGCTTCGGCGCCCGCGCTGGCGGCCACCGCGCCGTCCGGCAAGAAGCCGAACATCCTCGTCATCTTCGGCGATGACGTCGGGCAGACCAACATCAGCGCCTACAGCCACGGTGTGGTGGGCTATCGCACGCCCAATATCGACCGGATCGCGAACGAAGGCATGATGCTCACCGACTACTACGGCGAGAACAGTTGCACGGCGGGCCGCTCCACCTTCATCACCGGCGAGGTCGGGCTGCGCACGGGCCTGCTGAAGGTGGGTATTCCGGGCGCGCCGGTCGGCCTGCAAGCGCAGAACGTGACAATTGCCCAGGCGCTCAAACCGCTTGGCTATGCGACCGGGCAGTTCGGCAAGAACCACCTGGGCGACCGCAACGAGTACCTGCCGACCGCGCACGGCTTCGACGAGTTCTTCGGCAACCTGTACCACCTCAATGCGGAAGAGGAGCCTGAGCGTCCGTACTACCCGAAGAACGACACGGCCTGGGTCAAGGCGAATGGGCCGCGCGGCGTCCTCCACTCCTACGCCGACGGCAAGGTGGAAGATACCGGTCCGCTGAACCGCAAGCGCATGGAGACCATCGACGACGAAACCACGGCGGCGGCGATCGGCTTCATGGAGAAGCAGGTGAAGGCGGACAAGCCGTTCTTCGTGTGGATGAACACCACGCGCATGCACGCGTTCACGCACGTGCGCGAGTCGATGCGCGGACAGAGCGGCATGCCTGGCAATGAGTACGCGGACGGTATGCTCGAACACGACGGCGACATCGGCAAGCTGCTCAAGTCGCTCGACGACCTGAAGGTTGCCGACAACACCATCGTTGTCTACACGACCGACAACGGACCCAACCAGTGGTCCTGGCCGGACGCGGCAACCACGCCGTTCCGCAGCGAGAAGGACACCAACTGGGAAGGGGCATTCCGCGTGCCGGCACTGGTACGCTGGCCGGGCAAGATCAAGCCTGGCACGGTGTCCACGACCATGATGTCCGGTCTCGACTGGTTCCCGACGCTGCTTGCGGCCGCCGGCGATGCCGACATCAAGGACCGGCTGCTCAAGGGCGCCAGCATTGGCGGAAAGTCCTTCAAGGTCCACCTGGATGGCTATAACTTCCTGCCGTACCTGACCGGCCAGACCAATGCCGGGCCCCGCCAGGACTTCTTCTACTTCAACGATGACGGCGTACTGGTGGCAATGCGCCACAACGACTGGAAGTTCGTGTTCTGCGAGCAGCGTCACCCGGGCGGCTTCGAAGTCTGGGCCAACCCCTTTACCTGCCTGCGCGTGCCAAAGGTGTTCAACCTGCGCATGGATCCGTATGAACGGGCGGATATCGTCTCCGATCAGTACTATGACTGGACGGCGAAGAATGCCTATATGGTCAGCTATGCATCGTCACGGGTGGCGCCGTTCCTCCAGACGTTCAAGGACTACCCGCCCAGCCAGCGCCCGGCGAGCTTCACCATCGACCAGATGACCGAGGCGGTGATGAAGTCCCTCGACAAGGGGGCAGCCGGGAAGTAATTCCAGTGGCAATGGTTGGCCGGGTCATCCCGGCCAACCTCTTCACCAGGATCGCACCATGAGAGAAGCGCATGCCGGCGCCAACGCCGGCAAGCAGCAAGCGCGGCACAGTTCTGACAAGCTGCGGCGTGCGGGAGGCGCCGCCTTGCAGGCAGGGCAGGGTCAACTGGCGCATCACGGCGCCATGCTGACACCTGCCCTGCTGCTTTTCGTGTCCGGTGCGGCCGGACTGATCTACCAGATTCTCTGGATAAAGCAGCTCGCGCTCGTGGTCGGCGTGGATGTGCACGCCGTCACCACCGCCGTGGGCGCATTCTTTGCCGGGCTCGCACTCGGCGGCTGGTTGTTCGGGCGTGTCGCGGACCGCCATGCGCGGCCGCTGCGGCTGTATGCGTGGCTCGAAATCGCCGTGCTGGTGCTGGCCATTGGCGCCACGCTGGCGCTGGCGCGCTCCGTCGCGCCGTTCGCATGGCTGGAGAGCCGCGCCGGGCTGCTGGCCTGGGCGTTGCCGTTCGTGCTGGTGATCGTGCCGGCGGCAGCCATGGGCGGCACGCTGCCGGTGCTGATGCGCGTGCTGGCGTCGCGCCCCGGCTACATCGGCACACATGGCGGACGCCTGTATGCCGCCAACACCGCGGGCGCCATTGCCGGCACGCTGCTGGCGGGCTTCGTGCTGATCCCGTGGCTCGGCATCACCGGCAGCGCGCTGGCCGCGGCCACGCTCAACGGTCTCGCCGCGGTCGCCGCGCTGGCCCTGGCTTCGCGCACCGTGCCTGCGCAGGAACCGGCCGCCACCGCTGCCACGCCAGCATCCGCAGGGCGCGTGCGCGATGCGGACGACGGGCGGCTGGCGCTGGTGCTTTATGCCGCCGCGGGCGGCATCGCGCTCGGCTATGAAGTGGTGTGGTCGCAGGCCATCGTGCAGTTCATCAGCACGCGCACCTTTGCCTTCACGGTGGTGCTGGCGACTTATCTTGCGGGCCTTGCCATCGGCAGCGCGCTGGCCGCGCGGCGGGCCGATCGGGCGCGCGACCCGTGGGGCGCATTCGCGATGCTGATCGCCGCCGCAGGGCTGGTGGCGCTGCTCGAAATCGTGGTGCTTGGCGAATGGCTGCTGCAGGCGCAGGCTGGGGTGTCGGCCTGGGTGCAATCGGCCACGTCGAGCGGCCTGGCGGCCGCCTGCGCGAGTTTCGCGGTGGCGGCGCTGTGCGTGGTGTTCGTGCCTACGCTGCTGCTGGGCGCGGCGTTCCCGTTCGTGCTGCGAGTGGGCGTGGACAACCACCGGCTCGGCGCCGGCGTGGGCGCGGTGGTCGCGCTCAACACGCTGGGCGGCATCGTCGGCACGGCGGTGGCGGGGTTTGTCCTGGTGCCGCGCATCGGCCTGGTCCATACGCTGTCGCTGCTGGCCGTGGGCGCCGGCATGGTCGGCATCGTTGCGGTCGCGCTCGGCTCGGGTGTGCGCAAGCTGGCGCGCTGGTCGGTGCCGATGGTGGCGGTGCTTGCGGTGATTGCCGCGGCGCTCGCGCCCGCGGACCGGCTCGCCACGCTGCTGGCGCGCGCACGTGGCGGCGAGATCGTGTTTTACGAGGAAGGCCGCGGCGCCACCGTGGCGGTGGTGAAGCAGTCGTCGCCGAGCCACACATTCAACCGCCTCTATATCCAGGGCGTGTCCAATTCCGGCGACACCATGACGTCGCTGCGCTACATGCGATTGCAGGCGCTGCTGCCGCTGATCGTGCATGGCGGCACGCCGCGCTCGGCGCTGGTGATCGGCCTCGGCACCGGCATCACGGCTGGCGCCACGCTGCCGTATCCGGGCCTGGAACAGCGCGTGGTGGCCGAACTGCTGCCGCCGGTCCTGCGTGCTGTGCCGCAGTTCCAGGGCAACTTCGGCGTGGCCGGGGACAAGCGCGTGGAGATCCGCCTGCGTGACGGCCGGCGCGAACTGTTGCAGAGCGAGCAACGCTACGACCTGATCACGCTGGAACCGCCGCCGCCTTCGGCCGCGGGCGTGGTCAACCTGTACTCGACCGATTTCTATCGCCTCGCCGCGGCACGGCTGCAACCGGGCGGACTGGTCGCGCAATGGCTGCCGTTGCCCACGCAGAACGATGAAGACACGCGCTCGCTGGTGCGTAGCTTCCTCGACGTGTTCCCGCACGCGACGCTGTGGACCACGGAGCTGCACGAGATGATGCTGGTCGGTTCGCCGTCGCCGATCACACTCGATGCAGTGCGCATCCGCCAGCGCTTTGCGGAGCCCGAAGTCGCGTCGGCGCTGCGCGCGGTGGGCGTGGCGTCGCCGGCAGCGCTGCTGGCGACCTGGGTGACGGACCGCGCGGGCCTGGAGCGCTATGCCGGCGATGCGCCCGCCGTGACCGACGACCGCCCGCGCATCGAATACGCTACCTGGGTGCGGCGCGCCGAGTTCCCGCAGGTCCTGCAGCGCCTGCTGACGCTGCAGACCGAGCCGACGGTGACGGGTGCCGATGCCGGGCTGATCGCCGACATCGGGCGCGAACGCGAAACGCTGCACACTTTCTACACTGCCGGCCTCGACGCCTATTACGGCGACCGCGACGCGTGGGCGCTGCATATGCAGCAAGTCATGCGTGCCGATCCCGACAACCCTTACTACGCCTGGTTCGGAGGTGGCCGCCGAACGCCCGGGCCGGCGCCATCGAGGAAGCCCCATGAGCACCCGTGACGACGTGCTGGCACTGCAGCAGCGGATGGGCGAAGCCATCGTCGGCCAGCAGCACATGATCGAGCGCATGTTGCTGGGCCTGCTCGCTGACGGCCACCTGCTGGTTGAGGGGCTGCCGGGGCTGGCCAAGACGCGCGCGATCAAGGTGCTGGCGCGGAACCTGGAGGCGAAGCTGTCGCGCATCCAGTTCACACCCGACCTGCTGCCGGCCGATATCACGGGCTCCGAGGTGTACTACGCCGAGGGCGGCAAGGGCGAGTTCCGTTTCCAGCCCGGGCCGATCTTCGCCAACCTGGTGCTCGCCGACGAGGTCAACCGCTCGCCGGCCAAGGTGCAGGCGGCGCTGCTCGAAGCCATGGAAGAGCGCCAGGTCACCGTCGGCGGCGTCACCCACAAGCTTGATCCGTTGTTCCTTGTCATGGCTACGCAGAACCCGATCGAGCAGGAAGGCACCTACCCGCTGCCCGAAGCGCAGATGGACCGCTTCCTGATGCACGTGAACGTGACCTATCCCGAGGCCGACGCCGAGGCGCAGATCGTGGCGCTGGCGCGCGCCGAGGAGTCCGGGGCCGCCCCGGGCGCGCAGTCGGCCGCCGCGCAGAAGCTGGCGCCTGAAGTCATCTTCGCCGCGCGGGCCGAGATCCACGGCATCCACGTGAGCGAAGCGGTCGCGCGCTACATGGTGGCGCTCGTGCATGCCACGCGCGAACCCAAGGCCGTCGACGACGAGCTGGACCGCTGGATCCAGGTCGGCGCGAGCCCGCGCGGCTCGATCGGGCTGGACAAGGTGGCGCGCGCCCATGCCTGGCTGCGCGGTCACGACTTCGTCTCGCCCGAGGATGTGCAAGCCGTCGTGCACGAGGTCTTCCGCCACCGCCTGATCCTGTCGTACGAGGCGCACGCGGCCGGTGTCAGCGCCGATGCCGTGATCGACCGCCTGGTGCGGCAGGTGGCCGTGGCCTGACGCGGCGGGCGGCGCCATGCGTTCCCACCTTGCCTCGCTCGGCCGCTCGCCGGTGCCCGCCGGGGAGGGGCCTGCTTCGCGCGCGCAGCCTGGTGTCTGCGTCGATGCCGCGGCGCTGGCGGCGCTCGAAGTTGCCGCGCGCGATTTCCATTTCCTGCCGCGGCAGCCCGTGCACAGCGTGCTGGCCGGCCGGCATGCCTCCAGGGTGCGCGGGCGCGGCCTGACCTTCGAGGAGGTGCGCGGCTACCTGCCCGGCGACGATATCCGCAGCATGGACTGGCGCGTCACGGCGCGCACCGGCAAGCCGCACGTACGCGTGTACAGCGAGGAAAAGGACCGGCCGGTGCTGCTGCTGGTGGACCAGCGCATCAACATGTTCTTCGGCAGCCGCCGCGCGATGAAGTCCGTGGTCGCGGCCGAGGCCGCAGCGCTGGCCGCGTGGCGCGTGCTGTCCGAGGGCGACCGTGTCGGCGGCCTCGTGTTCGGCGACGGTGAATGCACCGAGCTCGCGCCGCGCCGCAGCCGCCAGGCGGTGGAGCACATGCTCGGCGAGATCGCGCGCCATAACCAGGCGCTGCGCGCCGATGCCCCCGCGGGGCGCGGCGCCGGCCAGCTCAATGCCGCGCTCGAGCGCGCGGCGCGGCTCGCGCGGCATGACCACCTCGTCATCGTCATCAGCGACTTCGACGGCCATGACGCGGCCACGCGCGACCTGATGCTGTCGATGAGCGCCCGCAACGACCTGCTGACGATGCTGGTCTATGACCCGTTCCTGCTCGAACTGCCGGACTCCGGCCACCTTGTCGTCAGCGACGGCGAGCTGCAGGTCGAGCTGGGATTCGGCCACGCGTCGACACGCAAGGGCATTGCCGAATTCGTCGATGCGCAGAGCCGCGACCTGCTGGGCTGGCACCGCGCCATCGGCGTGCCGCTGCTGCCGCTGTCGGCTGCGGAGGAAACGCCGCTGCAACTGCGCCGCCTGCTCGGGCAGGCGCTGCCGCAAGGCCAGGGAACGCTGCGCGCCCGGCAGGGAGGGCGGCCATGAGCGACCTGGTGCACAGCACGGCCGCGCCCGACAGCGCCACGATTGCCGGCGATCTCCTGCATATGGCCGAGGTGGTCGTGCCGCCGCCGCCGTCATGGCGGCCGCAGACCATCGGCTGGCCGGTGGCCGGCGCGATCGTGCTGGCGCTGCTGGCCTTCGCGGCCTGGCGCTGGTGGCGCCACTTCCGCGCCAACCGCTACCGCCGCGAAGCACTGGCCGAGCTGGCACGGTTGCGCGCGGGCATGTCCGCGTCGCCGCAGGCTCGCGCGCACGCGCTGGTTGCCATGGCGGAGCTGCTCAAGCGCACCGCGCTGGCGGCGTGGCCGCGCACAGAGGTGGCGAGCTTGGCCGGCGCCGAGTGGGCGCGGTTCCTGCAAGCCTATGCGGGCAAGGCCGGCGCGGCGGCACCGGTGCTCGCGACGCTGGTCAATGACGCGCAGTACCGCGATGCGGCCGCGCTGGCGCAATGGCCCGACAGCCAGGTGACGGCAACCGCCGCGGCCTGCCAGCAATGGATCGCCGGCCACCATGTACCAGTTTGAATACCCGTGGCTCTTCGTGCTGCTGCCGCTGCCTTTGCTGCTGTGGTGGCTGTTGCCGCCGTATCGCGAGGAAAGCCCGTCGGTGCGGCTGCCGTTTTTCGGCGAGGTGGCCAGCGCCGTGGGGCTGAAGCCGGCGCCGGGCGCGGTCGTGCCGCGCAGCAACTGGCTGCAGCGCATCCTGGCGCCGCTCGCATGGGCGCTGCTGGTGACCGCGCTGGCGCGCCCGCAGTTCCTGGAGGCGCCGATCGAGAAGGTGCAGCCGGCGCGCGACCTGCTGCTCGCGCTGGACCTGTCGCAGTCAATGGATACGCAGGACTTCCGCGATCCGGCCGGCGCGCTGATTCCGCGCGTGCAGGCGGTGCGCGAGGTAGTCAGCAGTTTCGTGGCGCGCCGGCCCGGCGACCGCGTCGGCCTGATCGTCTTCGGCGACGCGCCGTACCCGCTGGCGCCGTTCACGCTGGACCACGCGCTGGTGCAGGCCATGATCCATGACCTGCTGCCGGGCATGGCCGGGCCCAGCACGGCGTTCGGCGATGCCATCGGCCTTGGCATCAAGATGTTCGACCAGAGCCAGGCGCCCGAGAAGGTGCTGATCGTGCTGACCGACGGCAACGACACCGCCAGCAAGATGCCGCCCGAACGCGCCGCGGAGGTCGCCAGGCAGCGGCACGTGATCGTGCATACGATCGGCATCGGCGATCCTTCCGCCGAGGGCGAGCAGCGCGTCGATCTGGGCGTGCTGCAGCGCATCGCCGCGCAGACGGGTGGACGCTATTTCTTCGGTGCCGACCAAAAGGGACTCGAAAGCATCTACGCAACGCTCGACCGCATTACGCCGCACAACCACAAGACGCTGTCGTGGCGGCCGCGGCGCGAGCTGTTCATGTGGCCGCTCGGCGCGGCGGTTGGCATGGTGCTGGCGTACCAGCTCATCATGGCGGCGTGGTCTGCATGGCTTGCGCGTCCGCGCCGGCGTGGCGCGCCGCAGCCGGCGGCGCAGGAGTCGTGATGCAGGCGCTCGCGGATTTCCATTTCCTGCGCCCGTGGTGGCTGCTGGCGCTGGTCCCGGCGGTGCTGCTGGTGTGGGCCGTGCGCCGCCGTGGCGATGTGCGGCGGCGCTGGCGCGATGCGATTGCTCCGCACCTGCTGGACGCGTTGATGGTCGGCGAGCGGCGCCGGCTGGCCATCCGTCCCGTGCACCTGACTGCGCTGCTGCTTGCGCTCGGCGCCATTGCGCTGGCCGGTCCCGCGTGGGAGCGCGAGCGCCCGCCGTTTCTCGACGACAAGGCGCCGCTGGCGATCGCCATCGACCTGTCGCCGACCATGGATGCCATCGACGTGACGCCCACGCGGCTCGAGCGCGCGAAGCTCAAGGTCAAGGCGCTGCTGGCGCGCCGCGACGGCGGACGCACCGCTATCTGGGCCTACGCCGGCTCCACGCACCTGGTGCTGCCGCTGACCGACGACGCCATGCTGCTGCAGACTTTCGTCGATGCGCTGCAGACCCGTATCATGCCGGCGCCCGGCAGGGACACCGCACTTGCGCTGCGCACCATCGACGCGGCGCTCGCGCACGAGGAGGTGCCTGGCACCATCCTGTTCCTGACCGACGGCGTGGAAACCGCCGCCGTGCGCGCGTTCAAGACCCGGGCAGGCAGCGGGCGCAGCCAGCCGGTGGTGCTGGCGATCGGCACCGAACGCGGCGGCCCGCTGCGCAGCGGCACCGACGGCTTTGTCGAGAAGGACGGCGTGCGCGTGTTCGCGCGCATGGACACGGCCGCGCTCAAGCGCTTTGGCGACGACACCGGCGTGCCGGTCGCCACGTTCACGCCCGACAGCGACGACGACGTCGCCTGGGTGCAGCGCCATGTGCAGTCGCACCTCGCGCAGAAGCAGTCGGCGGACAACACGCGCTGGAAGGATGAGGGCTGGTGGCTGACGGTTCCCATCGCACTGTTCGGCGTGCTGTGGTTCCGCAAGGGCTGGACCGTGCGCTGGATCACCGGCGTGCTGCTTGCCGTGGCGCTGGCGGCGCCGCAGCAGGCGCTGCGCGCGCAGGCGCCGGCGCCCGGTGCCGAAGCGCCACGCGCGTCGCGCTTTGTCGACCTGTGGCTCACGCATGACCAGCAGGGCCGCCGGGCCTTCGAGCGCGGCGATTTTGCCGCCGCCGCCGCGCTGTTCGACGACCCCATGTGGCGCGGCGTGGCGCAGTACCGCGCCGGGCAGTACGCGCAGGCGGTGCAGAGCTTCGCGCTGATCGATTCGCCCGAGAGCGACTTCAACCAGGGCGATGCGCTGGCACGGATGGGCAAGTACAAGGACGCGGCGGCGCGCTACCGGGAGGCCCTGAAGCGCCGCCCGCAATGGCCCGCGGCAACGGCCAACCTGGCGCTCATGGAGAAGCTGGCCGCGAAGGCGGAAAAGCCGAAGGAAGGCGAGGAGCCGCCCGACATCAAGCCCGACGAAGTGAAGTACGACAGCGAGTCCAGGCCGCCCGAAGGCGAGGGCAAGAAGCTGGAGATGGGCGCGGTCGAAAGCGCGGAGACCTGGATGCGCGCGATCCAGACCACGCCGACCGAACTGCTGCAACGCAAGTTCGCGCTGCAGCAGGGCCAGGCGCAGCCGGGCGCCGGAGCCAAACCATGACGCGCGCGGGTCGGGGCTTCGGCATCTGGCTCGCCGGCCTTGCGCTATGGCTGGCGAGCGCGCTCGCGCTGGCGGCCGATCCCATCGTGCGCGTCGACGTGGCGGCGCGGCAGCCCGTGCTGCCGGGCCAGCAGATCCGCGTCGACGTGACGATACTGGCGCCCAACTTTTTCCTGTCGGCGCCCGTCTTCCCGACACTGCAGGTGCCCGGCGCGATCGTCACCATGCCGGACGACCGCGGCCAGAACACGGTCGAGACCATCGGCGGCGTGAGCTATGCCGGCATCCGGAAGACCTACCTGTTTGCCGCGGAGCAGGGCGGAGATTTCCGGTTGCCGCAGGTCTCCATCGCCTTTACTTATTCCGGCGACGACGGCAAGCCGCGCCAGGGCAGCGTGACGCTGCCGGCCACCACGATCCGTGCCGCGGGCGCAGCCGGCGCGCCGGCCGTTGCCACGCTGCCGGTGGCGCGCCTGAACGTCACGCAGCGCTTCGACCGCCCGGTCAGCGGCCCGCAGGCGCAATTCCAAGCCGGCGACGCGCTGGTGCGCACCATCATCACGTTCGCGCCGCAGACGCAGGCCATGATGATCCGGCCGCCCAAGGTGGAAGCGCCGGCCGGCGTGCGCGTCTTCGCGGGCGATCCGCAACTCAGCGATGCCGCGCACGACAGCGCGGGCAACACGGGCGGCAGCCGCACGGACCGCATCACCTATGTGTTCGAGCACGCCGGGACCTATACGCTGCCGGCGATCAAGGTGGAGTGGTTCGACCCGGTCACGCGCAAGCCCGGCGAATCGGAGGCGCCCGAGGTGAAGGTAGACGTGGCCGGCGCGCCGCACCTTGCAGGATTGTCCCCGACCGGCCCCCACGCCGCGCCGTTGCCCGGGGAGGGCGGGACCGCGTGGCGCCTGTGGCTGTGGGCGGCCGGCGGCGCCCCGGTTTTGCTGCTGGGATGGCTGCTGCTGCATTGGGCACGGCCGCGCGTGGCACGCCTGCGCCGGGCGCTCGCGGCACGGCGCAGCGCCAGGGCGGCCGGCAGCGAGGCGCGGCTCGCGGCGCTGCTGCAGGCCTGCCGCGCGAACGACGCGCCGGCAGCCTATCGCGCCCTTGGCGTGTGGTCGCGCAGCGCGTGGGGCAAGGCACCATCGGAGTGGGCGGCAGGCACCGACGCGGCGCTGGCTTCCGCCGTCGATGGACTCGAACGGCGCCTGTTCGGTGCCGGCACCGGCACGGGGCAATGGAACGGCAGCGAACTGGCGGGCCTGTTGCCGAAGTACGGCCCCGCACACCGGCCTGTCCGGGCGCATCGGGCCACGCCGGCAGCCCTGCCGCCGCTCAATCCCTGAGCCCCGCTGGCGAGCCGGCCGGATCGACTATGATGGGCGCCTCGCCGCCAGCCTGCCCGGAATCGGATGGTCCTTATGCGTGCCTGGCGGAGGCTTCTTGTCCACTTTGCCCGATGCCGCCATGGCCCGCCTTCAACTCGATCTTCCCGACGACCAGTTCTGCTATTCGACCCACCTGACCGTGCGCGTCACCGACATCAACTCGGCCAACCACCTGGCCAACGATTCGATGATCTCGATGATCTCCGAGGCGCGCGCCCGCTTCCTCTATGAGTTCGGCAGCGAGGGAGACAAGGTGGAGGGTCTCGGCATCATCGTCACGGACCTGGCCACCATGTACCGCAACGAAGCGCACGCGCGCGACCAGCTGCTGTTCGAAGTCGGCGTGATGGACTTCAACAAGTACGGCGGCGACATCATCTTCCGCATCACGCGCCCGGCTGACGGCACCCTGATCGCCATGGCCAAGTCCGGCTTCGTGTTCTTCGACTACGTCGGCAAGACCGTGATGCCGATGCCGGCCGGATTTGCCGACCGCTTCCCCAAGGTGAACTGGGTAGCGTAACCGGCGTATCGGTGCGCCGGCGCGCGGCAGCGCGCGCCGCCAGCATCAGCTCTTGCGCTCGCCGCCCAGCGCTTCAGTCAGGTCGCCCAGCAGGCCCGACAGCTCGCCGGCCATCATGGCAAAGTCGGCGTCGAAGCGCTCGTCTTCGTCATGCGTGGTGCCGTCGGCCTGTTCCTTGATCACGTCCAGCGGCGCCACCTTCTTCACCACCAGCCCGTCGGTCAGCACGAACGAGACCCGGTCGTTCCAGGTCATCGCCAGGCGCGTGCAGCGCTTGCCGGCGGCAATGTGCCGGCGCAGGTCTTCAGGATCGAGGGGGTGGCGCACGTAGCGCACCGTGGCCTTGCTTTCGCTGCCGGACTGCAGCTCGATTTCCTGGTCGACGGTGAAGCCGCCCGGCGCGGCGTCGCCGGCCAGCCATTCGGTCATCGCCGCCACCGGCGACTGGTTGACATGCAGGTTGACCAGGGGCAGCGGATCCAGCGCCTTGAATAGCATGCCGCGCACTTCATCGGCCTTGGCCGCGGCAGCGGCGTCGATCGCCAGCCAGCCGTTGTCCGGGTCGATCCACACGCGGGTGTCGCGGCGGATGCTGAAGGCGCGCGGCAGCAGTTCCTCGGTGACCTGCTCCTTCAGTTCCTTCAGCTGCTTGCGGCCCGGCTTGTAGCCTTGCTGCTCCTCGATCTCCGCGGCGCGTGCGCGTGTGACCTGGTTGACCACGGTGGTCGGCAGCAGCTTCTTCTCGGTGCGCAGCGTCAGCAGCATCTGGCGGCCGACGGCGTGGACCAGCTGGCCGTTGTCACGGGGCGAGGCCCAGCCCTGCGTCTGCATTTCGAGGCTGGTGCCGGGGTAGAAGGCGTGCTTCGCCAGGCTGGCTTCGACCTCGTCGGCGCCGGGCGTCCACGGGGCGGAGAAACGATGGACCTGCAGGTTCTTGAACCACATGAGAATTCGGCCAAAGGGACGAATTCTATCCCCTCGCGGCGGATGGCCGCGAAAAACCGCCGCCGCACGACCGTCGGACCGTGCGGCGCAAGCCGGCGCCAGGCGCTTACAGGTCGAGCCGGGTGACCTTGCTGCCTTCGAGGCTCAGGCCTGCCATCAGCCCGGCATTGGTCATCACGAAACCGACGATCGGCTGCTGCGCGGTATTGGTGTCGAGCACGCCGCTGGCGCCGACCGTCGCCAGCGCGACGGTAGCGTCGACACCAGCGGTCCAGCCTGAGCTGCGCACGAATTTGTCGTACGCGTCCTGCGTCAGGAACATCAGGATCACCGACTTGGACTGCGCGCCGATCTGCCAGCCGACCGAGCCGGAGACCAGGCGGTAATAGCCGCGCGTCGCGCCGCCCGAGCGCAGCGCGCCGTCCCCATATTCGCCGCCGACGATAAAGCCTGCCGACAAGGTCTTGGGGAACACCAGGATGCCGCGCGCGCGATTGCCGAGTTCACGCGAGCCGTTGACCGAGCCATACAGGCGCGACAACGTGGCATCGACGCCCGAGTCCAGCTCGCGGCGCCGTGCCGCCTTGTCGGTCGGTGCGTCGGGCTTTGTGGTGGTGCAGGCACCCAGTGCCAGGCTGCCCAGGGCAAGGCCCGCGCTGGCGGTCAGGAAGTTTCGACGTTTCATCTTGTCTCCTTGGGTGTTGTTGTCGTCTCTGAAGCATAGGCGGCAAAAGCACTCGGACAAAAGATCACGTGGTGACGAGTCGTTTCCATTTGTGACGAAGGTAGCCTCGCCCGGGCATTCATGGCAGTTTGTCGGCTCCAGAAATGACTACGCATCCATGCGGCACCGCCGCATCGCATCATCAAGGCATGAAGAAATTACTTACCGCCCTGCCACTGGCCTTGCTCGCCGCGTGCGCTTCCCAGCCCTCGACCGGACCCGCCAGTGAAACTACCAACGCTGCCGCCAGCGCCGCCACCGCCGACAGCAGCGGCTGGCAGGCGCTGCGCGCCAAATACATGGACTGCGTCAAGGAGAAGGCCGACGACAACCTGTCGTCCAAGGGCCAGTCGAAAGACGTGGCGAATGCGGCGCTAGCCGCATGCCAGTCCGACCTGAACGCCATGCACGACTCTTTCCGCAGTTACCTGGACGGTCAGATGTCGTCGGCGCACGGCAAGAACAGCGCCCGCCAGGCGGCGGCGCGCGTCACTGCCGATACCCGCGACAAAGCGCGCAACTACCTGGTGCGCTATGTCGAGAACCAACGCTACGCGTCGCGCGTGAACTGACGCCGCGCCGCGGGCGCGCTCACAGCATCTCCAGCGCCCCCGGCCCGTCCGGAGGCGGGAAGATGCGGTCGAGTTCGGCCAGCTGGGCCGCCGACAACGGGTGCGACAGCGCGCCGATATTCTCCTGCAGGCGCTCGCGCCGGCCGGTCTTGGGGATGGCGATGACGCCGTCCTGCGCCAGCAGCCAGGCCAGCGCCGCCTGCGCCGCGGTCATGCCGTGGTCGCGCGCGAAGCGCTTCAGCCCCGGGTTGCCCAGCAGCCGCGATTGCTCGATCGGCGAGTAGGCCATCACCGGGATGCCGCGCTGGCGCAGCCACGGCAACAGGTCCCATTCGATACCGCGCCGGCCGAGGTTGTACAGCAGCTGGTTGGTGGCCATGCCGTCGCCGCCGGGCGCGTCCCATAGCTCCTGCAGGTCTGCCAGGTCCAGGTTGCTGACGCCCCAGTGGCGGATCTTGCCGTCGCGCTGCAGCGCCTGCATGGCGGCGACGGTCTCTTCCAGCGGCACGCCGCCGCGCCAGTGCAGCAGGTAGAGGTCGATGCGGTCGGTGCGCAGCCGCTGCAGGCTGCGCTCGCACGCCTGCACGGTGCCGCGGCGGCTGGCGTTGAACGGATAGACCTTGCTGACCAGGAAGGCTTCGTCGCGCCGTCCGGCCACGGCCTCGCCGATCATCTCCTCGGACTGGCCCTCGCCATACATCTCGGCGGTATCGATCAGCCGCAGGCCCAGGTCCAGGCCCAGCCTCAGCGTGGCGATCTCTTCGGCGCGCGCGGCGGGCGACTCGCCCATGTTCCACGTTCCCATGCCGAGCGCGGGGATGCGCTCGCCGTCGGGCAGGGTGATCTGTTTCATGCGTCGGATTCCAGGATGGCCGGGTTGGATGCCGGCGGCACCCAACTCACACTAGTTAACAACGCACTAAATGTACAAGCGGCGGGGCCCCCGATTGCTTCAGACCAGTCCGGTCACAAAATACAGCCCAGCGCGATAACGCCGCCCTGCAGGCGACGCGCGCTTCATCCGTGCTGGTGCCGATACTCCTGCGTGCGGCCGCCATAGCCGTACGCCGCCGCGCGGGCATCGATCACATGCACATAGGAAACTGGATGCAGGTTGCCGAGCAGGCCCGCCATGGTCTCGAACACAGCCTGGATGAACTGCGCCTTCTCAGCTTTGGTATTGGTCTCATCGGTGACGCTGATATCGAGATGGAAGGCGTTGCGGCCCTGCTCGGACAGCGGCACGCCGCCGATGATCCAGCTGTCGTGCGGCACGTAGTGGACGGTGATGGCAATCACGTCGCGTTTCTTGCCGAGCACGCTTGCGGTCAGGTCGGCGATGGCGGCGGCGCTGCGGCGGGTGAGGGCGGCATCGGGCTGGCCGGACAGTTGCAGGACGATGTGGGGCATGGCTGGCTCCTGGTTTCGTGGGTGGGTGATGCCATGTTAGGAGCCGGTGTAGTATCGGAAAAGCGGGAATGTCCGATACCATCCATCGGATTTGCCGAAGTAACTGCGGCCGCCTTTGCCACCCTCTGCCAGCCTATGCCGGAGCGTCCCATCATGCGTGGATTCGACACAGACCAGTTGCGCACCTTCGTCACCGTTGCCGACTGCGGCAGCCTGTCCGCCGCCGCGCCCCGGCTGTTCCTGTCGCAATCGTCGGTCAGCGAACAGCTGCGCAAGCTGGAAGAGCGCGCCGGCGTGCCGCTGCTGTCGCGCGGGCGGCACGGCGCGGTGCCGACGCCGGCCGGCGCGCGGCTGCTGGAGCACGCGCGGCGCATCCTCGCGCTGAACGAACTGGCGCTGCAGGAACTGCGCGGACACGCGCTGGAAGGCGACCTGCGGCTTGCCGTCACCGACTACTTCCGCCCGGGCGAAATCGCCGGCATGCTGCGGCGCCTGCGTGAACGCTATCCCTATCTGCGGCTGCACGTGACGGTGATGAAGAGTGCGGCAATCGATGCCGCCGCCGGGATGGATGCCTTCGATATCGGCCTGAGCATGCGCCTGCCGCGCGGCCGCGACACACAGGGCAAGAGCACGCGGGGCACGGTGCTGCGGCGCGAACCGCTGGCCTGGGTGGCGGCCTCCGGCGAGGCCGACGCCTTGCCCGCCACGCTGCCGCTGGTGCTGCTGCCCGACACCTGCTCGCTGCACCAGTTCGTGGTGCAGCAACTGCTGCGCAAGCGCCTGCCCTTCGAGATCGCGCACTCGGCCTCAGGCGTAGCGGGCCTGCATCTCGCGCTCGCGGCCGGGTTGGGGCTGTCCTGCCTGAATGCAGCGGCGATCGGGCCGGGCGTCGCGCCGCTGGACGGCGGCACGGTCGCGCGGCTCGGGTTGCCGCGCCTGCCCGAAGCGGAGTTCTTCCTGCTACCTGCCCGCCGCAACGAATCGCCGTTCATTGCCGAGGTACGCAACGTGCTGGCCGAGCAGTTGGCCTGAGTCGGCTCATCTGAGTCGGCTCATAAGTCAAACACCAGCGTACTGCTCCCGGTCAACGCCGATCTGAAAACAACGCTGCGCGACATTGAATGGGAATAATTCGCAATCTCGTTGACCCCTTCATTCTCATAATTGATAATGCACCGCTTTCTTAAAAAGAATTACAGTCAATTACAGGGAAATGAGAATAAAACTTCACCCGATCTGCGCCGCGGTGGCAGGGACCCTTGTTTTTCAACCGATGGCAGCCTGGTCGCAGGCGACACCGACGGCAGCGGCGCAGCTGCCCGAGGTCACCGTCAAGGCCGACGTCAGCCGTGAGCTGGGCGCCGGCTACAACCCGCCCAACGCGGTCAGCGCGACCAAGACCGAAGCGCCGCTGCGCGACGTTCCGCAGACCGTCAACGTGGTCACCGCCGAGGTGATGCGCGACCAGCACGCCACGTCGATGCAGGACGCGCTGAAGAACGTGCCCGGCGTGTCGTTCTCGCATGGCGACGGCCAGCGCGACCAGGTCTCGATCCGCGGCTTCACCGCGATCGCCGACCAGTTCGTCGATGGCATTCGTGACGATGCGCTGTACTTCCGCGACCTGTCCAACGTGGATCGCGTCGAAGTGGTCAAGGGCCCGGCGGCGGTGCTCTACGGGCGCGGTTCGGCAGGCGGTCTGATCAACCGCGTCACCAAGAAGCCTGGCATCGACGTCACCGATTTCGCGCTGAGCTATGGCATGTGGGCCGACCGCCGCGCCGAGGCCGACGTCGGCCGCGTGTTCGCCGACGGCGCCGCCGCGTTCCGCATCACCGGCGCCGTGGAGAAGGCCAACAGCTATCGCTCGCAGCAGTTCCTGGACCGCAAGGCGATCGCGCCGTCGCTGGAGCTGCGCGTCGCACCTGAGACCACCGTGCTGTTCCAGGCCGACTACCTGGAAGACCGCCGCGTCACCGACTTCGGCATTCCGGCCTACCAGGGCCGCCCGGTCGACGTGCCGGCCTCGCGCTACTACGGCGCGGCCAATGCGCGCGATGCCGACTACTCGCAGTCGCGCGTGTTCTCCGGCACCGCCACGATCAACCACCGCTTCAACCAGAACTGGTCGATCCGCAACGCCACGCGCTACTACCACTACTCGCTGGACCGCAACAACACGCTGACCGCTGCGGTCAACGAAGCGGCGCGCACGCTGACCATGAACCACGGCAATGTCCGCCGCGAGGAACATGGCTGGTTCAACCAGACCGACCTGACCCAGAAGGCCACCTTCCTGGGCATGGAGCACGAGATCCTGTACGGCATGGAGATCGGGCAGCAGAACAAGGACCAGGTCAACAACACCAAGCCGGTGCTCGGCGCCAACGGCCGCCCGGCAGTGTTCGACCTGTTCAACCCGGTGCTGATGACGCTGCCGCTGAAGGCGCCGGGCAACCCGACCACCTCGAACCTGGGCGTGTTCGACACCCTGGCGTTCTACACCCAGGACATGATCAAGTTCAGCGAGCAGTGGAAGGCGCTGGTCGGGGTGCGCTACGACAACTTCCAGCAGGAGACCAGGAACCGGATCGCCGGCCAGCGCGACCTGTCGCGCACCGACACCGCCTGGAGCCCGCGCGCCGGCCTGGTGTGGCAGCCGTCGAAGGCGCAGTCGTACTACGTGTCGTGGAGCAAGTCGTTCCAGCCGTCGGGTGAGGCCTTTGCGCTGGCGGCCAACAACGCCGACCTGGCGCCCGAGACCACCAACAACACCGAAGTCGGCGCCAAGTATGACTGGCTGAACGGCAAGGCCAGCACCACGATCTCGGTGTTCCGCCTGGAGCGCAGCAACATCAAGGTGGCCAACGCCACCAACACGGCACTGCTGCCGATCGGCGAGCAGCGCACCGACGGCATCGAGATCTCCGGCGCGGCCGAGCTGGGCGGCGGCTGGCGCATGCTGGCGGGCTACGCGTACCTGGATGCCACCATCACCAAGTCCACCGCCGCGCTGCAGGGCAAGCGCGCCACCATCACGCCGCGCCACTCGGGCAACGCGTGGGTGACCAAGGACCTGGGCCACGGCTTCGGCGTGGGCGCCGGCCTCAACCTGGTGGGCGCGCGCTATGCCGATCCGCTCAACACCGTGACGCTGCCCGGCTACGTCACCGCCGACGCCATGGCCTGGTACCGGCGCGGCGCCTTCGAGGCGCAGCTGAACGTGTACAACCTGTTCGACAAGGGCTACATCGTGTCGGCGCACGGCACCAGCCCTAACCTGAACATGCCGGGCGCCCCGCGCAGCGTGATGGCGACGCTGCGGTACCGGATGTAAAGCGCAGCATCGAGGACAAAAAAACCGGGCGGTGAGAATCGCCCGGTTTTTTTTCGCCAGCCGCGTCGCCGCGCCATCGCATGCTGCCGGCGGTTGCGGAGAAACCCTGAGTCACATGAGCCGTCGCACGCTCAGTGATCGCGCTCCCAGGTCTGGGTGCGGCCGATCAGGCTGATGCCGATGAAGCCGCGCACGTTGAGCTTGCTGCCATCCTCGGCGAGCGACATCTTGCTCTTGTAGACCTTGCCGTTCTCCGGGTCGAGGATCTCGCCGCCGCTCCACTCGTTGTCGCCGGTCTTGCGCAGGCCGGTCAGGATGGTCATGCCGATCAGCGGCTGGTCCTTGCGCGCGTCGGTGCACTTGTCGCAGACCCTGGGCTTGCCGTCGCCTTCGACGAAGGTCTTCACCAGGCGTCCGCTGTAGACGCCGTTCTTCTCGCTGATCTCCACCAGGCCGCGCGGCTTGCCGGTGCTGTCGTCGATGGTCTTCCACATGCCGCTGGGCGAGGCCTGCGCCATCGCGGCGGCGCTGCCGAGCAGGGCGGCGGCGAGCACCGCGGCACGCAGTGCCGGACGCACCAGCGGACGGACAGCGGCGAGGTGGGATGGGTTGCGCATGATGTCTCCTTTGAGGTTCGTTGCCCACCGGCAGGGTGCCGGTGCGATGCGCCGCGTGGCGATTGCCGCCTGCGTCGAAGCAGCGGAGCCTGGGCGGCGGGCGCGCACGCCAATCTACTGTCGCAGCAGCGGCACTGCAATCGCCCGGCATGCTGCGCCGGTCCCCGCGGCGGCCTGCGCGCACGCCTTGCATGCTCCCCGCAAAGCCGCATGCAGCCGTTGTTTGCGGGTTATTGTGTTGCAGCAAATCGGGCCGCCGAGCGCGCTGCCGAAGCATTCCTCTAAGCGGACGTGCGGCGCATCGCCGGGCTCTCGCGGCGAGATCGGCAAGCCTGCGGCAAGCGCTGCGAAGCGTGCCGGCACGCTCGGCATCGCGCGATGCGCGCAGCGATCTGTGGTGCGTGATCGGAGTCATCCGAATGGATGAGAGCGGCGATCGCGATGCTGTCGGCGCAGCTGTGTCCCGACAAACGATCGAAGTGTTGCCGCGATGCTTCGCACGCGTCGCCGCTTTGCTCAATCGCAACGCTTTGATGTCCTCGCGCTGTTGCTTCGATGCAAACCGTTGCGTTCGCGCATCACTCTTCGTGGGCTTGTTCGGCGTGCTTTCGCGAGGTGAGTGGCGCGAGTCGTCGCAGTCAGCCGGACGCCCTTCGCGCGTGCGCGCTGACGACTGTGTAACGCATGCAGGCGACGAAGCGCGCCACCCGTTTCCGGCGCGAGCGCTTACGTGCTCGCGCACTGCCGCGCAGGTCGCGCGCGTATCGGTGCATCGCCCGCAAAGCCTTTGTCCATGCGGCTTTTCGGAAAGCGCGATGACGTGCGCAGCAGGGCGCGCGCAATCCTGCGATGCGCGTTGCGCGGGTTGTAATCGGGTGCCGTGCGGGTGTGTAAAAGCTGCGCGTGCGCGGGTCGGGATGGAGGGCCGCGACGCGTGTGCGAACGAGCGAAGCGCGTGTTCGCATCAGCGTGCGCGCGATGCATTGCGATGCCATCGGCAACGTCTTCGTGACGACGCGCGAGAGAACTAGTTTGAGTAATGCATGCAGGCAAGTTTTTTTGCACTTTTTTCTTAACATCATCGTGCAAACGAATTATGATTCGCCTTGACAAGAGTCTCACTTCATTGCAGAGAAGCAGGAAGCAAGATTGGAACGACGAGCGCGATGCGCGCTTCGATGCAGTGATGAAGGTTGTAGCTGAGGAGCACGAGAACTTTGACGCAGACCTGGCCGAGCCGGCTTCTTAAAACGCGTGCAGTCTCCCTTGGTCCATTGACGGGTTGGACCAGCTACCACCGAATGAATGCCGCTTGCCGTGCGCGAGGCCATGCCCGCACCGCAGGCCTGCTGTCCGATATCTCCTCTTTTCAGGCCGCGCGCCGACCCGACTGGCGGGGCGGGCCGATCGAATATTCCAGGGCGCGGCAAGTGCCCCGGTCCCGCTTGCGGGTCCGCGACTGCCGCGAAGTCACCGCCATGGGCGGTGCGCCTGCAACCGAATTCATTAGCGTGCAGCCGCAGTCGGGCCGCGCGCCGATGAATCGCTCGCTCGACTGGGGCCGCGCTGTGGTATCGCGCCTCGGGTCGGTCGGGTCGCCTGACTTAGGTCATTCGATATTCACTCTCTAGTGAAGGAGTTATCCATGGCAACTGCTGCAAAGAAAAAGCCGGCGGCTAAGAAGGCCGCCAAGCCGGCCGCCAAGAAGGCCGCTCCGGCCAAGAAGGCCGCAACCAAGAAGGTAGCCGCCAAGAAGGCAGCACCGGCCGCCAAGAAGGCACCGGCCAAGAAGGCCGCCGTGAAGAAGGTCGCCGCCAAGAAGGCTGCGCCGGCCAAGAAGGCTGCGGCCAAGAAGGCCCCCGCCAAGAAGGCCGCGGTGAAGAAGGTCGCCGCCAAGAAGGTTGCAACCAAGAAGGTCGCCGCCAAGAAGGCAGCACCGGCCAAGAAGGCCGCAGTAAAGAAGGTCGCCGCCAAGAAGGCAGCACCGGCCAAGAAGGCTGCAACCAAGAAGGTCGCCGCCAAGAAGGCTGCACCGGCCAAGAAGGCTGCTGCCAAGAAGCCGGCTGCCAAGAAGGCTCCTGCCAAGAAGGCTGCTGCGAAGAAGCCGGCTGCCAAGAAGGCTGCCGCGAAGCCTGCCGCTGCCCCTGCCGTTGCTCCCGCTTCGGCTGCCAAGACCGCGCTGAACCCGGCCGCTGCCTGGCCGTTCCCGACGGGCAACCGTCCGTAAGCTGCGCCGCCACGGCGTGGGACTTACGCGTTCCGTACGGAACCACATCGGCACGCAGTGCGTGCCAGCATGACCGGATACTGCGTATCCGGTCAGCAAGACGCCAGTCTTGCAGACCCGCCGATGGCCGCTGGCCCGGCGGGTTTTTTCATTGGTGCGCGAGCAAAGAAAAAGCGCCGCGGCCCTTGCGGGCGCGGCGCCTGGATGCGCTGCATGCTGGCGCCCGCCCGGGCGCAGCGGTTCAGTGCGTGACGCGGGTGACGCCGCCCGAGGACAGCAGCCGCACGCGCTCGCCCGGGCGGAAAACCTCGTCGGCCTCCTGCGTGATCGCGCGCATCTCGCCGTTGTCCAGGCGCACGGTGATCTCCAGGCCGCGGCGCTCGTTGACCTTGTTCTCGGCAGCGCTGCCGGCGATGCCGCCCAGGATCGCGCCGAGGATGCCCGCCGCCACCGCGCCGTTGCCGCTGCCGATGGTGCTGCCAGCGGCGATGCCGCCGATGGCACTGCCGGCGAGCGTGCCCGCGCCGGTCTGGCTGCGCTGGATGGCAACTTCGCGTATGCCTTCGACCACGCCATAGCGTACGGTCTGCTCGCGCTGCGCCTGCCCGGTGCTGTAGACGCTGTTGGAGTTCGACTCCGTCGCACAGCCGGCGACCAGGGCCGCGATGGCAATGACGGCAAGCGCGCCGCCACGGAGCTGGTGGTTCATGTCAAATCCCGAAGAGGCCACGCACTGGCCGCAGGTCAGGCGTAGCGGTACCCGAATGCAGACTGGAACCGGTTGCCGATTTCCTCGCGCGACAACCAGTGGTTCTGCGGACCCTGCTGCGCGATCTTGACCGACCCCATCAGCGATGCCAGGCGGCCGGTCGTTTCCCAGTCTAAACCGTTTTCAATGCCGTAGAGCAGGCCGCCGCGGAAGGCGTCGCCACAGCCGGTCGGGTCGACGATGCGCTCGGCCCGCACGGCCGGGATCGCGTACTGCTGGCCATCGGCATAGATGCTGGCGCCGCGCTCGCCGTGCGTGACGATGAAGGCACGAACCTTGGCGGCAACCTCGGCGCTGGTCCATGCGGTACGGGACAGCAGCACCTGCGCCTCGTAGTCATTGACTGTCACGTAACTGGCGAGTTCAACGAACTCCCGCAGGTCTTCGCCGTTGAACAGCGGCATCGCCTGGCCCAGGTCGAAGATGAACGGAACACCCGCCTCGGCGAACTGGCGCGCGTGGTGCAGCATGCCTTCGCGGCTGTCCGGGGCCACGATGCCGAGCGCGGGCGCCTTGCCGCTGCCGAGCGCGTCCTTGACGTTGTTCAGCTGCGACTGGCTCATTGCGCCAGGGTGGAAGGCGGTGATCTGGTTGTTGTCCAGGTCGGTGGTGATCATGGCCTGCGCCGTGAAGCTCTCGGGCAGCACGCGGATGTGGCTGGTGGGAATCTCCAGCTTGCGCAGGTATTCCAGGTAGGGCTCGGCATCGGTGCCGACGGTGGCCATCACCACCGGATCGCCGCCCAGCATCTTCAGCGTGTAGGCGATGTTGCCGGCGCAGCCGCCGAACTCGCGGCGCATGCCGGGCACCAGGAACGAGACGTTCAGCATATGGATCTGGTCCGGCAGGATGTGTTCGCGGAAGCGTCCGTCGAACGTCATGATGGTGTCGTAGGCGACGGAGCCGCAGATCAGGCTGGCCATGCTCTCTCCAGGTGGTAGGTTGTTGGTGGATAGGTCAGATAAAGCAAAAACGGCCGCCCCGGTTGCGCGGGCGGCCGCTGCCGTCAGGCGGTGCGGATTACTTCAGCGCGGCCAGGGCGGCTTCGTAGTCCGGCTCGGTCTTGATTTCCGGGACCAGCTGGGCGTACTTGACGGTGTCGTTCTCGTCGAGCACCACCACTGCGCGCGCGGTCGCGCCGGCCAGCGGGCCGCTCTTGATGTCCACGCCGTAGTTGCCCTTGAACTCGGCGCCGCGCATCGTCGACAGCGTCACCACGTTGGCCAGGCCTTCGGTGGTGCAGAAGCGGCCCATCGCGAAGGGCAGGTCGGCCGAGATCGTCAGCACGACGGTGTTGGCCAGGCTGTTGGCGGCCTCGTTGAACTTGCGGGCCGAAGCCTGGCACACCGGCGTGTCCAGGCTCGGGACGATGTTCAGCACCTTGCGCTTGCCGGCGAAGTCGGCCAGCGTGACGTCCTTCAGGTCCTTGCCGACCAGCGAGAAGGCGGGCGCCTTGTCGCCGGCTTGCGGGAACTTGCCTGCGACTTCGATCGGGTTGCCGCCGAGGGTAACGCTGCTCATGTCTGCTCCTTGATGTCTGATGGTTTCCGGTTCAGTTTCCGGCGCCTGGCCGGCCAATGCCCCGGTGGGGGGCGCTGCCCGCCGCCGGACTCGGATTCGGTCCGGCGGCAGGCCGCGGAATTCAGGGATAAAAAATCAGCACGCGGTAGTTGGATGGCGCCTGCTGCGTCCGGAATCGTACCCGAACCGGCAGCTCCATGCCGGCGCGAAGCCCCTCTGTCGCGAAGGCCTTTTGCGAAGGGTCCAGGTAATCCGCCGGTTGCAGCACACGCCTCAGCAGCAGCTGGTCCTGCAGGTCGGTCATTACCAGCTCGATCGCTGGCAGCGCGGTGGTGGCGCGGCCGAGGTTGCGCAGCGTGACGGCGAGCATGTAGGCATCGCCGCCTTCGTCCAGGCGCTGCAGCTGCGAACTCTCGATGCGCAGTGCGTCGATGTCGCGCCACGGCGGCACGTCGCAGCCGAACGGGGCGCATGCGGCTTCCAGTGCCGGGCGCAGCATCGGGAACTGTCCGGCCAGCGGGCTGCGCGCGAGATACACGGCCTGCACCGTCGCGCCCAGGGCGAGCACCGCTGCCGCGGCGTACCAGAGCGTGCGCGGCGCCGGCGCGCGGCTGCGCGCGGGGGCACGCTCGCGCTCGCGTTCGCGGGCGTGGCGCAGGAAGTCGGGAGCGAAGACCGGGCCGGCCGGGGCTTCGGCGCGGGTCCAGCGGCGCGTGGTCTGCTCGCGTGCGACGGCTTCGCCAGTGATGCTGGCGGGCGCGCCAGTGTCGGGCGCGGGCCCGGCGTCGCGGCCGTAGCGCGTATCGCTGGTGTCGGTGCGCTCGGCAGCCTTGCTCTCGGACGGCTCGGCGGCGGACTCGGGCGTGTCTGCCGGCGCCGGATGGATCGCCGGTGGCGGGCCGATATCCGCCGACGCCGCGCGCAGGAATTCGCTGGCACTCGGGATTGCCGCGGGTGCGGGCACAGCGTCCGGCTGGGGCGCCGGCGCTTCCGCTTTCCCTCGCGCTTCTGCTTCGGGCTCCCCGGCCTTGCCGATCCGTGCCGGCTCTTCAAGCGCAGGATGATCGAGTGCGTTGTGGTTCAGTGCGGGCCATGCCGGCGCTGCAACTTCGGGTTCGGCCGGCTGAGGCGCCGCGTGCGTCGCCGTGGCCTCTGCGTCGTGCGTGGCTTTGCGCTCTGGTTCAGGCTGCGCTTCGGGTTCCGGTCCTGGTTTTGCTTCTGGCTCCGGTTCCGACTCCGCCATGGGTTCCGCTTCCCGCGCGGTCTCCGTGGCGGGCGTCTGCTGCGGCGCGGGCTCGATGTCCGCCTGCCGTTCCGCATCGCGCGCGTCGCGCTGGGCGACGGCATCGTTGGCCTCGCGCAGCGCCCGTTCGATCTCGTCCTCATGCACGTCCGCGTGGGGCGGTGCCGCGACGTCGAGGTCCGCGGGCGAGGTCATGAGCATGGTAGGCGCGTCCAGCGCCGGCACGTCATAGCCGGGATCGATGGTGGGCGTGAAGGGCGTGAAGGGGGCAGGGGCTGGCTGCGATGCCGGGGCAGACTCGCCGGGGCGCGCAGCTTCAGCTGCCGGTGCGGGCGTGGCCGCGGTCGGCGTGGTCGTTGCCGGTACGGCGGACGCCGGCGGCGTGGCACTGCCTGCCGGCACGGGGATTTCGATCAGGTGCTCGCGCGCATCGAACACCGTTTCGCAGTGGCCGCAACGCACCAGCCCCTGGCGCAGGCGCAACTGGTCGGCGACCAGCCGGAAGGCGGTGCGGCAGGCCGGGCAGCGCGTGACGAGCTTGACGGCGGCCATCTGGACTGGTCAGGGACGGGTGCCGTGCAGGCACACCCAGCCTTCCTCGGCGCGCCATACCGTCAGCGGCAGCCACGGTGCATAGGCGGCGGCAACTTCCTCCGCCTGGCGCTCCAGCACGCCCGACAGCACCAGCCGGCCGCCGGGGCGCACGCGGGCGCTGAGCATGGCGGCCATCAGCTTGAGCGGGTTCGACAGGATATTGGCGACCACCAGGTCATAGGTGGCCTCCGACACCGACTCGGGCAGCGCGAACGACGCCTCGACCTGGTTGCGCTCGGCGTTGTAGCGCGACGCTTCCACGGCGTTGGGATCGATGTCGATGCCAACGGTAGCGCCCGCGCCGAGCTTGCGCGCGACGATCGCCAGGATGCCGGAGCCGCAGCCATAGTCGAGCACGGTCTCGCCCGGCACCACGTGTTGCTCCAGCCACTGCATGCACAGCCGCGTGGTCGGATGGCTGCCGGTGCCGAAGGCCAGGCCGGGGTCGAGCTCCAGCACCACCGCATCGGGCTCGGGGGCGTCGTGCCACGACGGCACCACCCAGATGCGCTCGCCGATGCGGATCGGTTCGAACTGCGATTGCGTCAGGCGCACCCAGTCCTGGTCTTCCACCGCGCGCAGTTCGTATGCCGGCACCGGATCGATGCCAAGCTGGTTGGCGGCAGCGGCCACCACCACGGCGGGATCGGCATCGTCGCCGAACAGCGCCACCACGCGCGACCGGTTCCACGCGAGTTGCTTGGGTTCGAGCCCGGGCTCGCCGAAAAGCGGTTGCTCATCGGGCGTATCGGCATCGGCGTCTTCCACCGAGACCGACAGCGCACCGAGGTCGAACAGGGCCTCGGACCAGGCTTCGGCCTGGTCCTGCGCCACTTCGATCACACATTCCTGAAATGCCACGGGCTTCCTTGCTTGCTGCTTGGGGTTGCGGGTAAGTCGCGTCAGGCCTTCGCGCGCTCCGCCAGGCGATGCTCGAGATAGTGGATGCTGGTGCCGCCTTCGACGAAGTTGGCGTCCATCATGAGCTCGCGGTGCAGCGGCACGTTGGTCTGGATGCCGTCCACAACCATTTCGGACAGCGCGATGCGCATGCGGGCGATGGCCTGCTCGCGCGTGGCGCCGTATGTGATGATCTTGCCGATCATCGAATCGTAGTTGGGCGGCACGAAGTAGCCATCATACGCGTGCGAGTCCACGCGTACACCAGGGCCCCCCGGCATGTGCCAGGCGGTGATGCGGCCGGGCGACGGGATGAACTTGAACGGGTCCTCGGCATTCACGCGGCATTCGATCGCGTGGCCGCGGAATTGCACGTCCTTCTGGCGGAAACGCAGCTTCTCGCCGAAGGCGATGCGGATCTGTTCCTGCACGATGTCGATGCCGGTGATCATCTCGGTGACCGGGTGCTCCACCTGCACACGCGTGTTCATCTCGATGAAGTAGAACTCGTTGTTTTCGTACAGGAACTCGAAAGTGCCGGCGCCGCGGTATCCCATCTTCTTGCAGGCCTCGGCGCAACGGTCGCCGATGCGCTCGATCAGGCGGCGCGGGATATGCGGCGCCGGCGCTTCTTCGATCACCTTCTGGTGGCGGCGCTGCATCGAGCAGTCGCGCTCGCCCAGCCAGATCGCCTGCTTGTGCTGGTCGGCCAGGATCTGGATCTCCACATGGCGCGGATTCTCCAGGAACTTCTCCATGTAGACCTCGGGATTGCCGAAGGCGCGGCCGGCTTCCTCACGCGTCATGTTGACGGCGTTGATCAGCGCCGCTTCGGTGTGCACCACGCGCATGCCGCGGCCACCGCCGCCGCCGGCGGCCTTGATGATCACCGGGTAGCCTACGCGGCGCGCGGTCGCCAGGATTTCCTTGGGGTCGTCGGGCAGGGCGCCGTCAGAGCCCGGCACGCACGGCACGCCGGCCCTGATCATGGCCTGCTTGGCCGAGACCTTGTCGCCCATCAGGCGGATGCTGTCGGCGGTCGGGCCGATGAAGACGAAGCCGGATTTCTCCACGCGCTCGGCGAAGTCGGCGTTCTCCGACAGAAAGCCGTAGCCCGGGTGGATGGCCTGCGCATCGGTCACTTCGGCGGCCGAGATGATGGCCGGCATGTTCAGGTACGACTGCGGCGACGGGGCCGGGCCGATGCAGACGGCTTCGTCGGCCAGGCGCACGTACTTGGCCTCCTTGTCGGCCTCGGAATACACCACCACCGTCTTGATGCCCAGTTCGCGGCAGGCGCGCTGGATGCGAAGTGCGATTTCGCCGCGGTTCGCGATCAGAATTTTTTCAAACATGGTCTCTCTCTGCGAGAACGGGAGCGGTCCCGCTGCGTGCCGCCATGGCACGTCGGGCGCGCGGCCGTCAGGCTGGCCGCCGGGCCGCACGCCGGGCCGCACTAACGCGCGGAACTGCATGGAACTGCACGGAACGGGTCGCGATGCCCACAACGTCCCTGGCGTCCTGAAACGCCATAGAGGGCCGCGCCGGTGCTGTGCCTGCCGCCGCAAGGGCGGTCGTCGGCAGCGCTGGGCGCGGCATGCCTTTCAGGCTCAGCCGATGACGAACAGCGGCTGGCCGTATTCCACGGCCTGGCCGTTCTCGACCAGGATTTCCTTGATGACGCCGGCCTTGTCGCACTCGATTTCGTTGAGCAGCTTCATGGCTTCGATGATGCAGACGGTCTGGCCTTCCTTGACCGAATCGCCGACATTGACGAACGGTGCGGCGCCCGGCGACGGCGCGCGGTAGAACGTGCCCACCATCGGCGAGGTCACGATGTGGCCGGCGGGCAGTTGCGCAACCGGCTCGGCGGCCGGGGCGGCGGTGCCGACCGGGGCAGCGGCCGATGCGGCCGGCAGTGCCTGCAGCTGCGGCATGGCCATCGGCGCGGCGACGATTTGCGGCGGTTGCTTGACGATGCGTACCTTGCCGTCGCCTTCGGTGACTTCCAGCTCGGAGATGCCGGATTCGGCCACCAGGTCGATGAGCGTCTTCAGCTTGCGCAGGTCCATCTTCTTATCCTCCTGAATCAGGTTGTCCGGCCGCGGCCCCGCTGGGCTGCGGCGGAAGAAATCGTTTGGCGCCCACCACGGAGCCGCGCCCGCCGTGCCGCGGCACGTGCAACGGGCGCGGTCCGCCGGGCGGCGCGCGCAGGTTCGTCAAAAAATTCTGGCAGGGGTCAGCGCCCCGGGCTTCCTGGCGGCGGCTGTTCCTGGGCGAGCGCATAGTCGAGTGCCAGCAGGTATCCCTGCCAGCCCAGCCCACAGATCACTCCGACAGCGATATCGGAGAAATAGGAGTGGTGACGGAAGCTCTCGCGGCGGTGCACGTTGGACAGGTGGACCTCCACAAACGGGATGGCCACGCCGGCCAGCGCATCGCGCAGGGCCACGCTGGTGTGCGTGTAGGCCGCCGGGTTGATGATGATGAAATCGACGCCTTCCTCGCGCGCGGCGTGGATGCGATCGACCAGTGCCCCCTCATGGTTGGACTGGAACGAAGCCAGGGAAATACCGGCCTTGGATGCATGGTCGGCCAGCGCTGCGTCGATATCGGCCAGGGTGGTGTGCCCGTAGGTCTCCGGTTCGCGCATTCCCAGCAGGTTCAGGTTAGGCCCATGCAGGACCAGCACCTTGCGGTAGCGGGTTGAGCGACGGATGGAGCGGGTTGCAGTCACGGCGGCTCGACCAGATCAACGAAATTGCGCGGAGATTACCGTAGCTTAGAGGGATTTGTCTAGCGCGGGATACAAGGCGCGGCGGCATCGGGACGATACGGCGGCGCTTTCGGCACTTTCTCGGGCCTCACATACGGAAACGGAACAAATCGCGCGAGAAATCCGAAATTGACCGGAGATACCGAAAGAACTTACTCAGGTGCGAGGCAGCACCGCGCGCAGCTCTTCCGCGGTGACGCGGCCCATCTTGCGGTACTTGACGCTGCCGTCGGGGTTGATGACCACGGTATAGGGCAAGCCGCCGGCGCTGTTGCCGAAATTGCGCGACAGCTCGGTGCCGGCGAAGCCTGCCACTGCGAGCGGATAGGCGACCGGTACCTTCCTGGTGAACTGCTGGATATTACTGGCTGAATCGATACCGATGCCGACAAACTCGACTTGCCGGTTCTTGTATTCCTCGTGCAGCGCGGTCAGCTCGGGCATTTCTTCAACGCAGGGGCCGCACCACGGCGCCCAGAAGTTCACCACCAGTGTCTTGCCCCGCAGCGTGCCCAGGTCAAGCTCGGTGCCCGCGGGGTCCGGCAGCCGCGTCTGGAAGAACGCCTCGACGGCCTGGTCGCTGGCCGGCTTGGGCGAGAACAAGAAATGGCCGGCAATCGCGCCGGCGGCGCATGCCGCCACGGCAACCGCGATCCACAGCCAGAGGCGGGAGCGGCGGACGGTCGAGGAGACGGTATCAGTCATTGGATTAGGTAGCGTGAGCGGGGCGGGCGCGGGCCGTGATTCAGGACGGCCCGGTGCCGGCATCTTCGCCGATCAGCGCGCGTACGGCCTGCAGGTCCGCGCGGGTTAGCCGCCCGGAGGCGTCGGCGCGCACGGCGCCGCGTTCGTCGACGGCATCATACAGCGCAATATGGATGCCGACCGGCGCACCCAGTTCCGCGCGCACCTCGCCGGCCAGCTGGCGGGCCGCACGGCGGTCGGGCCACTGGCCCTTCCACAGGAAGCTGAGGGTCTCGACATCGCCGCGGCCGCCGAAGTGACGGCTTTCGCTGGTTTCGAAGTCGACCCCGGCGTTCAGCAGGTGCAGCGTGGCGTCCTTGGCGCTGTCGCAGAAGCACTGCAGGTAGATATCCGAGTGCTCGGTGGCGGTGCCGTTCAGCACGGCGCCCACCAGGTAGGGCCGGAACGGCGCGAGGTCCTCCATGGCCAGCACGGCCACGCGGCGCAGCAGGGCCAGCACGCGCGGCTGGGTGTCGCCATGGAACAGCGCCTGGTAGGCGCGCACTTCGGCCTCGACCTGGTCGTTGTCGGGCAGCCATTCGCCGGGCACGCGCTGCTCGCCCAGCACCTGGCGCGCGGCCTTGCGCTTGGCGGTGGCGTAGTCGGCGCCGTCCTCGGCGATCATGCGGGCGGCGGCCTGGGCGATTTCCTCGCGCAGGCGGGTGGGGTCGGGCGGGGTACGTCGGCTCATTGCCCCATGATACCGGAGCGCACGCGGGGCGCCGCACGCACGTGGCCGCCGGTGCCGCGGTGCAGCGAAGGCCGCCGGCGCTCGGGTACAATCAGTGGCTTCCTGCCCGGCCTGCCATCACCATGCGGCCACGCTGCCGCCGCGCGAGCGCCGGGTGCCGAGTCCCCAAGCCTGCGGGCTTCATGTCTTCCCGGGAACCCATGCATATTCATATCCTTGGCATCTGCGGCACCTTCATGGGCGGCCTGGCGGTGCTGGCCAAGCAGGCCGGCCATCGCGTCACCGGCTGCGATGCCAATGTCTATCCGCCGATGAGCACCCAGCTGGAAGCGCAGGGCATCGAGCTGATCGAAGGCTTCGACCCCGCCCAGCTGGCGCTGGAGCCTGACCTGTTCGTGATCGGCAACGTGGTTTCGCGCGGCAATCCGCTGATGGAAGCCATCCTCGATCGCAACCTGCCCTATGTGTCCGGCCCGCAATGGCTGGGCGAGCACGTGCTTGCGCGCAAATGGGTGCTGGCGGTGGCCGGCACGCACGGCAAGACCACCACCACGTCGATGCTGGCCTGGATCCTGGAGGATGCCGGCTACAACCCGGGCTTCCTGGTGGGCGGCGTGCCGCAGAACTTCGGCATCTCGGCGCGCGTGACCGAGTCCGATTTCTTCGTGATCGAGGCCGACGAGTACGACACCGCGTTCTTCGACAAGCGCAGCAAGTTCGTGCATTACCGCCCGCGCACTGCGATCCTGAACAACCTGGAATACGATCACGCCGACATCTTCCCGGATCTGGCGGCGATCGAGACGCAGTTCCACCACCTGGTGCGCACCGTACCGGGCCAGGGCCGGCTGGTCGTCAACGGCGTCGAGGAAAGCCTGGCGCGCGTGCTCGAGCGCGGCTGCTGGAGCGAGGTCGAGCAGTTCGGCGTGGGCGACTGGCGCGAGAGCGATGCCGCCCACACCGCCCACACCGCACAGCCGGGCAAGGATGCCTTCGACGTCTGGTTCGAGGGCGCCGTGGTCGGCACCGTGGTGTGGGACCTGCAGGGCACGCATAACCGCATGAACGCGCTGGCGGCAATCGCCGCGGCGCGCCACGTGGGCGTGCCGGCGGAGCAGGCGATCGCTTCGCTGTCGCGCTTCGCCAACGTCAAGCGCCGCATGGAAGTGCGCGGCGAGGTCGGCGGCGTGACCGTCTACGACGACTTCGCCCACCATCCGACCGCGATCCAGACCACGCTGGAAGGGCTGCGCCGGCGTGTCGGCAATGCCCGCATCCTGGCGGTGCTGGAGCCGCGCTCGAACACCATGAAGCTGGGCGTGATGAAAGCCCAGCTGCCGGCAAGCCTGGAGCAGGCTGACCTGGTGTTCGGCTACGGCGCCCCGGCCGGCAAGGACGCGCTGGGCTGGGACCTGGCCGAGTCGCTGGCGCCGCTGGGCGACAAGGCTGGCGCATTCCAGGACCTGGGCGCGCTGGTGCAGGCCGTGTGCGCCGCGGCACAGCCGGGCGACCACGTGCTGGTGATGAGCAACGGCGGCTTCGGCGGCGTGCACCAGAAGCTGCTGGACGCGCTGGCCGCGGCGGCCTGAGCCGCAGGGGGGCTGCCATGCTGCTGTACCTGCACGGATTCCGCTCCTCACCGCAGTCGTTCAAGGCGCGCCTGGTGCAGGAGCGCATGCGCGAGTGGGGCGTGGGCCGCTACTACGCCTGTCCGGAGCTCAATGTCTCGCCGGCGCTGGCGATCGCCCAGGCCGACGCCGCCATCCGCGCCGCCCAGGCCCGCGGCGACCAGGAAGTTGCCATCGTGGGCTCGTCGCTGGGCGGCTTCTATGCCCGCTGGCTCGGCGAGCGCCACGGCTGCAAGACCGTGCTGCTGAACCCGGCGGTCCATCCGTGGACCGACCTGGAGCAATACCTCGGGGAGCAGCCGCTGTGGCACGGCGGCGGCTCGGTCACGGTCGAGCGCCGCCACCTGCTGGAGCTGCTGGCCCTGCGGGTGGACGCCATCACGCGCCCCGAGCGCTACTACCTCCTCGCCGCCACCGGCGACGAGGTGCTGGACTACCGTGAAATGGTGGCCGCCTGCCCCGGCGCGAATATCCGCGTGATCGAGGGCAGCGACCACGGCATCAGCGAATTTGCCGACTACGTCGACGAAGTGCTCGCTTTCTGCGGCTATGGCCCGGGCGGCAAGGTGCCGGCAAGCGCGGGCGCGGCATGAGCGCGCAGTCCGCGCGCCGCTGCGGCTGGAGTTCGCACCTGGCATTCGATGCGGCGATCACGCCCAACCTGCGGCGCTGGGTCACCGGCGACGACGGTTCGCTGACCGCGCGGCTGGTGGCCGCGTCCGAGCGCTTCCGCGTGGCGCAGCTGCTGCAGCGCCCATTGCGGCCGCTGGCCGATGAATGGCAGGTGCTGGGCCAGCACGACCGCGTCCCGGCGCTGACGCGCGAAGTGCTGCTGATCTGCGACGATATCCCCGCCGTCTTCGCCCACACCGTGGTGCGGCTGCGCCATGCGCGGCGCGACTGGCCGTTCCTGCGGGGGCTGGGCGCGCGCCCCCTGGGCGGGCGGCTGTTTATCGATCCGGCCGTGACGCGCGACCCGTTCCAGTTTGCCCGGCTGCTGCCGCACCATCCATTGCGCCAGGCGCTGCAGCGCGAGCTGCCGGCGATGGCGCCGCTGCCCATGCTGCCTGCGCGGCGCTCCGTATTCCGGCGCGGCGACGGCGTCATGCTCGTGACAGAGGTCTTCTTGCCGGACCTGCTGGCACGGCCAGCCCCGGGGACCAAGGCGATTGCGCTACCGATGTTCCGGCGCACCACAGACCGCGGCCCCATCACTTCACACACTACCGAAATCAAGAGATAACAAGATGAAACTGCAGGGTCGGGTTGCCATCATCACCGGTGCCGCCGCTGGCATCGGCTTTGCCACCGCGCAGCGCTTCGCCGCCGAAGGCGCCGTCGTCGTGCTGTGCGACGTCAATGAAGCGCGCGTGCGCGAAGCCGCCGGCAAGCTTGCCGGCGCCGGCGCCAGCGTCTCCGCCTACCGGGTCGACGTGACCCGCCGCGAAGACGTCGATGCCATGGTGGCTGCGGTGCTGGCCGCGCACGGCCGCATCGACATCCTGGTCAACAACGCCGGCATCACCAAGGACGCGCGCCTGGCCAAGATGACCGAGGCGCAGTTCGATGCCGTGATCGACGTCAACCTGAAGGGCGTCTTCAACTGCGCCCAGGCTGTCGCCACGATCATGACCGAGCAGGGCAAGGGCGTGATCCTGAACGCTTCCAGCGTGGTCGGCCTGTATGGCAACTTCGGCCAGACCAACTATGCCGCCAGCAAGTTCGGCGTGATCGGCTTCACCAAGACCTGGGCGCGCGAGCTGGGTCCCAAGGGCGTGCGCGTCAACGCCGTTTGCCCCGGCTTCGTCAATACCGAGATCCTGCAGACCGTGCCCGACAAGGTGCTCGACGGCATGAAGTCGTCGTGCTGGCTGCGCCGGCTGGCCGAGCCGGCCGAGATCGCCAGCATCTACGCCTTCCTGGCCAGCGACGACGCCAGCTATGTCAACGGCGTGGCGATCGAAGCCAGCGGCGGCATGTCGCTCTGACCCTTCCGGTTATTTCGGGCCCGGTCCCCGGCGTCCCGCGGCGCGCACCGCCCCGGGGCGCACGCCCGGGGCCGCAGCGCCGGTGCGGTATCATTCCGGGTCTGCGGCCTGGCCCTCGTGGCCACGGCGCGGCGTGCAGCGCGCCGCCGGCCGGGGCCGTTTGCACCATTTCTCCCACAGGATCCACCGCTGCGCCCGCTCCGTGGCGCCCCGAAGCGGATCCGCGCATTTCTGAAAGTACCGATCGATGCAGTTGCTGTTCGAAGAAGGCGGCGAGATCCGCGCCGGCACCGTGCTGAACCAGCAGGGCGAGGCTTACCAGGTGGAGCTGCCGGCCGGCAAGCGCACCAAGGTCAAGTCGCGCGACGTGCTGCTGCAGTTTGCGCAGCCGTCGGCGATCGAGCTGGTCCGCCAGACCGGCGACATGGTGGCCGAGATCGACCTGGACTTCCTGTGGGAATGCGCCCCCGAGGCCGAGTTCGGCTTTGCCGAGCTGGCCGCCGAGTATTACGGCGCCGAGCCTGGCGCGGTGCAGCAGGCGGCGCTTGCGATGGCGCTGCACGGCAACCCGGTGTACTTCCGCCGCAAGGGGCGTGGCCGCTACCAGCGCGCGCCCGAGGACCAGCTCAAGGCCGCGCTGGCCGCGCTCGAGCGCAAGCGCCAGCAGGCGCTGGTCCAGGCCGAATATGAAGAACAGCTCAAGGCGCTGACGCTGCCGGAATCGTTCCGCAACAAGGTGCTGCAACTGCTGTTCAAGCCGGACAAGAACAGCCTGGAATACAAGGCCATGGACGCGGCCTGCACCGCGCTCGGCATGACGCCGATGCGGCTGATGGTGGCCGTCGGCGGCGTCGCCAGCGCACGTGCGCTGCACGAGGCCAAGTTCCTCGCCGAGTGCTTTCCGAAGGGCACCGGCTTCCCCGATACCGACGTGCCCGAGCCGCCCGCCGACCTGCCACTGGCCGAGGTCGAGGCGTTCTCGATCGACGACGTCACCACCACGGAGATCGACGATGCGCTGTCGGTGACGAAGCTGCCCGATGGCAAGCTGCGCATCGGCATCCATATCGCCGCGCCCGCGCTGGGTATCCGCCGAGGCGAGGCGCTCGACGTGATCGCGCGCCAGCGCCTGTCTACGGTGTACTTCCCGGGCGACAAGATCACCATGCTGCCCGACCCGGTGGTCGAGCGCTACACGCTGCAGGAAGGCCGGGTTTGTCCGGCCCTGTCGTTGTATGTGACGGTGGACCCGACGGTCTGGCTGATCACCGGCAGCGAGACCCGCGCCGAGATGGTGCCGATCTCCGCCAACCTGCGCCACAACCTGCTGGACGATGTCATCACCGAGGCCTCGCTCGCCGACGGCACCGGCGACTACCCGTTCCGCGAGGCGCTGACCCAGCTGTGGCACTTCGCCGGCTACCTGTACGATGAGCGCCAGAAGGCGCGCCTGGCCAGCGGCCTGCGCCCCGAGACACACAACCGCGCCGACTTCAACTTCTACCTCGACGACCAGGACGACGGCAGCCAGCGCGTGCGCATCGAGCAGCGCAAGCGTGGCTCGCCCTTGGACAAGATCGTGGCCGAGCTGATGATCCTGGCCAACAGCACGTGGGGCAAGCTGCTGGCGGACAACGGCGTACCGGGCATCTACCGCACGCAGAAGGCGTGGGGCATGCACCGCACCCGCATGCAGACCTACCCGGCGCCGCACGAAGGCCTGGGCGTGCAGCAGTACGCGTGGAGCACCTCGCCGCTGCGCCGCTACGTCGACCTGGTCAACCAGTGGCAGATCCTGGCGGTGGCGCAGCACGGCGTGACCGCCAAGCTGGTGGCGCCGTTCAAGCCCAAGGACGCCGACCTGCTGGCTGCCGTGGCCGACTTCGAAGGCACTTATGCCGCCTATGCCGACCACCAGTCGACCATGGAGCGCTACTGGTGCCTGCGCTGGCTCAAGCAGGAGAACCGCGAGCGCCTGGTCGCCGCAGTGCTCAAGGAAGGCGCGGTGCGCTTTACCGAGATCCCGCTGGTCACGCGCGTGCCCGAGCTGGTCCAGGCGCAGCGCGGCACCCAGGTGCTGCTGGAGATCGGCGAGACCGACGAGATCACGCTGGAAGTCTCGTGCCGCGTGCTGGAAATCTTTGCCGGCGAGGGTGTGTTGCCTGAAGAAGAGCTGGAAAGCGACGAGGAAGCCGCTGAAATGTCAGCCGAAGCCGCTGCCGAGGCTGCTGCGGAAGACGCTGCCGAGCAGGCCGCGGGGGCCTCGGAAGAGGCTGCCGCAGAAGCCCCCGCAGAAGCCGGTGGCAACGTGCCGGCGGAGCCGTCGGCTGAGCGCGACACCGGCGGCACCGCCGCGGGCTGAAGCCTTCGGAAATCGGCGGGGCTCACTTACAATGCCTAGCGGCATTCCCGGCTGGCCGGGAATGCTCGTCAACCAGTCGCCTCGCACCTTCCGAGCCAAATTCCCGCCATCGTGAACGCCGCATTCGCCGCTCCCCGCCACTGGTGGCACGCCAGGTGGCACAACAGCAGTACGCTGGCCAAGGCGCTGGCCATTTCCCTGGTTGTGCATGCGCTGCTGCTGATGGTGCGCGTCGCCGCGCCCGAGGTGTTCGAGATCAAGCGCACCGACTCGCCGCTTGACGTGGTGCTGGTCAACGCCAAGTCGGCGCAGAAGCCGCGCAACCCGACCGCGCTGGCGCAAGCCAACCTCGACGGCGGCGGCGACCACGACCTGCAGCGCGCCACCACGCCGCTGCCCGCGCAGACCGTGACGCAGGAAGGCGACCTTGTGCGCCAGGTGCAGCGCCGCGTCGAGCAGCTCGAAATGGAGCAGCAACGCCTGCTGACACAGGCGCGCGAGGCCGCGCCCGCGGTGCACAGCCAGCCGCTCAAGCCCGGCGAGAAGCGCCAGGACAATCCCCGGCGCGGCCAGGACGAGCGCACCTCGGCCGACGAGATGGCCAAGCTCGAAGCCGAGATCGGCCGCAACCTGGACCACTATGCCAAGCGGCCCAAGCGCTTCCAGCTGACCGCGACCAGCGCGCAGGCGGTCGACTACGCGCAGTACTACGACCGGCTGCGCCGCAAGATTGAGGCGCGCGGCACCACCGATTTCCCGCAGCGCAATGGCAAGCCGCTGTACGGCCAGCTGATCCTGGTGATCAACGTGAACCGGCTCGGCAAGCTCGGCTACAACCGCGACGGCTACAACATCGACGCCATCGACGTGGTCAAGAGCTCGGGCGATCCCGCGCTGGACCGACAGGCCGTGGCGATCGTGCGCGCGGCCGCGCCGTTCGGCGCCTTCACCGCGGAAATGGCGGCACGCCAGGACATCCTGGAAGTCATTTCCACCTTCAAGTTTTCGCGCAGCGGGCTGGAAACCCGGCTGCAGGCACGCTGATGACAACTCCAGACACTACGCCCGACAGCACCCAGAACACGCCGGACCAGTATGTGGTGATCGGCAATCCGATCGCGCACAGCCGTTCGCCGGCGATCCACGCCGCCTTTGCGCGCCAGACCGGCGAAGCGGTGCAGTATGACCGGCTGGAAGCGCCGCTGGACGGGTTTGCCGATACCGTGCGCAAGTTCTTCGCCGACGGCGGTTACGGCTGCAACGTGACGGTGCCGTTCAAGCTGGAGGCCTATGACCTGGCCGACCGCCTGACCGAGCGTGCCGAAGCCGCCGGCGCGGTCAATACGCTGTGGATCGAGGATGGCCTGATCCACGGCGACAACACCGATGGCGTGGGCCTGGTGCGCGATATCCAGGACAACCTCGACACGCTGGTCGAAGGCAAGCGCGTGCTGCTGCTTGGCGCGGGCGGCGCGGCCATGGGTGCGATGCTGCCGCTGATCGAGGCGCGTCCGTCGCGCATCGTGGTGGCCAATCGCACCGCGTCGCGCGCGTCCGACATGCTTGAAGAATTCGTCGAAGCGGCCGACCAGTTCGGCGTGGAGCTGTGGGGCGGCGGCCTCGATGCGCTCGAAGGCCTGTCCGAGGACGAGGCCTGCGACATCGTGATCAACGCCTCGTCGAGCAGCCTGCATGGCGAAGTGCCGCCGCTGCCCGAGTTCCTGCTGGGCGAAGGCGTGCTGGCCTACGACATGATGTACGGTGCCGAGCCGACCGTGTTCCTGCAGTTCGCCGCGCGCTGCGGCGCGCGCACCAGCGACGGCCTGGGCATGCTGGTCGAGCAGGCCGCCGAGGCCTTCTATATCTGGCGCGGCGTGCGTCCCCGCACCGCTCCCGTGCTGGCCGAGCTGCGCGAAGCGCTGCAGGCCGAACGCAAGGGCTGAGCGGGGCGCCGCCAGCCGTGGCCATCCGCAACCGCACGGCCGGCGCTGCCCGCGGCGCTGCTTCCGCCGGCTCGGCGCTCAATCCGCTGCGCTGGCTCGGCTACCTGCTGGGCTGCGTGGTCGCGGGCGTGCTGGCGATGCAGCTGTATTTCTTCGTGCAGATTGCCAGCTGGCAGTACGTCAATCCGTCGAGCACGACCTTCATGCGAGCCGAGCGCTGGCGGCTGTGCGGCTTCAACTTTTGGAGCTGCGGGCTGGAACGCGACTGGGTGCCATACGAGCGCATCTCGCGCAACCTCAAGCGCGCGGTGATCGCCAGCGAGGATGCGGGCTTCGTCAACCATCCCGGCTACGAACTCGACGCCATGCTCGATGCCTGGGAGCGCAACAAGAAGCGCGGCCGCATCGTGCGCGGCGCGTCGACCATCACGCAGCAGCTGGCCAAAAACCTGTTCCTGTCGTCCGAGCAGCATTACCTGCGCAAGGGGCAGGAGCTGGCGATCACGTGGATGCTGGAGTTCTGGCTGGACAAGCAGCGCATCTACGAGATCTACCTGAACTCGGTGGAGTGGGGCGAGGGCGTGTTCGGCGCGCAGGCCGCGGCACAGCACTACTTCCGCACCAATGCCGACAAGCTCAGCATCGGCCAGTCCGCGCGGCTGGCGGCGGCGCTGCCGGCGCCCAAGTGCTTCGACAAGAAGGAGTACTGCGCCAACGTGCGGGTGAATTTCCGCGCCAAGGCGGGGATCATCGCGCGCCGGATGGGCGCGGCGACGCTGCCGGACTGAGGCCCGGCGGGCCTCCGGGACTCAGCTCAGCCACCCCTTGCGGCGGAAATACACCAGCGGGATCGCCGCCGACACCGCCATCAGCGCGATCGCCCACGGATAGCCCGCGGCCCAGTCCAGTTCCGGCATCACCTTGAAGTTCATGCCGTAGATACTCGCGATCAGCGTGGGCGGCATCAATGCCACCGACACCACCGAGAACAGTTTGATGATCTTGTTCTGGTTGATGTTGATGAAACCGACGGTCGCATCCATCAGGAAGTTGATCTTGTCGAACAGGAACGCGGTGTGGTTCTCGATCGAGTCGATGTCGCGCAGGATCTGGCGCGCTTCGTCCTGCTGCTCGGCCGACAGCAGCTGGCTGCGCATCAGGAAGGACACCGCACGGCGCGTGTCCATCACGTTGCGGCGGATGCGGCCGTTCAGGTCTTCCTCGCGGGCGATGGTTTCCAGCACGTCGGCCGCGGCGGCATCGGTCACGTTCTCGGCCAGCACGCGGCGGCTGGCTTCTTCCAGGCGCTCGTAGACTTCTTCGATCGAGTCGGCCGAGTATTCCGCATCGGTCGCGTACAGGTCCATCAGCACATCCTTGGCGTTGCGCACCGAGCCCGGTCGCATGCGCGCGCGCAGCCGCACCAGCCGGAACACCGGCAGGTCTTCGTCGTGGATGGAGAACAGGACGTCCTTGGTCAGCACGAAGGCCACGCGCACGTTGCGCGAGACCTCTTCCTCGGCGAGCAGGAAGTCGGTGCGGATATGGATATTTTCGTCCTCGCCCTCGAAATAGCGCGCCGACGCCTCCAGGTCGCCCAAGTCTTCCAGCTCGGGAAGGGCGACGCCGTAGGCTTCCTTGATCCAGTTCAGCTCTTCGTCGTCAGGGTTGACGACATCGATCCAGATCGGCTTGTGCTGCAGCAGCTCATTGCGCTCGTCGACTTGCTCCTGGGCAAGCCGGCCTTTCTGCAGGACGAACAGGTTGATCATCCCCGGGATTCCTTATTGCTGATTTGCGACGAAAAACAATGACAAGCGCGAAGACAAGCGCAGGCGGCTCGCCGCATCCCAGGTATTGCGTCATGCCCCGTCATGGCCCAGCGGCAAGCCGCGAAAGGCCGGGCCACGGGCAAGCGTGATCGCGCTGTCCCGCGGCTGCGCGAGAGCAGGGCGGACAAGGCGATGGCGTTTGCCTGGGTTGGCTGGCTAGCCGGGAGAGGGAAGATCCGCCACGGCAGGGCGCGCATGGAGGCGCCGCCGGTGGCACGGAAAGACACTCGCCCGCAGTTCTGACTGCGGGCAAGGCCGACGAAGCGCGGAGCCGGGTGCTCCGGGCAGGTCGTCGTTACGCAGCCCGCAGTGACATGGCATTCGCAGTGGCCGCATGACTGCGCCAACTCGAACACCCGATGCTACTGCCCACGTAATTTCTCCGGGATTGTGATGGCCGCGAGTGTAGCCCAACGAAGGGGCGCTTGTTAAGTGAAATCTCCGCGAAGTCGGCGCGGCAGGCGGCGTGGCCGTTGTGCTCCGCCCCCCAGGCGGGCTCAGCCCATGGCACCGCGCAGCCGGCGCCACAACAGCGGCGCCAGCATCACCGAGGACAGGGCCATGAACATCAGCACGATGGCGGCGTAGTCCTGCCAGTGCGGCTGCTCGCCCAGCAGCCACATGCCCGAGAAGACGCCGACCACCGGGATGAACATGATCGACAGGCTCGACACCACCGGCGGCAGGCTGCGCGCCAGCCCGAACCAGACCAGGTGGCAGAAGGCGAAGACCACCACCGCGTTGTAGGCGATCGCACCCCATTCGACGGCGGTCGGCATGCGCCACCCGTGCTCCAGCAGCAGCGTGCCGGCGAGCAGGAAGGGCACGGTTGCCAGCAGCATCCAGAAGGTCATGGCGCCGATCGGCACGTCAGTCTGGGTGCGCTTCATCAACTGGGTGCCGAAGCCCCAGCCAGCCGCGGCCAGCAGCATCAGCAGCGTGCCGGCAGGGCTGCCGGTCAGCGCGCTGATTTCGCCCGACAGCAGCAGCACCGTGCCCGCCAGCGCGCAGCCGATGCCAATCCAGGCCCAGCCGCCGATGCGTTCGCGGAAGAAGACCAGGCCCCACACCACGGCCCAGATCGGCATGGTGTAGCCGAGGATGGCGGCACGTCCCGACGACAGCATCTTGACCGCGCAGATGGCGAACAGGTGCCACACCACCATGTTGGGCAGGGCAAGGCGGAACACCGTGCCCCATTCGCGCCGCGGCACCGCCAGCGAATCGCCGCGCAGGCGCAGCGCCAGGCCCAGCGCGACCACGCCGCCGGCCATGCACAGCAGGCGGAAGCCCATCGGCGGAAAATGCGCAACCCCGACCTTCATGATGGGCCAGTTGATGCCCCAGGCGAGGGTCAGCACGACAAGCAGGAAAATACCGCGGCGATCGAGAGACATGACTGCAGGATGGCGGCTGTGCGCGATGCCGCTCTTTGTTTTGAGAGGAAGCGCAAAACGATAGCACGCAGCGGGTAAAATTGCCGGAAACGACATATGCTGCAGGGATGAAAGGTTTTCACGCCGCTGCGGCCAACCGTGCCGGCCTGGGACTTGGATGTCCCATGAGGCGCCGGCGCCACCAGGAAATTTCGAGCATCCCATGACTTTCACCGAGCAGCTTGCTGCCGCCTGGCAGCGCAACGATTCCCTTCTGTGCGTCGGGCTCGACCCTGATCCGCAGAAGCTGCCGCTGTCGCTGACCGGCACGGGCGGCGCCATCTTCTCGTTCTGCCGCGAGATCGTCGATGCCACCGCCGACCTGGTTTGCGCCTTCAAGCCGCAGATCGCGTATTTCCATTCGCAGCGCGCCGAAGACCAGCTCGAGCAGCTGATCCACTACATCCACGACGCCCACCCCGGCATCCCGGTGATCCTGGACGCCAAGCGCGGCGATATCGGCTCGACCGCCGAGCACTATGCGCTGGAAGCATTCGAGCGCTACCGCGCCGACGCAGTCACGGTCAGCCCGTACATGGGCTTCGATTCGATGCAGCCGTACCTGGCCTACCCGGACCGCGGGGTGATCGTGCTGTGCCGCACTTCCAACCCCGGCGGCTCGGACGTGCAGTTCCTGCAGGTCGAGGGCAAGCCGCTGTACCAGCTGGTGGCCGAGGCCGCGCGCGAGCGCTGGAACACCACCGGCCAGATGGGCCTGGTGGTGGGCGCCACCTTCCCCAACGAAATCGCGCGCGTGCGCCAGATCGTCGGCGACATGCCGCTGCTGATCCCCGGCATCGGCGCGCAGGGGGGCGATATCGAAGCGACGGTCAAGGCCGGGCGTACCGCGGATGGCACCGGCATGATGATCAACTCGTCGCGCGCGATCCTGTACGCCAGCCGCGAGAAGGATTTCGCGGCGGCGGCGCGCAACGTGGCGCTGCAGACGCGGGAGACCATCAATCGCTACCGCCACGGCTGACTGCCGCATGCGGCAGGTTAAAAAAAACCGCGCCAGCTGGCGCGGTTTTTTGTTGGGCTGCAGTGTGGGCTGCGGTTGGGCACCCTGGGACGGCAGGAGCCCTCAGGCCTCATTGCGCAGCAACTCCAGCAACCCCCGCATCGCGTGCTCCGCCGCCTGGCGCCGGATCTGCGCCCGGTCGCCGGGAAAGCGCTGGGTTTCCACGATGGTGGTGATGCGGTTGCTCCAGCCAAAGCACACCATGCCCACCGGTTTTTCCGGCGTGCCGCCGTTGGGGCCGGCCACGCCGGTGATCGCCAGCGAGACCTGCGCGCGGCTGTTCAGCAGCGCCCCTTCCGCCATCGCGCGCGCGACCTCTTCGCTGACGGCACCGTGGTCGCGGATCAGCTTGGCCGGCACGCCCAGCATAGTGGACTTGGCTTCGTTGGAATAGGTGACGAAGCCGCGCTCGAACCAGCCTGAAGAGCCCGAGACATCGGTGATGGCGGCGGCGACCAGTCCGCCGGTACAGGACTCGGCGGTGGCCAGCATCAGGGATTTATCGGCAAGGGCGACGCCGGACTGGACGGCAAGCTGGTCGAGCAGGCGGCTGACTGACATGATGGATTTGGGGTTTGTTGGAAGGGGCGGGACTCAGAACGAGCGCCACAGCGCGAACACCAGCAGCGTGTAGAAGGCCGCGAAGATGTCGTCGAACATCACGCCGAAGCCGCCGCGCAGGCCGGGGCCCTTGAGCGTGCGGTCGTAGTAGCCAATCGGCGCGGGCTTGGCGATATCGAACAGCCGGAACCACAGGAAGGCGGCGAACTGCCCCCAGAATCCGGTCGGCGTGACAAAGGCCAGCACCAGCCAGAACGCGATGATCTCGTCCCACACCATGCTGCCATGGTCATGCACGCCCATGTCGCGCGCGGTTTTGGCGCAGGCCCAAAGGCCCAGCAGGAAGCCGCCGCCTACCACCCATAGCCAGGTGGTCGGCTCGATCCACAGCGACACCACCACGAACGACAGCCACGCGTAGAGCGTGCCGACCGTGCCGGGGCTGACCGGCGACAGGCCCGAGCCGAAGCCGAAGGCGATCAGGTGGGCCGGATGCGCCAGCATGAAGCGCGCCGTCGGGCGCGTGACCTTGACGGTCTGGCCGGCTTCCAGGGTCATGGCGGGATCGCGGGGTGCGGCCCCGGACGGGATGGTGGACATCAAGGTTGGCTCGTGTGATGCGGATGCTGCTTATGGTTATGGCCGGCTTGCTGCGGCAACTGCTGCTTTTAGTGCTGCAAAAGGCGGGACTCCGGTTCCCGCGCGGCGCGCCGATGCCGGCATCATGACACGCCTGTGCCCCGGTGTCAGGAGGAGGCGAAGTGGTCGAAGCTGGCGCCGGTGTAGCGCGTGGGGTTGCCGGCATGGTCGACCAGGCGCAGGCCCGGCTCCGATGTGATCGCCCCGACTCGCGTCAGCGGCAACGCCAGCCGTTCGCTGATTGCGGCGAGCGCATCGCGGTTGCCCGCCGGGGCGGTGAAGCACAGCTCGTAGTCGTCCCCGCCCGCCAAGACGCATTCACGCTGGATCGCCTCCGGCTGGCTGGCCAGCACCGCCGAGCGCGGCAGGGCGTCGACATCGACCAGTGCGCCCACCTGCGAGCGTGCCAGGATATGGCCAAGGTCGCCGATCAGGCCGTCGGAGATGTCGAGTGCTGCATGCGCTACGCCGCGCAGGGCCATGCCCAGTGCCACGCGCGGTGTCGGCGTGTCCATGCGCGGGCGTACCTGGGTGAAGTCGGGCTCGGGCAGCAGCCATTCTCCACGGCAGTCGCCCAGTGCGAGGCGCGCGTCGCCAAGCGTGCCGGAGATCCAGATATCGTCGCCCGGGCGTGCCGCGTCGCGGCGCAGCGCCGCGCGGTGCGGGACATCGCCGAACACGGTCAGCGACAGCGTCAGCGGACCGCGCGTGGTGTCGCCGCCGACCAGCTCGCAGCCGTGGGCGTCGGCCAGGGCCAGCATGCCGTCGGCCAGCTCGGCCAGCCATGCCGGGTCGGCCTCGGGCAGGGCTAGCGCCAGCGTGAAGGCGCGCGGCTCGGCCCCCATCGCGGCGAGGTCGGACAGGTTGACCGCCAGCGCCTTGTGGCCCAGCGCGCGTGGCGCCACGTCGGCAAAGAAATGGCGGCCGCTGACCAGCATGTCGGTGCTGATGGCGAGGTGATGGCCCGGGCGGCCTTCGATCAGTGCGCAGTCGTCGCCCACGCCGAGTGCGGCTTTGTGCACCGGACGCGTGAAATAGCGGCGAATCAGGTCGAACTCTGAAAGGGGAGCGGTCTGGGCGTCGGACATCGCGGCGAACTGGCAGTGGACAGGTGTTTGCCCGGCCGGCAGGCACCGGAGGGACGGAAGGACTCGGATGGGCGCATCAGGATGCGGCGCCGGCAGCGTTTCAGCAAGATACTGCCGCGCACGACAGCCATGACCGCAGCGAGTCACCAGCCATGCGCCGGGCGGCGCTACGCTTGCTGGTGTTGCCCCGCTGGATGGGGCATATTGTACCGAATAGCAAAGGTGCCCCAAGCAAAAGGCTTATTGTGAAATAGTATTTCACTATATAAAATGCTGGGTTCCAAAGGAAGAGAAGGGCGGACACGTGGAGCCGGTCCGCCGATCGTCCCCGCCAGTCAATGACGGCTCCACCGATTGGAAAATGCGCCGATGACCAGCCCTCAGCAGTCCCCGTCCCAAGACGATCTGAAACAGCAGCAGCGTGAGGCGCTGCGCAAAGCGGCGCTCGAGTACCACGAGTTTCCGACCCCCGGCAAGATTTCCGTCACCCCGACCAAGCCGCTGTCGAACCAGCGCGACCTGGCACTGGCCTACTCGCCGGGCGTGGCCGCGGCCTGTGAAGAGATCGTGGTCGACCAGGCCAATTCCTTCCGCTATACCGCGCGCGGCAACCTCGTCGCGGTGATCACCAACGGCACCGCCGTGCTCGGCCTGGGCGACATCGGCGCCGCGGCCTCCAAGCCCGTGATGGAAGGCAAGGGCGGCCTGTTCAAGAAGTTTGCCGGTATCGACGTGTTCGATATCGAAATCGACGAGAAGGACCCGGAAAAGCTGGTCCAGATCATCGCCGCGCTGGAGCCCACCTTCGGCGGCATCAACCTGGAAGACATCAAGGCACCGGAGTGCTTCTACGTCGAGCGCAAGCTGCGCGAGAAGATGAAGATTCCCGTCTTCCACGACGACCAGCACGGCACCGCAATCGTGGTGGCCGCGGCCGTGATCAACGGCCTGAAGGTGGTCGGCAAGGACATCAGCAAGGTCAAGCTGGTCGCCTCGGGCGCCGGCGCCGCCGCGCTGGCCTGCCTGGACCTGCTGGTCGACATCGGCCTGCCCATCGAGAACATCTGGGTGACCGACCTGGCCGGCGTGGTCTATGAAGGCCGTACCGAGCTGATGGATCCGGAAAAGGCCCGTTTCTCGCAGAAAACCGACAAGCGCAAGCTGGGTGAGGTCATCGACGGCGCCGACATCTTCCTGGGCCTGTCCGCCGCGGGCGTGCTCAAGCAGGACATGGTCCAGCGCATGGCCGACAAGCCGCTGGTGCTGGCGCTGGCCAACCCGAACCCGGAAATCGCGCCCGAGCTGGTCAAGGAAGTGCGCCCGGACGCCGTGATGGCCACCGGCCGCACCGACTACCCGAACCAGGTCAACAACGTCCTGTGCTTCCCGTTCATCTTCCGTGGCGCGCTGGACTGCGGCGCCACCACCATCACGCGCGAGATGGAGATCGCCGCGGCCAACGCGCTGGCCGAGCTGGCGCGCCAGGAGCAGAGCGACATCGTTGCCAGCGCCTATGGCATCCAGGACCTGTCGTTCGGCCCCGAGTACCTGATCCCGAAGCCGTTCGATCCGCGCCTGATCGTCAAGGTGGCGCCGGCCGTGGCCGAAGCCGCGATGAAGTCGGGCGTGGCCGCCCGTCCAATCGAGGACATGGACGCCTACCGCCTGCAACTGCAGCAGTTCGTGTACCACTCCGGCACGCTGATGAAGCCGATCTACGCCGCCGCGCGCAAGGTCGAGATGGAGAAGAAGCGCATCGTCTTTGCCGAGGGCGAAGAAGAGCGCGTGCTGCGCGCCGTGCAGGTGATCGTCGATGAAAAGCTGGCCAACCCGATCCTGATCGGCCGCCCGGCCGTGCTGCAGCACCGCATCGAGCGCTTCGGCCTGCGCCTGCGCGCCGGCGTCGACTTCACTGTGGTCAATCCCGAGCACGACGAGCGCTTCCGCGACTACTCCGACGCGTATTACCGCATGATGGCGCGCCAGGGCATCACGCCCCAGTACGCCAAGCTGGAACTGCGCCGCCGCACCACGCTGATCGGCGCCATGCTGGTCAAGCAGGGCGAGGCCGACGGCATGATCTGCGGTACCGTCAGCACCACCGCGGCGCACCTGCGCTACATCGACCAGGTGCTGGGCGGCACTGGCAAGGTCTACGCGGCCATGAACGGCCTGGTGCTGCCGGGCCGCCAGATCTTCCTGGTCGACACCCACGTCAACGTGGACCCGACCGCCGAGGAGCTGGCCGAGATCACGCTGATGGCTGCCGAAGAACTGAAGCGCTTCGGTATCGAGCCCAAGGTCGGCCTGCTGTCGCACTCGAACTTCGGCACGTCCGAGGCGCCTTCGGCCCGCAAGATGCGCGATACGCTCGCCATCCTGCGCGAGCGCGCGCCGGAACTCGAAGTCGACGGTGAAATGCACGGCGACAGCGCGCTCGACCAGAAGCTGCGCGACCGGCTGGTGCCGGACAGCACGCTGCAGGGCGAAGCCAACCTGCTGGTGTGCCCGAACATCGACGCAGCCAATATCTCGTACAACCTGCTCAAGGTTGCCGCGGGCAACAACGTGGCGATCGGCCCGATCCTGCTGGGCGTGAACGCGCCGGTGCATATCCTGACGCCGTCGGCGACGGTGCGCCGCATCGTCAACATGACCTCGCTGGTGGTGGTGGACGCTGCTGCCAAGCGTTAAGCCGGCTGCGTTGCAGCGGTTGCGGAAAAGCCGGGCGAACCCGGCTTTTTTGTCGCTTGGCGGTGACGGTTAGTATGCGCACACATACGCTTAACATATTGAAACAATTGAAGAAATCCCGCTGCGCCGGGGCCGGGATTGATTAATTGCGTGCATGCGCGTAACCTTACGCCTTTGATACAGGCGCTCGCCATGAGCGCCCCGGTGCGGTTGGCATCCGGCGCGTGAATTGAAAGGCGCGCAAGGTTTGCCGGCCAGGGTGGCCCGGACAGATCGTCTACCCAAACAGCGGCAGGCTCGATTTCCGGTTCAACCTAGACAAGCAACGTGGTTTCCCAAGTACCCTTGATGCAGCAGGCAGCGCGGATGCTGGCCCGGTCGATGACCGGCGCGGCGTTGGTGCTGGCCCTGGCGCAGCCCGCGCTGGCGCGCCAGGCGCAGACCGAAGGCATGGGAACCATTGCGGTGCAGCAGTTGCCCAACGAAGCACGGCAGACCCTGGAGCGCATCGAAGCCGGCGGCCCGTTTCCGTATGACAAGGACGGAACCAGGTTCGGCAACTACGAACGCCTGCTGCCGCAAAAAGAACGCGGCTACTACCGCGAGTACACGGTAAAGAGCGCCAGAAGCCGGAACCGGGGAGCCAGGCGGATCGTATGCGGCGGGGAACAGCGCGCTGCCAACGATTGTTACTACACGGAAGACCACTACAACAGCTTCAAACGGATACTCAAATGATGACTGACATTTTCGGATTGGGCGACGCCCTTGCCGCCCGCGAAGAGCGCGGCGCCGGAGATGGCTGGCAGCGGGCCCAGCAGCAGGCCCAGAACCTATACGACAACGTGCTGACGATGCCGCAGCGCCAAGAGCTCACGCACAAACTCCCGCCCGCGAACGCGCCCGTGGCCATGCCGGCCGGTGCAGGCTGGGCTGACGGCACCAGCGAGGGGGCCATGAACCTGTTCAAGACGGTGCGTCCGAACATCGTCCAGTCGATCCGCGCCTTCCGCGTGCCCGAGCTGGCCCAGGCGGCCGCCGATCTCGGCCAGCATTTCCTGTATGCTAACTGCGCGCATTGCGCCAGCAAGGCCGAGGTTCTGGAAACGATCGCAACGTCGTTTATCTTTCCCAAGCATTTCGGCAAGAACTTCGATGCGCTGGCGGACTGCCTGACCGACCTGATCTACAAGGCTGGCCCGCAGCCGGGCTTTGTCATCGTTCTGGAAGGCCTGCCGATTGCGCAGAAGTTCGACAAGGAAGGGCGCGAGGTGCTGCTCGACGTGTTTCGCGATGCCGCCGAGTTCTGGGGCGAGCGTAAGGTGCAGTTCCGGGTGTTCTACTCGTTCGCCTGAGCGCCGGTACCGTTCCATACAAGCAAAAAGCCCGCAATTGCGGGCTTTTTGCTTGTATGCGCGCGGCGCGTGCCGGCCTCACTCCTGCGCAGGGACATGCCCGTGCGGCGTCAGCCGGTCGATCAGCTCGGGCAGGCCCTCGCTCAGTTGCGCTGCCACGTCCTCCTGCGACATCCCGGTCGACTGTGCCAGCGAGTCCAGCGCCCCGGTCCCGCCCAGCGCGTCGCTCAGCGCCGAAGGCGTGACCGGCTGGTTGGCGCCGGTGCCGATCCACGAATCCACCTGCTCGCCCAGCCCCGCCTGCGCCAGGATCTGCTGCAGCGCGCCGATGCCGCCTGCGGCAGCGCCCAGCGCCTGGCTGTTGGCCGGGGCGCCACCCTGGCCGCCAAGCAGCCCGCCGAGCAGGGAGCCAAGGTCGAGCCCGCCGGTGGCGCCGGGCGCGCTGGCATTGCCGCCGATCATGCCGCCTAGCAGCCCGCCAAGGCTGCCCAGTCCACCGAGCCCATCGTCGACCGGCGCTGCGGAGCCGCTTTCCTGGCTGCGGTTGCGCATGGCCAGCATTGCCAGCAGGCCGAGCGCCATCATCAGCTTCGGATTGAGCCCGCCGGCGCTGCCTTCTTCGCCGCGGGCATTGCCCAGTTGTCCGAGCACGCCGCCCAGCACGCTATCGAGTAGTCCCATGGTCGACTCCTTCAGTCAAGGTTGGCGCTGGCCGGATGGCCGCCGCCGTCAGAATCCGCCAAGCAAGGCGTTGAGCGTGGAAAGGCAGGCCAGCCCGGCGGTCTCGGTGCGCAGGATGCGCGGGCCGAGCGACACGCCGGTGAAGCCGGCTTGCCGCGCCGCTTGTTCTTCATCGGGCGACAGCCCGCCTTCCGGTCCGATCAGCAGCGTGACGCCATCGGCGAGCAGGGCGTCGCGGTGCTCGGCAATATAGGCCGGCAGCGACTGCTCGGCCCGCGGCGATACCAGCAGCCGTGCACCGGCGCCGCTGCCTGACTGCGCCAGCCACGTCTCAAAGTTAGCGACCGGGGCCACTGCCGGCAAGCGATTGCGCCCGCATTGTTCGCAGGCGGCCTGCACCAGCGCCTGCCAGTGCGCCTGGCGCTTGTGCGCGCGGTCACCGGCGAGGCGCACCACCGAGCGGTTGGCCTGCAGGGGCTGGATCGCGGCGACACCGAGTTCTACCGCTTTCTCGATCAGCCAGTCCATCTTGTCGCCGCCGGCCAGCCCTTGCGCCAGCGTGACGTGGAAGGGCAGCTCGGCCTCGGCCGCGTCGTGCGCGCCGATGCGCGCCAGCGCATGGCGCTTGCCCAGTTCAAGCAGGGTGGCGGCGTGGCTGCCGCCGCGACCGTCGAACAGCGTGATGGCGTCACCGGGCGCCAGGCGCAGCACCTGGGCGTGGCGTACCACCGGCTCGGGCAGCGGAAATTCGGCTTCGGCGGCCAGGACCGTGTCCGTGCCGCCGACAAAGAAACGCGGAGCCATCAGCTTGCCTTGCCCCCGTTCGGATCGAGCGGCTTGCCGAAGCCCCAGCGGTACCCGTCCGGGTCCTCGACCATGCAGTAGCGGTCGCCCCAGAACTGGTCGGCGGGGGCCATCAGGCTGACGGCGCCGGCGTCGACCGCGCGCTGGTGCATCGCGTCGACATCGTCGCAGTAGACATAGAAGGTTTGCGGGCATTCCACGCCCAGCGAGCGGGGCGTGCGGGCGGTGCTGCCCCAGGCGCCTTCGGGTGCGAACATTACCACCAGGTCGCCCTGGTAGTGCATTTCGGCATGGGTCGGCACGCCGTTTTCATCGACCACGTTGCCGGCGGCAAAGCCGAAGGCGCGGCTGTAGAAGTCCAGTGCGGCGCGCCCGTTGGCGACGGTCAGGTAGGGGGTGAGCCAGGGGGTGTTGGCCGGTCTGCTCATGATCGTCTCCTGTCTGCGGGAAACCCGGCGCGGTCTGTCACTCGTCTATTGCCGAGCCGGCCCGCGCGGTGCGAGTGTGCATCTTACGCGCGTGGCGGTGCGCTGTCGAAGTGCGGCGCAGCGCTACGTGCACAGCCACCCGGGTGATCCCCGAGCCATGCCCGCTGCCGGTGTCCGGGAGTCCGGAAAACCCCTTAGCTTCTGTTAAAATTGCGGTTTTCCCGCCGACAGGCTCACGCCCGCCCGCGTCCAAGCTCACGTCCAAGACCGCACGAATGTCCGCCCTAGCCCATCCCGCCACGAGTCCCTTCGCTTCCCAGCCCGCCAAGCTGATGGCCGATGCCATCCGCGTGCTTGCCATGGACGCCGTCCAGCAGGCCAATTCCGGCCACCCCGGTGCGCCGATGGGCATGGCGGATATCGCCGTGGCGCTGTGGGGCCGGCACCTGAAGCACAACCCGGCCAACCCGCACTGGGCCGACCGCGACCGCTTCGTGCTGTCGAACGGCCACGGCTCGATGCTGATCTATTCGCTGCTGCACCTGAGCGGCTATGACCTGCCGGTCGAAGAGCTGAAGAACTTCCGCCAGCTGCACAGCAAGACCGCCGGCCACCCGGAATACGGCATCACCCCGGGCGTGGAGACCACCACCGGCCCGCTCGGCCAGGGCATCACCAACGCGGTCGGCATGGCGCTGGCCGAACGCCTGCTGGGCGAAGAATTCAACCGCCCCGGTTTCGATATCGTCAACCACCACACCTACGTCTTCCTGGGCGATGGCTGCCTGATGGAAGGCATCTCGCACGAGGCTTGTTCGCTGGCCGGCACGCTGAAGCTTAATAAGCTGATTGCGCTGTGGGACGACAACGGCATCTCGATCGACGGCGACGTCGTGCACTGGTTCAACGACGACACCCCGAAGCGCTTCGAAGCCTACGGCTGGAACGTGATCCGCGGCATCGACGGCCATGACGTTACCGCCGTCGACCTGGCGATCTCGCAGGCCAAGGCCAGCGACAAGCCGACCCTGATCTGCTGCCGCACCAAGATCGGCAAGGGCGCGCCCAACAAGGAAGGCGGCCACGACGTGCACGGCGCGCCGCTGGGCGGCGCCGAAGTGCTGGCCACGCGCGAGGCGCTGGGCTGGGCCCATGCCCCGTTCGAAGTGCCGGCCGACGTCTATGACGCCTGGGACGCCAAGGCCAACGGCCAGGCGCTGGAGCGTGCCTGGACCGCGCTGTTCGACGCGTACGCCGAGCGCCACCCGTATGAAGCCGGCGAATTCACCCGCCGCATGAAGGGCGAGCTGCCAGGTTCGTTCGACGCCGCCGTCGAGGCTTTCATCGCCAAGTGCGAGGAAAAGGCCGAGACCATCGCCACCCGCAAGGCCAGCCAGAACACCATCGAAGCCTTCGGCCCGGTGCTGCCCGAGTTCCTCGGCGGCTCGGCCGACCTGACCGGCTCGAACCTGACCAACTGGTCGGGCAGCAAGGCCGTGCGCGTGGACGCCTGGGGCAACCACATCAACTACGGCGTGCGCGAGTTCGGCATGAGCGCCATCATGAACGGCATCACGCTGCATGGCGGCTACATCCCCTACGGCGCGACCTTCCTGACCTTCTCGGACTACAGCCGCAATGCGCTGCGCATGGCGGCGCTGATGAAGATCCGCTCGCTGTTCGTGTTCACCCATGATTCGATCGGCCTGGGCGAAGACGGCCCGACGCACCAGTCGATCGAGCATGTCGCCAGCCTGCGCCTGATCCCCAACATGGACGTCTGGCGTACCGCCGACACCACCGAGACCGCGGTGGCCTGGGCCGAGGCGATCCGCCGCGAGAATGGCCCGAGCTGCCTGATCTTCAGCCGCCAGAACCTGCCGTTCCAGCAGCGCGACGACGCCACCCGCGCCAATATCGCGCGCGGCGGCTACGTGCTGCGCGACAGCGTCAACGCCAGCACCGGCCGTCCGGACGCCGTGATCATGGCGACCGGCTCGGAAGTGGGCCTGGCGGTTGGCGCGGCAGACGCGCTGGCAGCGGAAGGCGTGCATGTGCGCGTGGTCTCGATCCCGGCGACCACCGTGTTCGACAAGCAGGACACCGCCTACAAGGCCAGCGTGCTGCCGGCCGGCGTGCCGCGCGTGGCGGTCGAGGCGGGCGTGACGGACTTCTGGTGGAAGTACCAGGTCCAAGCGGTAGTGGGCATCGACACCTTCGGCGAATCGGCCCCGGCCGGCGTGCTGTTCAAGCACTTCGGCTTCACCGTCGACAACGTCGTGCGTACGGTGAAAGACACCCTTATCTAAGCATCCGGGCGCTGCAACCGCGCGGTGCGCCGCGCGGCAGCAGCGGCGCCCACCGGTTTTCATCGATCCTCAGGAGAGACAGTCATGACCATCAAGATCGGCATCAACGGCTTCGGCCGCATCGGGCGCATGGTGTTCCGCGCCGCCGCCGCCAACTTCAAGGACATCGAAGTCGTTGCCATCAACGACCTGCTCGAGCCCGACTACCTGGCCTACATGCTGAAGTACGACTCGGTGCACGGCCGCTTTGACGGCGAAGTGTCGGTCGACGGCAACACCCTGGTCGTCAACGGCAAGAAGATCCGCCTGACCGCGGTCAAGGATCCGGCCGAGCTGAAGTGGGGTGAAGTCGGCGCCGACGTGGTGATCGAGTCGACCGGCATCTTCCTGACCAAGGAAGGCGCGCAGAAGCACATCGATGCGGGCGCCAAGAAGGTGATCATGTCGGCCCCGTCGAAGGACGACACCCCGATGTTCGTGTACGGCGTGAACCACGAAACGTACAAGGGCGAAGCGATCATCTCCAACGCGAGCTGCACCACCAACTGCCTGGCACCGGTGGCCAAGGTGCTGAACGACAAGTGGGGCATCAAGCGCGGCCTGATGACCACCGTGCACGCTGCCACCGCCACCCAGAAGACCGTTGACGGCCCGTCCAACAAGGACTGGCGCGGCGGCCGCGGCATCCTGGAAAACATCATCCCGTCGTCGACCGGCGCCGCCAAGGCCGTGGGCGTGGTGATCCCGCAGCTAAACAAGAAGCTGACCGGCATGTCGTTCCGCGTGCCGACCTCCGACGTGTCGGTGGTCGACCTGACCGTCGAGCTGGAAAAGTCGGCTTCGTACGAGGAAATCTGCGCCGAGATGAAGGCCCAGAGCCAGGGCGCGCTCAAGGGCGTGCTGGGCTACACCGAAGACAAGGTTGTCGCCACCGACTTCCGCGGCGATGCCCGCACCTCGATCTTCGACGCCGAAGCCGGCATCGCGCTGGACGGCACCTTCATCAAGGTCGTGAGCTGGTATGATAACGAGTGGGGCTACTCGAACAAGTGCCTGGAAATGGCCCGCGTGGTGGCCAAGTAATCCGGCTGTCCTTGCAGCCAATAAAAACGCGCCTTCGGGCGCGTTTTTTTATTGGGCGCGATGGCCGTTCAGGCGCCCTCGCGCGGCGCCAGCGGGCGCGCGTCGACCGCCGCGCCGTCCACCAGGAAGTGGCCGCCGGCGACATGGTGGATCGTACGCAGCGCGTCGTGGCCCTCGAAATGCCAGCGCCCATTGCTGAACACGCGCGAATCCGCATGCGCGGCTACCACCTCACCGAGGAACAGGTCATAGGTCTGCTGCGTTGCCGGTTCCGGCAGCAGCCTGCATTCGAGCCAGGCCGCGCTGCCTTCCAGCAGCGGCGCGCCGACGACGGTGCCGGCAAAGGTGCCCAGCCCGTAGGCATCGAACTTGTCGATCCCTTCCTGCTCCAGCAGGGCCAGCCCGGAGCTGGAGCCAAGCGCTTCGGTCAGGTCGACCTGGCTGACGGTGGGCACCTGCAGCACGAATTCGCCGCTATCTTCCAGCAGGCGCCGGGTCCAGGTGCTCTTGTCCAGCACCACCGCAACCTTGGGCGGCGCGAAATCCAGCGGCATTGCCCACGCGGCGGCCATGATGTTGCGCTTGCCGCCCGCGGCCGCGCTGACCAGCACGGTCGGGCCATGGTTGAGCAGCCGGTAGGCCTTGGGCAGTTCGACAGGAAGGCGGTAATGGTCGGTGCGGGAGTCAGGCATGATGGCGGACGCGTTCGCGGCCTGGGAAAAGAATGACAAAAATGGGATGGTGACCCCCAATATACGCCGATGCCCAAGGCTCTGCTGCGGCACGGAAAGTATGCGTATATGAGACCAACTTCATAAAAATGACCTCATTTTTCAGAAATGTGACAAGGTTTGGCGCTCCGAAAATGCCGAATTTGCTTTCCGAGCTTGTTTTTTCCTCTTACACTATCAAGATGCCGTTGAACTCTGATGTGCAGCCAGTGCAAGTGGTGGGGCCATCTTTGCTAAGAAAAATCTGACCTGGGCCTGATCATGGTGAACGTAGACACAAAGCTTTTAGTGATCTTCACCGAGCTGCTGAGTAAGCGAAACGCCACCTACGTCGCGGAGAAGATGCACATGACCGCGCCGGCGGTATCGCATTCGCTGGGCCGGTTGCGCGAGATTTTTGATGATCCGCTCTTCATCCGCGTTCCCCACGGCCTGACGCCCACCCCCCGCGCGCTGGAGCTGGGCCCCAAGATCCGCGACATGCTGGACCTGTGGTCGTCGATCAACGAAGGCGACGCCGATAATTTCGATCCCGCGGTGGCCACCGGCACGCTGAGCATCGGCTTTGCCGCCGAGCTGGGCGACACGGTGTTCAACCGCTTCGTGCTGCGCATCAAGCAGCTGGCGCCGGACCTGCATATCAAGCTGGTCGAGTCCCATTCCTGGGAAGCCGACGTGGCCTCGATGCGCGCCAATGAGCTGGACCTGGCGTTTTCCCCGTTCCCGACCCGGCATCCGGAAATCGTCGAGGAAATGGTGACGTCGCTGAACCTGTGGGTGTGCGCGCGCAAGAACCACCCGGTGCTGAAGAACCACTGCACGCTCGAGCAATACCTGGACTGCGGCCATATCTTCATGGCGCATTCCGGCGGCGCGGGCCGCCCGGCGCCGTCGCTGATCCCGCTCGACTACGCGCTGCAGCAGCGCGGCCTCAAGCGCAATGCGACGCTGACGGTGCATTCGTGGCGGGCGCAGGCCGAGATGGCCGCGCAGACCGACATGATCTTCACTGTCAATGCGCTGACCAAGGACATGGCCTGCGAAACCTACGGCCTGAAGGCGTTCCCGCTGCCGGCTGAACTCAATACCACGGTCGGCCTGAACATGTTCTGGCACCGCAGCCGCAACACCCATCCGATGCTGGTATGGGCGCGCAACCTGTTCCGCCAGGTGGTGGCCGAGTTTGTCGGCCTGTCGGCGTCGCGCCCGTCGCGCGTGGTTGCTGCAGACGACCTGCAGGCGCTGCGCGAGCCCTGAACCAGGGCATTCCCATAAAAAAACCGGCGCCTGGCGCCGGTTTTTGTTTTGCCGGATGCGCTACGCGGTGCGTGCGCCGGCTTATCGTTTGGGTCTGTGGGGACAGTCGGTCTTCGTGCAGTTGCCGTACAGCGACAGTGCATGTTCCTGCAGGGTAAAGCCGCGCTCGCGCGCAATGCTTTGCTGGCGATGCTCGATCTCGGAGTCGAAGAACTCCTCGACGCGGCCGCAATCGAGGCAGACCAGGTGGTCGTGGTGCTTGCCTTCGTTGAGTTCGAAAATGGCCTTGCCGGATTCGAAGTTGTTGCGCGACAGCAGGCCTGCCTGTTCGAACTGGGTGAGCACGCGGTAGACGGTTGCGAGGCCGATATCCATATGCTCGTTCAGCAGGATACGGTAGACGTCTTCCGCGCTCAGGTGCCGCTGTTCGCTGGTCTGAAAAATTTCAAGAATCTTCAGCCTGGGCACGGTCGCCTTCAGGCCGATATTCTTGAGGTCCGCCGGACTCGGCATGGGCGTGACTCCCTAGAGTACAATGTCTGGATAGTTGAATCATAAGGGTTTTGACAGCAAAAGTCGCCCGCGGTGCCGCATGCCATGTGGGCAACGCGCCTCAGGCATTTGCCGTCGGTCCCATGTGGTTGCCGCGGCAGGCGCCCCGTGCGCATGTGGTGTAGCCGGCTCTTGCAGCGCTTGCTGCGCCGGTCTTCCGCGGTACTTTCCGTACTTTCCCTTTCCCTCCCGGAAGCGAGATACATGCGTTATATCCGTTCGTCCGCCATGCGCCCGACGCTGGTTGTCTCCCTGCTGGCCGCGGCTCTGCTGGCCGGCGCCTGCTCGGCCTACGATTCCACCTCGCGCAAGGTAGCCAACGCCATCACGCCGTACCGGATCAATATCGTGCAGGGCAACTTCGTGTCCCGCGAGGCCGCTTCGCAACTGCGCGAAGGCATGACGCGCGAGCAGGTCAAGTTCCTGCTCGGCACGCCGCTGCTGACCGATGTGTTCCACGCCAACCGCTGGGACTATGTGTTCTCGTTCCGCCGCGGCAATACCCCGGTGGTGCAGCAGCGCCGCTATACGGTCTTTTTCGATGGCGACCGCCTGGTCAAGTTTGGTGGCGACGAACTGCCGTCCGAATACGAGCTGATCGCCGAAATTGACGGCATGAAGAAGGCGCTGAAGGGCCAGACCCCGGGCAAGGTGTCCACCAGCAGCACGGCCGCTGCCCAGGCTGAGCCGCAGACCACCGTGGAAAACTTCGTGCCGCGGCAGGCGGCCGAGCCGGCCGCCGCGCCGGCACAGGCGCCCGCTGCATCTGCCGCCCCCGCGGCTGAAGCGCCGCCGGCTGCGGCCCCCGCCCCCGCCCAGGCCACCGCGCCCGCCGAAGCGTCCAAGGCCAACTGAGCCGCCATCCGCGGCTTGCCATCTGTTCCCGGGCCGGTCAGCCATGACCGGCCCATTCACTTTTCGCGTATTGCGCACATTCCGCTGAGCCAGACACCATGAACATCGCCATCGCAGGCGCATCCGGCCGCATGGGCCGCATGCTGATCGAACAAGTGCTGAACACCGAGGGCGTGAAGCTGTCGGGCGCGCTCGACCTGCCGGGCTCGCCGGCACTGGGCCAGGACGCGGGCCTGTTCCTGGGCCGCAACACCGGCGTGGCGATCACGGCGGACCTGGAAGCCGGCCTGGCCGCTGCGGATTGCCTGATCGACTTCACCCGTCCGGAAGGCACGCTGGCGCACCTGGCCGTGGCGAAGAAGCTGGGCGTCAAGATGGTGGTCGGCACTACCGGCTTCGACGACGCCGGCAAGGCCGCGCTGGCCGAAGCCGCCAAGTCCATCGGCATCGTCTTTGCCGCCAACTTCAGCGTCGGCGTGAATGCCACCTTCAAGCTGCTGGAAGTGGCGGCCAAGCTGCTGTCGACCGGCTACGACATCGAAGTGATCGAGGCCCACCACCGCTTCAAGGTCGACGCCCCGTCGGGCACCGCGCTGAAGATGGGTGAAGTGATCGCCGATGCGCTCGGACGCGACCTGAAGACCTGCGCCGTCTATGCCCGCGAGGGCCATACCGGCGAGCGAGATCCCAATTCGATCGGCTTTGCCACCATCCGCGGCGGCGACATCGTCGGCGACCACACCGTGATGTTTGCCGGCATCGGCGAGCGCATCGAGATCAGCCACAAGTCGTCCAGCCGCCAATCCTATGCCGACGGTGCCGTGCGTTCGGCCCGTTTCCTGGCCGACAAGCCCAACGGCCTGTTCGACATGCAGGACGTGCTGGGCCTGAAGTAAGGCGCCCCCGGCGCGGCCAGCGCCGGCGCCACGGTTATAATCGATTGCTTTAGCATTGCTCGCCGGACGGGCGCCCCAGACGGGCGCCCGCCGCCCACATTCCAACGCTTCCCCGGCTGCCGGCAGACCAGATGCCGCGCAGGCGCTGCTCTGATCGTTGCCCTGACTGCTGTCCCGACCATGCAAGACAAATACCTTCCTTCCGCCGTTGAACAAGCCGCCCAGCAGCACTGGCAAGCCATCGACGCCTACCGCGTGTCGGAGCATGCAGCGGGCCCCGACGGCAAGGAAAAGGCCAAGTTCTACGCCTGCTCGATGCTGCCATACCCGTCGGGCAAGCTGCACATGGGCCACGTGCGCAACTACACCATCAACGATGTGATGGCGCGCTACCTGCGCATGAACGGCAACAACGTGCTGATGCCGATGGGCTGGGACGCCTTCGGCATGCCGGCGGAAAACGCCGCGCTGAACAACGGCGTGGCGCCGGCCGCCTGGACCTACGACAACATCGCTTACATGAAGAAGCAGATGCAGTCGATGGGCCTGGCCATCGACTGGTCGCGCGAGGTCGCCACCTGCAGCCCGGACTACTACCGCTGGAATCAGTGGCTGTTCCTGAAGATGCTGGAAAAGGGCATCGCCTACCGCAAGACCGGAACCGTCAACTGGGACCCGGTCGACCAGACTGTGCTGGCCAACGAGCAGGTCATCGACGGCCGCGGCTGGCGCTCGGGCGCGGTGGTGGAAAAGCGCGAGATCCCGATGTACTACCTGCGCATCACCGAGTATGCGGAGGAGCTGCTGGGCGACCTCGACGGCCTGGGCTGGCCCGAGCGCGTCAAGGTAATGCAGCAGAACTGGATCGGCAAGAGCGTGGGCGTGCGCTTCGCCTTCACGCATGACATCCCGGGCGAGGACGGCAAGCCGATCAACGACGGCAAGCTCTACGTCTTCACCACGCGCGCCGACACCATCATGGGCGTGACCTTCTGCGCGGTCGCCGCCGAGCACCCGCTGGCCACGCACGCCGCGCTGAACAACCCCGAACTGGCTGCCTTCATCGACGAATGCAAGCACGGCTCGGTCATGGAAGCCGACATGGCGACCATGGAGAAGAAGGGCATGCCGACCGGGCTGCAGGTCACGCACCCGCTGACCGGCGACAAGGTCGATGTGTGGGTCGGCAACTACGTGCTGATGAGCTACGGCGACGGCGCCGTGATGGGCGTGCCCGCGCACGATGAGCGCGACTTCGCCTTCGCCAACAAGTACAGCCTGCCGATCAAGCAGGTGATCGACGTGAAGGGCCAGCCGTACTCGACCGAAGCCTGGCAGGAATGGTACGGCGACAAGGAAAACGGCACCTGCGTCCACAGCGGCAAGTATGACGGCCTCGGCTACCAGGCCGCGGTGGAAGCCATCGCCGCCGACCTGGGCGCGATGGGCCTTGGCGAGAAGAAGACCACCTGGCGCCTGCGCGACTGGGGCATCTCGCGCCAGCGCTACTGGGGCACGCCGATCCCGCTGATCCACTGCGACGGCTGCGGCGTGGTGCCGGTGCCCGAACAGGACCTGCCGGTGGTGCTGCCCGAAGACCTGGTGCCGGACGGCACCGGCAACCCGCTGGCCAAGGACCCGCGCTTCCTGCAGTGCACCTGCCCGTCGTGCGGCAAGCCCGCGCGCCGCGAGACCGACACGATGGATACCTTCATCGATTCGTGCTGGTACTACATACGCTATACCTGCCCGGACGCGGCCACTATGGTCGATGCCCGCAACGACTACTGGATGCCGATGGACCAGTACATCGGCGGCATCGAGCACGCGATCCTGCACCTGCTGTACGCGCGCTTCTGGACCAAGGTCATGCGCGACCTGGGCCTGGTCAAGTTCGACGAGCCGTTCACCAACCTGCTGACGCAGGGCATGGTGCTGAACGAGACCTTCTACCGCGAAGACGCCTCGGGCAAGAAGCACTGGTACAACCCGGCCGACGTCGACGTGCAGACCGACGAGCGCGGCCGCCCGGTTGGCGCCGCGCTGAAGGCCGACGGCCAGCCGGTGGTGATCGGCGGCATCGAGAAGATGTCGAAGTCCAAGAACAACGGCATCGACCCGCAGGCGCTGATCGACCAGTACGGCGCCGACACCGCGCGCCTGTTCGTGATGTTCGCCGCGCCGCCCGAGCAGCAGCTGGAGTGGAGCGGCTCGGGCGTGGAGGGCGCCTCGCGCTTCCTGCGCCGTGTGTGGAACTACGGCTACGCCAACGCCGCCGCGTTGCGCGATGGCGCCGGCAGTGCGATCACGGCCGATGACGCCGAGCTGCGCCGCGAGATCCACGGCGTGCTCAAGCAAGCCAACTACGACTACCAGCGCATCCAGTACAACACCGTGGTCTCGGCCACGATGAAGATGCTGAACGCGCTGGAAGACGCCAAGACCGCTTCGCCGGCCGCGCGCCGCGAGTGCTTCGGCATCCTGCTGCGCGTGCTGTACCCGGTGGTGCCGCACATCACCCACGGCCTCTGGGAACAGCTGGGCTTCGCCGCCGAAGCCGGCGACCTGCTCGACGCCCCGTGGCCGCAGGTCGACGAAGCCGCGCTGGTGCGCAGCGAGATCGAACTGGTGCTGCAGATCAACGGCAAGGTGCGCGGCAGCATTACCGTGCCGGCCAGCGCCGACCGCGCCGCGATCGAGGCGGCCGCCGCCGGCTGCGAGACCGTGGCCAAGTTTGCCGAAGGCAAGGCGCCGAAGAAGATCGTGGTGGTGCCGGGCCGGCTGGTGAACGTGGTGCTGTAACGGGTCAGCGGCCCGGAACCTGACTGAGGAATCGCCAAGAATGAAGCGACTGAACATGGGCCGCCGCAAGGCGCTCGCGGCGATGCTGGCGGTGCCGGCAACGGGCCTGCTGGCCGGCTGCGGCTTCCACATGCGCGGCAATTCGGACTTCGCGTTCAAGCGGCTCTATATCGGGATCCCGCCCAACTCGCTGATGGGCGCGGACCTGCGCCGCGCCATCCGCGGCGGCTCCGACACCCAGGTGGTGGCCGACCAGAAAGAGGCCGACGCGCTGCTGGACGTGCTACAGGACACCCGCACCAAGTCCATCCTGTCGATCACGACCGAGGGCGTGGTGCGCGAATACCGCCTGACGCAGCGCTTCACCTTCCGCCTGCGCGATGCCGCCGGCAAGGAACTGATCGCGCCGTCGCAGCTGGTGCTGACGCGCGACCTGACCTACAACGAAGCCAACACGCTGGCCAAGGACTACGAAGAGCAGCAGCTGTACCGCGACATGCAGCGCGACATCGTGCAGCAGCTGATGCGCCGGCTGGCCGCGGTCAAGGCCATCTGAGCAAGGCAGAGTGACGGCATGCAACTCAAGCTCGACGGGCTCGACGCGCACCTGAAGCAGGCCAGGGCCCGCGGCCTGGCGCCGCTGTATGTGGTGCACGGTGACGAGCACCTGCTGGTGCTGGAGGCCGTGGATCGCCTGCGCGCCACGGCGCGCGAAGCGGGGTTTTCCGAGCGCGAGGTGCTGGTGGCCGAGCGCGGCTTCCACTGGGGCCAGCTGGTCGAGGCGCAGCAGTCGATGTCGCTGTTCGGCGACCGCAAGATCGTCGAGCTGCGCATCCCTTCGGGCAAGCCCGGCAAGGACGGCGGCGAGGCGCTGCGCGCGGTGGCGGCGCAGCCGTCGCCGGACGTGGTGATGCTGGTGACGCTGCCGCGGCTGGATTTCGCCACTTCCAAGTCGGCGTGGTTCCAGGCGCTGGAAGGCGCCGGCGTGTCGATCAAGGTCGACACGGTGGACCGCACCCGGCTGCCGGCCTGGGTCGGCGAACGGCTGGCACTGCAGCAGCAGCGCGTCGAGGGCGGCGAGCCTGGGCGGCGCGCGCTGCAGTTTGTCGCCGACAAGGTCGAGGGCAACCTGCTGGCGGCGCACCAGGAAATCCAGAAGCTGGGCCTGCTGTACCCGCCGGGGGAACTGAGCTTCGACCAGGTCCACGACGCGGTGCTGAACGTGGCCCGCTACGACGTTTTCAAGCTGTCCGAGGCGATGCTGTCGGGCGACGTGCCGCGCCTGGTGCGCATGCTCGAAGGGCTGCGCGGCGAGGGCGAGGCGACGGTGCTGGTGCTGTGGGCGCTGACTGAGGAAATTCGCGTATTATCCAAGGTCCGGCAAGGCCTTGCGGCCGGCAAGCCGGCGGGCGTGCTGATGCGCGAACTGCGCGTCTGGGGACCGCGCGAGCGGCTGGTGCCACAGGCCGCGCAGCGGCTCCAGCTGCCCCGGCTGGAAGCGGCGCTGGCACTGGCGGCGCGGCTGGACCGGCAGGTCAAGGGCCTGTACGACCTGCCGCCACCGGGCGGCGCGCCGCTGCCGGCCGAGCCATGGGACGGTTTGCAGCAGCTGGCGCTGATGATTGCGCGCTAGGGTTTGCTTCCCTGAGGGTTTGCTCCCCTCTCCCGCTTGCGGGAGAGGGGCCGGGGGAGAGGGCAGGCAGGCGGGAAATCTTGCGATATAGCCCGTTGATGCACCGGCCCGCTCCCCCAACCCCTCTCCCGCGCGCGGGAGAGGGGAGGAACACACACTGACGGCCTTCCCCCGGCCACTGACATGAACGAGCTCGACCTCAACCAATACATGGACCGCGTCGGCCGCCAGGCCCGCGCGGCGTCGCGCGCGATGGCGCGTGCCTCCACGGCGGACAAGAACCAGGCGCTGCTGACCATTGCCGCCGCCATCCGCCGCGATGCCGACAAGCTCAAGGCCGTCAATGCGCGCGATGTGGAACGTGCCCGCGCCAACGGCCAGGATGCCGCCTTCGTCGACCGCCTGACGCTGTCGGACAAGGCCATTGCCACCATGGCCGCCGGCCTGGAGCAGATCGCCGCGCTGGCCGACCCGATCGGCGAGATCTCAAACATGAAGTTCCGCCCGACCGGCATCCAGGTCGGCCAGATGCGCGTGCCGCTGGGCGTGATCGGCATCATCTACGAGTCGCGCCCCAACGTGACCATCGATGCCGCGGCGCTGTGCCTGAAGTCGGGCAACGCCACCATCCTGCGAGGCGGATCCGAAGCGATTGAATCCAACACCGCGCTGGCCGCGCTGGTGGCAGAGGGCCTGGCCGCCGCCGGCCTGCCGCCGGAAGCCGTGCAGGTGATCGAGACCACCGACCGCGCCGCGGTCGGCCGCCTGATCACCATGACCGAATTCGTCGACGTGATCGTGCCGCGCGGCGGCAAGAGCCTGATCGCGCGCCTGATGGAAGAAGCGCGCGTGCCGATGATCAAGCACCTGGACGGTATCTGCCACGTCTACATCGACGCCGCCGCCGACCTGGACAAGGCCGTGCGCGTCTGCGACAACGCCAAGACCCAGCGCTACGCGCCATGCAACACCATGGAAACGCTGCTGGTGTCGCGGGACATTGCCGCCACCGCGTTGCCGCCGCTGTGCCGCATCTACCAGGAGAAGGGCGTCGAACTGCGCGTCTGCCCGGCCACCCGCGCCACGCTGGAAGCCGCCGGCTTCAGCGGCCTGGTCGATGCCGCCGAGGAAGACTGGCGCCTGGAATACCTGGCCCCGATCCTCGCCATCAAGACCGTCGCCGGCCTGGATGACGCCGTCGCGCATATCAACGAATACGGATCGCACCACACCGATTCGATCATCACCGAGGACTACTCGGCGGGCATGCGTTTTATCCGCGAGGTCGATTCGGCCAGCGTCATGATCAACGCCTCGACCCGCTTCGCCGACGGTTTCGAATACGGCCTGGGCGCGGAGATCGGCATCTCCAACGACAAGCTGCACGCACGCGGCCCGGTCGGGCTGGAAGGGCTGACCTCGCTCAAGTACGTGGTCTTCGGGCACGGCGAGATCCGGACCTGAAGCTGGACCTGAGGCCGGACCTCAAGCCGGCCCGCCAACAACAATAACAACCGCAAGCCAACGTCTGTCCGCCGATGCTCTGGGTCAAAGCGCTGCATATCGTCTTCGTCGTTTCGTGGTTCGCCGGCCTGTTCTACCTGCCGCGCATCTTCGTCAACCTGGCGATGGAGACCGACGCCGCCAGCACCCAGCGCCTGCTGCTGATGGCGCGCAAGCTGTTCCGCTTCATGACCATGCTGGCGGTGCCGGCGGTGGTGTTCGGGCTGTGGCTGTACCTGGGCTACGGCATCGGCCGCGGCACCGGGCAGGGCTGGATGCATGCCAAGCTGGCGCTGGTGCTGGTGCTGATCGGCTACCACCACGGCTGCGGCGTACTGCTGCGCAAGTTCGAAGGCGGGCGCAATACGCGCTCGCACAAGTTTTATCGCTGGTTCAACGAGCTGCCGGTGCTGGTGCTGCTGGCTGTGGTGATCCTGGTGGTCGTCAAGCCGTTCTGAGCAGGGCGACCGCTCCACAAATTGCGAGATCGAGATGAGCAAGCTGGTTGACTACTACCTGACGCCGCAATCGCCGTTCGTCTACATGGGCCATGCGCGCTTTGCTGCCATGGCCGAACGCCACGGCGTGCAGGTGAACCTGAAGCCCTGCGACATGGGCAAGGTATTCTCCGTCTCCGGCGGACTGCCGCTGGCGCAGCGCCCGCCGCAGCGCCAGGCTTACCGGCTGGTCGAGCTCAAGCGCTGGAGCGCATTCCTGGACCTGCCGCTGAACCTGGAGCCAACCTTCTTCCCGGTCTCCGGCGACGCGGCCAGCAAGCTGATCATCGCGGCGCAACTGGCGCACGGCACCGCGCGCGCGATGCAGCTGACCGGCGCGATCGGCGCAGCGGTGTGGGCGCAGCAGCGCAATATCGCCGATGCCGCCACGCTGGCGCAGATCGCCGGCGAGGCCGGCCTGGATGGCGCTGGCCTGCTCAAGGCCAGCGAGGCCCAGTCGGTCCAGGCGGCCTACGCGCAGAACACGCAGGATGCGATCTCGGCCGGCGTGTTCGGTGCGCCGTGGTATGTGTTCGACGGCCAGCCGTTCTGGGGCCAGGACCGGCTCGACTTCCTCGAGCGCGCGCTCGCCGCCGCTTGAACTAAGCTATCGGATATCTCCCGTCCGCTACGGCGGACGTTTTTGTTTGCAGGAAACCTGACCCATGACCCAAGCCTTTTTTGCCCCTTGCCCGCGCGGCCTGGAGGGCGCCCTCGCCGAAGAACTGCGCGAGATCGCCGCCCGGCCGGGCATGGCCGCGCTGGCGCCGTTCACGGTGCACCAGGAGGTGCCGGGCGGGGTCAATTTCTCCGGCGAGATGGCCGCAGCCTATGCGGTCAACCTGCATTCGCGCATTGCCAGCCGCGTGCTGCTGCGCGTGGCCGCGCGCGGCTACCGGCACGAGGACGACATCTACAACCTGGCGCGCGGCGTGCGCTGGGAGCAGTGGTTCTCGCCGGACGAATCGCTGCGCGTCGATATCACCGCGCACAAGTCGCCGCTGCGCAGCCTGAATTTCATCGCGCTGCGGGTCAAGGACGGCGTCTGCGACGCCATGCGCGAACGCCTCGGCGCGCGCCCGAGTGTCGATACCGTCAGCCCGGATGTGCGCGTCTATGCCCACCTGACCGAGCGCGACTGCACGCTGTACCTGGACACCACCGGCGAGCCCCTGTTCAAGCGCGGCTGGCGCACCGAGAAGGGCGAGGCGCCGCTGAAGGAAAACCTGGCCGCCGGCATCCTGCGCCTGGCGGGCTGGGTCCCTGGGCAGACCTTCCGGCCGTTCTACGACCCGATGTGCGGCAGCGGCACGTTCCTGATCGAAGCCGCCCAGGTGGCGCTGGGCATTGCCCCGGGCGGCAGCCGCAGCTTTGCCTTCGAATGGCTCAAGGGCGTCGACCGCAAGGCGTGGCAGAAGCTCAAGGACGACGCCCAGCGCGCGCGCATGCTGGCCTCGGCGGATGAGCTGCAGGTGGTGGGATCGGACATCTCAACCGACATGCTGGCCATCACGCAGGCCAACTGGCAGCGCGCCGGCCTGCCGGGCGAGGCGCGCACCAAGCAGGTCGATGCGCGCTTCGTGCAGCCGCCCTACGACGAGCCGGGCCTGCTGCTGATGAACCCGCCATACGGCGAGCGCATCGCGGTCCGCGGGCAGCGCCGCATGGCGGGGGAGGAGATGCCGCGCGACGAGGTGGAGGAGGCGGCCGCCAACCAGTTCGCCAACGCCTTTGCCACGACGCTCAAGCAGAACTTCGCGGGCTGGCAGGCGTGGGTCTTTACCGGCGACCTGGGCTTTCCGCGCCGGCTGCGGCTTAAAGAATCGCGCCGCACGCCGCTCTACAACGGCAATATCGAATGCCGGCTGTTCCGCTTTGACATGGTGCGCGGCACCAACCGGGTGCCGCAGGCGGACTGAGCGCCTCTCTGTCCTGGCAGTGCCCGGCCGGTGTCAGAGGCGCTTGCGCCCCGTCAAGGCCTCGGAATGGCGCGAAAAATCGGCCAGGAAGCCCTGCAGGCTGACCACCGGCTCCTGCAGCAGGTGGCGCGGCAGGTCGAACAGGGCGTAGAAGAACTCTTCGTTGCCCTCGCAGCGCTCGGCCGGCAGGCAGTATTGCTCCCAGTCGATGCAGGCGGGCGTGTACATGCCGTTGCCCGGCCAGAAAAACGGTATCAGGCGGCCCTCGCGCAGGCCTTCGATCAGCGCGGCGGGCGCATCGTAGGCTTCGGCCGATTCCACCTGGCTCATCAGGCCGGCGCGGGTCTCGATCACCATCAGCGTGGCGTGGCCTTGCGCAGTCAACAGCAGGATGCCGGCCGGGTTGGGGTACAGGTAGTACTCGACAAAGCCGTAGCGCGCCGTGAGCTGGCGCACCCGCTCGGTCATGGCCGGGTCGGACAGGAACGAGAACGAATGCCGCGTCAGCAGCTCGCGCAGCGTGCGCGACAGCGTGGCGAAGTATGCCTGCTGCATGGCCTCGATTTCCTGGTCCAGCCGCTCCACCATATTGCTGTCGTGCTTCTTGACGTAGCGGTCGATCAGCCCGTGGTTGAAGCCCTGCACGGCGATGCTTTCGTCAGCCGTGCCGGTCAGCAGGATGGTCTTGCACGGCAGGTCCTGCAGCGCCTGGCAGAACTCCAGTCCGTCCATTTGCGGCATCGAGTAGTCCACCACGATCACGCCCGGCTGCAGGAAGCGGTTGACATCGTGGATTTGGCGGTAAATCCGGTCGATGTCGAGCTGGACGGTGCGGCGCTCGGTCAGGAAGGTCAGGTCGTCATGCGTGACCCGCACCGGCAGGAAGCCGGGGAAGCGGGTGGCATAGGCCTCGCGGATCCATTGCAGTGCTTCACGCGGATCGGTAAAGGTGATGACCGCGCGCGAGGCATCCATCTGGAAGGCCAGGCTGTCGATGAACGATTTGCTGTCGTCGACCAGGACGGTCAGGACCGGGTGATGGAAGACCGACAGGTTCCGGTCATGCGGGTTGAAGGTCATGATGCGTTGGCGTCGGGGCCGGCGGGCAGGGGTTCGGCGCATTCGGCAAGCCGGCGTGCGCATTCGCAGGCCAGTATAGCGCGCCGTGGCTGCCTTGCAAGGCACGGCGCCGCAGGCGGCCGGGACGGCCCGGCCGCCTGCGGGCACGGCGGTCTTAGTCGACCGCCTTGAACATGTCCTCGACCACCTTCTTGGCGTCGCCGAACACCATCATGGT
>NZ_JADGMP010000034.1:0-178141 GCF_015549295.1 Cupriavidus sp. IK-TO18
ATCAAGCGCCCACACTTATCGGTGTTTGTTTGTTAAAGAACTTGCGCGATTCGCTTTGCCTGTCGCGTCGCTGTTTTGTCAGCAGCGAAGAAACGAGATCTTAAAGAATTTTCTACGATTTAGCAACTACTTTCGAGAACTTTCTTTTTCCGACCGGCGCTGCCAGCCGAAGTAAATCTCAAACAACCAATTCCCCTGCCATGCTTGCATTGCTGCTTGCGCTGCAGGAGGGGGCGAATATTAGTGCCTTAGAAAGAAAGTGGCAAGCCTTTTTCAAAAAACACTGAAAGTGCCCTGGTTTCCACTTTCTTGTTCATGTGCATCATCCGCCGGGCCGGAGCCCTTAGACGCGCGCCTTTTCGTGACTACGATGTCCATAAGGCAACCTACCGCTGCTTGCCGTGAAACCGTCACCCGCCCTTTTTCTGCTCGCCGCCGCCCTGGCCGTGGCGCTGCCATGGCGCAGCGCCGGCGCGCAGGACGCAAGCGCGGCCGAGCGCGCCGACATGGTGAAGGAGATCGCCGCCATCGCGGCCGAAACCGGCGCAACCAGCGGCAGGCACACGCTGGACCGGCGCGTCATGGCGGTGATGGGCCAGGTGCCGCGGCACGAGTTCGTCCCGGATGCGCAGAAGCCGTACGCCTATCACAACCGTCCATTGCCCATCGGCCATGGCCAGACCATCTCGCAGCCCTATATCGTCGGGCTGATGACGGACCTGCTGATGGCAAAGCCCGGCGATACCGTGCTGGAGATCGGCACCGGCTCGGGCTACCAGGCGGCTGTGCTGGCCGGACTGGTCAAGGCGGTCTACACCATCGAGATCATCGAGCCGCTGGGACGGCAGGCCTGTGACCGGCTTAAGCGGCTGGCCTACCAGCAAGTGGCATGCAAAGTCGGCGATGGCTACTACGGCTGGGAGGAGCACGCGCCGTATGACGCCATCGTCGTCACCGCTGCGGCCAGCCATGTGCCGCCTCCGTTGATCCGCCAGCTCAAGCCAGGTGGCCGCATGGTGATCCCGGTGGGCGCGCAGTTCATGACGCAATACCTGCTGCTGGTCGAGAAGGCCGCCGACGGCGCCGTGTCCACCCGGCAGATCCTGCCGGTCAGGTTCGTGCCGCTGGTCAGAAAGCCATAGCGCGCCGCCGGCACCATGCCACGACCGCCGCTGCTTGCCCTGGCCCTGTTGTCCGCCGCCGCGCTGGGCTATGAACTCCTGCTGATGCGGCTGCTTTCCATCATCCTGTGGCACCACTTCGCCTACATGATGATCAGCGTCGCCTTGCTTGGCTATGGCGCGGCCGGCGCGCTGGTCGCCTTCGCACGGCCGGTGCTGCTGCGCCATTTCATGCCGGCGTTCGTGGCGGGCGCCCTGCTCTTCGGCGCCACCGCGATGGCCTGTTTCGCGATTGCCCAACTGGTCGCGTTCAATCCGCTCGAAATCCTGTGGGAGCCATCGCAGCCGCTGCGCCTGCTGCTGCTCTACCTGCTGCTGTTCGTGCCGTTTTTCTGCGCGGCGACCAGCGTCTGCCTGGTGTTTTCGCGCTTCGACACGCAAATCCACCGCGTGTACAGCTTCGACATCCTGGGTGCGGGGCTGGGTTGCCTTGGGATCATCGTGGCGCTGTTCGCCTTGAGCCCGGTGGGGGCGCTGCGGCTGGTCAGCGCCGCAGGCATGGCGGCGGCCGCGCTGGCGTGCGTGGAATGCCGCTGGCATCGCCGATGGTTGCCGGCGTTCCTGCTGATGGCGGCGATGGTGCCGGCTGCCGTGCCTGGAGCATGGATCGCGCTGCGGCCATCCGAGTACAAGGAACTGAGCCAGCTGCTGCGCATCGGCGATGCACGCTTGGTGGCCCAGCGCTCCAGTCCGCTCGGGCTGGTCACGGTAGTGGAAAGCCCGTCGATCCCGCTGCGTCACGCGCCCGGGTTGAGCCTGAATGCCAGCACCGAGCCGCCGCCGCAACTGGCCGTGCTGACGGACGGCGACGGGCTCAGCGCGCTCAACCGCTATGACGGCCGGCGCGAGCCGCTGGCCTACCTTGGCGACCTCACCTCTGCCCTGCCGTTCCACCTGCTGCAAAACCCTAAGGTGCTGGTGCTGGGCAGTGGCGCCGGAGCGGACGTCCTGCAGGCGATCTGGCATCACGCCAGCGCCGTCGATGCGGTGGAGCTGAATCCGCAGGTGATCGAACTGGTCCAGGGCCGCTTTGCCGCGTTCTCCGGCAAACCCTACAGCGCACCGGGCGTGCGCGTCTTTACCGGCGAGGCGCGCGGCTTCCTGGCGGCGAGCAAGGACCGCTACGACCTGATCCAGGTCGCCTTGCTCGACTCGTTCAGCACGTCCTCGGCGGGTCTGTATGCGCTGTCCGAGAGCTATCTCTATACCGTGGAAGCCTTCCAGGGCTACCTGCGCCATCTTCGCCCCGGCGGCATGCTGGCGATCACGCGCTGGGTCACGCTGCCGCCGCGCGATATTCCCAAGCTGTTCGCCACCGCCGTGGCGGCGATGGAAGGAATGGACGTGCCCGCGCCTGCGCTGCGCTTGGTGCTGATCCGCGGCTGGAAGACGGCAACGCTGCTGGTGAAGAACGGCGCATTCGACGCGGCGGAGCTTGCCGCGCTGCAGGCCTTCTGCCGCGCCCGTTCATTCGACGTCGAATACTTTCCCGGCATCCAGGCAAGCCAGGCGAATCGCTACAACGTGCTCGACAAGCCTTACTTCTTCGAAACTGCGCAAGCCCTGCTCGGTCCCGAACGTGCGCGCTTCCTGTCGGAATACAAGTTCGACGTGCGGCCCGCAACCGACGACAAACCCTATTTCTTCCATTTCTTCAAATGGCGCACGCTGCCTGAATTGCTGGCGCTGAAGTCGCAGGGCGGCCTGCCGCTGCTGGAATGGGGTTATCCGGTGCTGGTCGCCACGCTGCTGCAGGCCACCGCCGCGGCGTTGCTGCTGATCGTGGTCCCGCTGCGAGTACTCCGACGGCGCCCCCCCGTCACCACAAACGGCAGCCAGCGTCCGCACGCATGGCGCGTCGGCTTCTATTTCCTTGCAGTCGGCGTCGGCTTCATGTTCGTCGAGATCGCCTTCATCCAGAAATTCATCCTGTTCCTGAGCCATCCACTGTATGCGGTCGCGGTGGTGCTGTGTGCCTTCCTCTGCTTCGCCGGCCTCGGCAGCCGCTACTCGCAACGCCTCCCTGCACGCGATGGGCGCCAGGCGATGCTGGCGATCACCGGCATCTGGGTGGTATCGCTGCTCTACCTCGTGGCGCTGCCCGCCGTATTCAGGCTGCTGATCGCGTTGCCCGATCCGGCCCGGATTGCCGTCGCGGTACTGCTGATCGCGCCGCTGGCGTTCCTGATGGGCATGCCCTTTCCGCTCGGCCTGAGCCGGGTCGCGGCCGGCGACGAAGCGCTGGTGCCGTGGGCCTGGGGCATCAACGCCTGCGCATCCGTAGTGGCGGCGGTGCTGGCCACGCTGGTTGCCATCCATGCCGGCTTTACCGTGGTGATCCTGGTGGCGCTGCTGTTGTACTTTGCTGCAGCGCTGGCCTGCCCATGACGGCCCGCCCGCGCTTCACGGCTCCTGCATTGTGACCCCATAGCCGGCAAAGATGCGCGCCAGTTCGCCCTTGCGCCGCAGCGCGTCCAGTGCAATCTCCAGCGATTGCGCCAGTTCCTTGTCGCCGGCCTTGATCGCCATGCCGACGGCCCAGCCGCGCGGCGGCAACAGCGGCGAGCTGACGTCCGCCGTGCCAAAGCGCGCCGCGGACTGGCCGGCGGCCCGCAGCGCGCTCTCGTATTGCGCGCGGGTCACCATCGCGGCGGCGATCTCGCCGGCGAAGAGCGCGCGCAGCGCCTGGGCGGCCTCGGGGTAGATCTTCACCTTGTCGCGCAAGGCACCGCCCGCGCCGGACAGCAGCGCGTTGGCGCCGGCAGAGCCAGCCGCCGCGCCGGCGGGCTGGCCCGCCAGGCCGTCCAGGCTGCGCACGTCCGGCAGGCGCTCGCGGTCGCGCACCAGCACGAAGGTCTCGCGGTAGTAAGGCGCGAAGATCAGCGCCTTGTCGTTGGCGCGCATGAAGGCGCGGTCGACCGGCACGTGCAGCATCACGTCCGCCGGGCCGTAGCCGAGGTAGTGGCCGCGCCACACCATCGAGCGCAGGTCATCGGACATGTTCTCGTCGGCATCGAACGGCAGCAGCGACACCGAGACCCCCAGTTCGCTGGCCAGGGCCCGGGCCAGCGCCACGTCGATTCCTTCGTACTGGCTGCCCGCCGCCGCCGAGAAAGGCGGCAGGCCCTTGTAGACCGCGACCTTGAGCGAGCCGTTCTGGCGGATCCTGGCAAGGTCGGCCAATGCCGGCTGCGTGCCGAGCAGCGCGCCGGCCGCCAGCAAGGCGACGCAAAGCCGGCGCCGGGTCGATGCCGGTGCGGCGGGTGCGGCAGGGGTCTGGCAAAGCCTCTGGCCACTGACTGGGCTGGCAGGCATGAGGTCTCTCCTGGAATCGAATGACGATGGTTGTCGGAGCAGCAAGACGAATGGCACGGCCTGCGGGACCGTGCGCGGCCCTCACTCGCGCCGGGATTCCAGGTAGGTCTTGATTGCCCACACCGCTTCCTGGCTCAGCACGCCTTCGAACGGCGGCATATAGACGCGCCCGTCGCGTGTGCGGCCCTTGCGCACGGTGGTGGTGTAGAACTGCGAGATCTCGCCCATGCAGGCCTGCTTCTTCTTGGCATCGGCCAGCGACACGCAGTCGCCGTCGAGCTTGCGCAGGTCGGGGGCGATGCCGCCGGACACCGCTTCCAGGCCGTGGCAGCGCGCGCAGTTCTGGTTGTAGGCCGAGCTGCCGATGCGCTGCGCTTCCTGTTGCGCGGCGCCGGCGCGGTAGGGATTGTCCGGACGCCATTCGTCGCCAAGCTGTGGCAGGGCCTTGGTGTCGACGGCCTGTGGCGTGACGTCGCCGTGCGCGAGCGCGGTGGACGGTGCGGCAAGGGCCGCGCAAAGCGATAGCAAGGCAAGCAGATGGCGCTGCGTGTTCATGGATGTCTCCTGCGGTGAATGGGTGTTGTGTTTGACGGCATTTCCGCAAGAGCCATACCAGCGGGTGCGGCACGCGCCAGACCGGACGCGGAACCGCGTCGCAGCAGCACTGGCCGGGGCCGGTCCTGCCGCAGCGGCACCAGTCATCGCCGCGCCGGTGTCCCGGAATGCCACACTCTGGCAAGCGTCTTGCTTCATGGCGCAACACTGTCGGACACGCGCCCGCTGAAGGCGCCGGCAGCGACCCGCGCAAAGATCGCGGGCGACCTTCCACAGGAGACACAGAAATGACCATCCAAGCCGCACCGGCGGGTGAACCCGCGCAACCCGAGCGCGCCGAACTGATTGCCCAGGCCCACCAGCGCTCCGCTTCCTACGGACTGCGCCCCTATGAGTCGCCGGATTTCTGCCCGGTGCTGCAGAGCGAACTGAAGACCCGCATCGAACGCAGCCAGTCACTGTTCACCTATGCGCTGCCGGTGATGGAAACGCTGTACGACCAGATCGTGAACACCCAGAGCATGGTGATCCTGACCGACGCCGATGGCCTGATCCTGCACTCGCTGGGCGACGACGACTTCCTGGCCCGCGCCGACAAGGTGGCGCTGCGCGCCGGCGCGGACTGGTCGGAATCGTCCCGCGGCACCAACGCGATCGGCACCGCGCTGGCCGAGAACCGGGCCACGCTGGTCCATGGCGCCGACCACTTCCTGGAGGCCAACCAGTTCCTGACCTGCTCCTGCATGACCATCCTCGATCCCTACGGCAAGACCGTCGGCGCGCTCGATGTGACCGGCGACCAGCGCGGTTTCCACAAGCACACCATGGCGCTGGTGCGGATGTCGGCGCAGATGATCGAGAACCAGTTGTTCGGCAATGCTTTCCGCGACATGGTGTGCATCCGCTTCCATTCGCGCGCGGAGTTCCTGGGCACGCTGGTGGAGGGCATCGTGTCGTTCACGCCGGGCGGGCGCTTCCTGTCGGCCAACCGCAGCGGGCAGTTCCAGTTGGGCCTGTCCAACGGCGCGCTGCAGGCGCATACCTTCTCGTCGCTGTTCGGCCTGTCGATGTCGCAGCTGTTCGATGTGGTGCGCGCCGCACAGGCGGGCATGGTGCAGCTGCAGTTGCCCAGCGGCGTCAAGGTCAGCGCGCGCGTGGAATGGAAGACCGGCCGGGCCGCGGTGCCCGGCGTGGACGAGGCGCGCCCCGATGCGCACGACGCCGTCATGGCGCCACAGCGCCTGCGCGCCCACCCGTCCGGGCCCGCGGGGCCGGAAGGGCTGGATGACCTGGACACCGGCGACACGCAGATCCGGGCCGTGATCGGCAAGCTCCGCAAGGTGATCGGCAAGGACATCCCGGTGATGGTGCTGGGCGAGACCGGCACCGGCAAGGAACTGATGGCGCGCGCCATCCACGCCGACAGCCCGCGCCGCGCCGGACCGTTCATCGCGGTGAACTGCGCGTCGATCCCCGAGAACCTGATCGAGTCGGAGCTGTTCGGCTACGAGGAAGGCGCCTTCACCGGCGCCCGCAAAAAGGGCGGCATCGGCAAGATGCTGCTGGCCAACGGCGGCACGCTGTTCCTGGACGAGATCGGCGACATGCCGCTGCACCTGCAGGGACGGCTGCTGCGGGCGCTGCAGGAGCGCGCGGTGCAGCCGCTAGGCAGCAGCAAGGTGATCCATATCGATGTTTCGCTGGTGTGCGCCACCAACCGCAACCTGCGCGAGATGGTCGCCGGCGGGCAGTTCCGCGAGGACCTGTACTACCGCCTCAACGGCATGGTGGTGCGGCTGCCCGCGCTGCGCGAGCGCAGCGACCTGGACGTGGTGGCGGGCAAGCTGCTGCGCCAGGAGCGAACCGCCGGCGTGCCGCCCCGCATCAGGGACTCGGTGATGGAGATGTTCCGCGCCTACCACTGGCCGGGCAATATCCGCCAGCTCGGCAACCTGCTGCGCACCGCCCGGCTGATGGCGGAAGGCGAAGCCGAGATCACTGAAGACCACCTGCCCGACGATTTCCTGGACGACCTGCGCGAACGGCAGGCGCGCGCGGCCACGCCGGCGGCCCATGCCCTGGCGAGCGCGCCGCCGGCCGCGCAGCCGACGCGGCTGGCCGAGGTCGAGGTCCAGGCCATCGTCGCCACCGTCAGGGCACACCACGGCAATATCTCGGCGGCGGCCAAGGCGCTGGGCATTTCGCGCAATACGGTCTACCGCAAGATGGAAGAGGCGCGCGGGCTGCCGCACCAGCCCGGTTGAGCGCGCCCGCCACGATGCAGTGGTGTCCCGTTCCTGGACAGGTGTCCCATTTTGAAACAGTCGTGACACAGGGAGCAGGCGCGCACGGGCTTCGGCCAGGCCTTCACCCGGCGGCATGATGCGAGGAAATCCCGGGCATGGATGTTGCCTCGAGAGGGATGCGGCAGCCAGCCTGCCGCGCCACAACGATATTCACTAACCACGCCATCCAAGGAGAGAGACATGACCTGGACCACCCCCGCCTACACCGAGCTGCGGCTGGGCTTCGAGATCACGATGTATATCGCCAACCGCTGATCGCGCCCCGGACAGGCGCAACGCCCGCGTTGCCGGGCCGCGCGCCTGCTCCGTGACGCCATGCCCACGACCAAGCGCTCGCGCCATGACAATCATCCGGGTACTGGGGTCGGCCGCCGGCGGCGGCTTCCCGCAGTGGAACTGCAACTGCCACAACTGCGACGGCGTGCGCCGCGGCACCGTGCGCGCCACGCCGCGCACGCAGTCGTCGATCGCGCTGTCCGGCGACGGGCCGGACGCGATCCTGGTCAACGCCTCGCCCGACATCCTGCAGCAGCTACGCCAGACACCGGCGCTGCAGCCGGCGCGCGCGCCGCGCGACAGCGCCATCGCGGCGGTGCTGCTGATGGACGCGCAGATCGACCACGTCACCGGCCTGCTGATGCTGCGCGAGCACTGCCACGCCTTGCCGCTCTATGCGACCGCGGCGGTCCTCGACGACCTTGGCGCGGCCTTTCCGCTGACCCGCATGCTGTCGCACTACTGCGGCGTGCAGACGCACGCGCTGCCTTGCGACGGCACGCCGTTCACCGTGCCGCCGCTGGCGGGCATGCGGCTCACTGCCGTGCCGCTGCAAAGCAAGGCCCCGCCCTATTCCCCCAGCCGCAACGCCCCGCGCGCCGGCGACAACATCGGCCTGCGCATCGAAGACTGCCGCAGCGGCCGCCGCGCATTCTATGCGCCCGGCCTCGGCAGCGTCGACGACCGCGTCTTTGCGGAACTGCGCGACGCCGACGTCGTGCTGGTCGACGGCACCTTCTGGCGCGAGGACGAGATGCAGGCGCTCGGCTTCTCCGCCAAGGCCGCCGCCGACATGGGCCACCTGCCGCTGTCCGGCCCCGGCGGCATGATCGAAATCCTCGACCGGCTGCCCGCCGCCCGCAAGATCCTTATCCACATCAACAACACCAACCCCGTGCTGGTGGAAGACTCGCCCGAACGCGCCGAGCTGGCGCGGCACGGCATCGAGCTGGCCTGCGACGGCATGGAGATCGCGCTATGACACATCCCATTGCATGGAGCCCCGCGGAGTTCGAGGCCCGCCTGCGTGCCAAGGAAAGCGGCTACCACATCCACCATCCGTTCAACCGGCGCATGGCCGCGGGGGAGTGTTCGCCCGCGCAGATCCGCGCGTGGGTGGCAAACCGCTTCTACTACCAGGCGAATATCCCGCTGAAGGATGCTGCGATCCTGTCCAACTGCCCCGACCGCGACACGCGCCGGCAATGGATCGTGCGCATCCTCGACCATGACGGCACCGACATCGTGCCTGGCGGCATCGAAGCCTGGCTGCGGCTGGGCCAGGCCGTCGGGCTGGAGCGTGACGCGCTGCTGGACCAGCGGCACGTGCTGCCGGGCGTGCGCTTTGCCGTCGACGCTTACGTCAACTTCGGCCGCCGCGCGCCGTGGCAGGAAGCGGTGTGCTCGTCGCTGACCGAGATGTTTGCGCCGGAGATCCACAAGGAGCGGCTGGCGGGCTGGCCCACGCATTACCCATGGATCGAGGCCGCCGGGCTGGACTATTTCCGTTCGCGCATCCCGCTGGCGCAGCGCGACGTCGACCATGGCCTGCGCGTGACGCTGGATTTCTTCCGTACGCCGGAACAACAGCAGCGCGCGCTCGACATCCTGCAGTTCAAGCTCGACGTCCTCTGGTCGATGCTCGACGCCATCCAGCACGCCCAGCCATGACCGCCATGACAGCCATGACAGCCAACGCGCCAGACCTCGCCCGCCCGCTGCTGCACCGGACCTTCCGGCTGCAATGGGAAGAGGCGCAGCAGAGCTGGGTGCTGCTCTACCCGGAAGGCATGGTCACCCTCAACGACAGCGCCGCCGCGATCTTGCAGCGCTGCGACGGCGGCCATACGCTCGACATGCTGATCGACGACCTGCAGTCCGCATTCGGCGTGCAGGGCATCGCCCCGGAGGTACACGCCTTTGTCAAACATGCGACCGAACGCGGCTGGCTGGTCTGACGCCACCACCCTCGCACCGCCCGGCCCGCCGCTGTGGCTGCTGGCCGAGCTGACCTACCGCTGTCCGCTGCACTGCGCCTTCTGCTCGAACCCGGTTGACTATGCCCGGCACACGGCCGAGCTCGACACCGCGCAGTGGTGCGACGTATTCAGCCAGGCACGCGCGCTGGGCGCCGTTCAGCTCGGCCTGTCGGGCGGCGAGCCGCTGCTGCGCAAGGACCTGGAACAACTGGTGCGGCATGCGCATGGCCTGGGCTTCTATACCAACCTCGTCACCTCGGGCGTGGGCCTGACCGACGCCAGGCTCGCGGCGTTGCGCGAGGCCGGGCTGGACCATATCCAGCTGTCCTTCCAGGACTCCACGCGCGAGCTCAACGACTTCCTGTCCAGCACCCGCACCTTTGACCTGAAGCAGCGCGTTGCCCGGATGATCAAGGCGCACGCCTACCCGATGGTGATGAACTGCGTGCTGCACCGGCACAACCTGCCGCATGTCGGCACCATCATCGAGATGGCGCTGCAGATGGGAGCGGAATACCTGGAGCTGGCCAATACCCAGTACTACGGCTGGGCGTGGGAGAACCGGCTTGCGCTGCTGCCCACGCGCGAGCAGTTGCTGGAGGCCGAGGCCGTGGTCAGGGAATACCGCGCGCGCATCGGCAAGCGCTGCCAGGTCCTGTTCGTGGTGCCCGACTATTTCGAGGACCGGCCCAAGAAGTGCATGAATGGCTGGGGCACGACCTTCCTGGGCGTGGCGCCCGACGGGACCGCCCTGCCGTGCCATGCGGCGCGCATGCTGCCGGGGCTGGCGCTGCCGAATGTGACGACGCAGGGGTTGCGCGAGATCTGGCGCGACAGCGAGGCATTCCGCCGCTTTCGCGGCACGGCATGGATGCAGGAACCGTGTCGGTCCTGCGACCACCGCGAGGAGGACTACGGCGGCTGCCACTGCCAGGCCTTCCTGCTGACCGGCGACCCCGCCGCCACGGACCCGGTCTGCGAGCGCTCCGCCGACCACGGCAAGGTCAGCAAGATCGTGCTGCAGGGACGGCTGGCGGCCCTGCATCCGCGTGGCGAAGGCGAGCCGATGGTGTTCCGCAGCGATGGCAACTCCCTGAGCCTGAGCGCTGCGCGCAAGTAAAGAAAGCTCCCGCGTTCCTACCCTGCGTTCAACACCCACTCCGCGAGCTGCTTCGCATCCGCCTCGCCGAGATTCCCATGCGCCGGCATCGGCACCGGCCCCCACACCCCCTTGCCGCCTTCGCGGATCTTCCTGGCCAGCCGCCCGGCTGCCTGGCTGTCCCCTTTGTATTTCGCCGCCACTTCGGCGAAGCCGGGCCCCACCAGTTTCGACTGCATGCCGTGGCAGGCAAAGCAGCCGTTCTTGTCGGCCAGTGCCTGCATCTCGGCCGCCGTGCCCGCCTGCGCCGCGCAAGGCAGCAGTACCGCCGCTGCCAGCGCCATCCATTCCTTCTTCATACCCTTGTCTCGCTGTTTCGTTCTGCCGGCACGCCGGCATCGGCATCGCGATGCCAGCGTGCATGCCCATCGACTAGCCCGCGTTCAGCTCTTGTGCAGCTTGAACACCCACACCGATCCGCCCTGCTCCAGGAAATTCACCCGCTTGGCGACTTCCCCGCCCCACAGCGGCACCGCGCCGCCCCAGCCCGATACCACGGCCACATACTGCTCGCCGTTGTCCTCCCACGTGACCGGCGGCGCCACCACGCCGCTGCCGGTCTGGAACTTCCACAGTTCCTTGCCGGTCCGCGCGTCGGCTGCCTTCAGGTAGCCCTCCGGCGTGCCCCAGAACACCAGGCCGCCGGCGGTGGTCATCGCGCCGCCCCACAGCGGCGCGCCGTTCTTCGCCTCCCAGACGATCTTGCCGGTCTTGGGATTGATCGCGCGCAGCGCGCCGATGTAGTCCTGGTTCAGCGGCTGGATGGTGAAGCCCGCGCCCAGGAAAGCCGCCCCCTTCTTGTAGCTGACCGGCTCGTTCCAGATGTCCATGCCCCATTCGTTGGCCGGCACATAGAACAGGCCGGTCTGCGGGCTGTAGGCCATCGGCTGCTGGTTCTTGCCGCCGAGGAAGCCGGGCGCGGCGAACACGGACTTGCCCTTCTTCGCGTCGGCGACGGCGGCCGGGTCGCCGGGACGGCCTTCGCTGATAAAGTCGGGCCGGCCGGTCTTCAGGTCGATGCCGCTGGCCCAGGTGATCTTCCTGACGAAGGGAAAGGCGTTGACCAGCTTGCCGCTGCGCGCGTCGTTGACATAGAAGAAGCCATTGCGGTCGGCCTTGCCGCCCATGCGCTTGCCATCGAGGTCGAAGGTCACGAACTCATTGACGCCGTCGAAGTCCCAGCCGTCGTTCGGCGTGTTCTGGTAGTGCCAGACGATCTTGCCGGTGGCCGGATCGATCGCCACCGTCGACGCGGAGTAGAGATTGTCGCCCTTGCGGATATGGCTGTTCCACGGCCCCGGGTTGCCCGTGCCGAAGTACACCAGCCCGGTGGCCGGATCATAGGTGCCGCCCAGCCAGGTGGCAGCGCCGCCGGTCTTCCAGGTCTCGCCAGGCCAGCTGGCGTTCTCGGCACCGGTCACGCCGATCTCGGTCTTGTTGCCGTCCTTGTCGTACTTGTACCCCATGTGGCCTTCCACGACCGGGCGCGACCACACCAGTTGGCCGGTTTTGGCATCGCGCGCATCGACGCGGCCGACCACGCCGAATTCGCCGCCCGAGATGCCGGTCAGCACCATGCCCTTGACGATCAGCGGCGCGGCCGTGTACGAGTAGCCGGCCGCGTAGTCCTCCAGCTTTTCCTTCCACACCACCTTGCCGGTCTTCTGGTCCAGCGCCACCAGCTGCGCATCCAGCGTACCGAAGATGACCAGGTTGTCGTAGAGTGCCGCGCCGCGGTTCACCACGTCGCAGCACGGCATGATGCCTTCGGGCAGGCGGTGCTCGTACTTCCACAGCTTGGCGCCGGTCTTCAGGTCGAGCGCGTAGATGCGCGAATACGATGCCGTCACGAACATCTTGCCGTCGTGGATCAGCGGCTGCGCTTCCTGGCCGCGCTGCTTCTCGCCGCCAAACGAGAACGACCACGCCGGCACGAGGTTGCCGACGTTCTTCGTATTGATGCGCGCCAGCGTGGAGTAGCGCTGCCCTTGCGGGCCCATGCCCCACGACAGCACGTCGCCGGGGGTCTTTGCGTCGTTCTCGATCATGGCGTCGGTCACCGCCGCCTGCGCGGCCACGCTGGCCGTAGCGGCCGCGACTGCCGTGGCAACCATCACTGCTCGTAACGTCCTCATTGCCTTCTCCTCTCTTTGTTTTGGTTTCCCACCGGTGCGCCAATGCACCACACACCAGACACGAACACGGCAATTCCCATGCCAATCGGATTGCCGCGCGAGCACGCCGGATGCGGCCGCATTGCGTGCCGGCGGCCGTGTCACCACGCAACACTGCGTTGCACCTGCTCCAGATCTGAACAGCCATCCATGCCGGGCGCGGCACGGTTCAAGCCTGCCCCCGGCGGGCCATGCCGCGCTGCGGGTCGTAGCCGTGCAGCGCCAGTGCAAAGAACACTGCCGCGCAGCCTGCCACCACCGCCAGGCTTACCGGAGCCACCTGCCCGTACAGCGCGAAGCGGATGGCCTCGACCGCATGCGTGAAGGGGTTGAAGCGCGCGAGCTGATAGACGATCTCCGCCCCCGATTCCTGCAGCTTCCACAGCGGATACAGCGCCGAGCTGACAAAGAACATCGGAAAGATCACGAAATTCATGGTGCCGGCAAAGTTCTCGAGCTGGCGCACATGGACCGACAGCAGCAGTCCCAGCGCGCCCAGCATCAGCGCAGCCAGCGCCATGGCGCCGCTTGCAAGCAGCAGGTGCAGCGGCTCGAAGCGGATGCCGAACATCATCGCCACCAGCAGGAACCCGGCCATCTGCAGCAGCGACAGCACCGTGCCCGCCACCAGCTTGCAGCCGAGCAGCCAGCCGCGCGGCAACGGTGCGGTCAGCAGCAGGCGCATCACGCCCATCTCGCGGTCGTACACCATCGCCAGCGACGACTGCATGCCGTTGAACAGCGCGATCATGCCGAGCAGCCCGGGCGCCACGTAGACCTTGTATTCGATGTAGGTCTCATACGGCGGCGCGATCGCGACGCCGAGCGCATTCTGGAAGCCGGCCGCGAACACCAGCAGCCACAGCAGCGGCCGCACCAGCGACGACAGCAGGCGCCCGGGCTGGCGCAGGTACTTGCGCAGCTCGCGCCCGCAGACGGCGCGCAGCGCGCGCCAGCGATGGATCAGCACGGTGGCCATGGGTTGCGCCTTACGAGGACGGGGCGCGGCACGGGGTGTCGGCCTCGTCCGCGCCCAGGGTGTCGAGGTTGTTCTTCGGGTGCAGCACGCCTTCCACCGGTGCCACGGCAACGACGCCGTCGGGGTGCGCCAGCATGACCGGCTGGCGCAACTGGCGGTCCCAGTGCCGGAACGACAGCGGCGGGCCCTTGAAGCCGTCCACCACCACCTTGCCGGTGACCAGCGCCTGTGCCTGCGCGGCAAAGCCGGCCTTCGGCTGCCTTGCCACGCTTTCCGCGATCGCCTTGATGGCCACCCATGCGGCCCAGTCGTAGCCCGTCATCGGGCGCCCCGCCGCGCGCGTGAAGCGCCGGTTGAGCTGCGGCCCGCCATTGCGCTCCCAGGCCCAGTGCCAGGCCTGGGCGCCGAGGCCGCTGGCACCCGCCACGGGGCGCGGCAGCTGCGTGGCATAGGGCACGCCGCGGGCAAACTCGCCGTCGGCATCGGCGACCACCACCACGTCGTAGTCGGTGCCGCTGGTCAGCAGGTTCAGGTTGGCCTGGTCGCGTTCGCGCGGATCGTTGGACAGCCTGAACGTCCGTTGCGCCGACCACGCGATGCCGAAGCGGCGCGCGGACTGGACCAGCGCGTCGCGCTGCGCCGCGTCGCCCGCCGACGGGCCGCTCAGCAGCAGCGCGCGGCGCCACTTGCGCTGCGCCAGGTACTGCATCAGGGCGTCGGCGCGCATGCGCAGGCTGGGCAGCGTGTGCAGCAGCACGGGCGAACAGGCGGCGCCGCGCAGGTCGTCGTCATGGGCCGAGACGTTGAACAGCAGGGCTTCGCCCGGCCTAACGGCGGCCGCCGCCTGCCGCACCGACGCGGCCGGCAGGTCGAGCAGGATAAAGCGCGTGCCCTGCCGCGCCAGTGCCGCGACCATAGTCCCGACTTCGGCTTCGCTGCGCGCTTCCTGCGCATCGAGCCTGAGCGACTGGCCCATCGCCTCCAAGGCGAAACGCGCCTCCGACGCCGCCACCTGTGCGCCGTCGAGTGCCCGGCCTTGCGGCTGGCCCGGATAGCGCTGCGCGAGGCGGCGGGGTTCATGGCGTGGATCGCCGGCCAGCGACACCACCGCCACGCGCACCTCTGCGGCCTGCACGGTAGCCGCGAGCAGGCCAAATGCGGCGGCAACCGCCTGGCAGCGCGAGCGCAGGCGTTCAGTCATCGATCGCTACCGAGTGCGGCACCCGGCCCGCCCTGAGGGTTGCGATCGCCTTGCCGCTGGCGGCATCCACCACGCTGACATCGTCCGACAGGCCGTTGGCGACATAGAGCCTGGCGTTGTCGCGGCTCAGCGCCAGCCCCCAAGCGCGCCGGCCGACCAGCACATAGTCCAGCACCCGGCGCGACGCCACGTCCACCACCGCCACGTGATTGGCACGCCCGAGCCCGACATAGGCACGCGTGCCGTCGCCGCTGGCCGCCATCCCCACCGGGGTCACATCCCCGGCGCGGAAGCCCCGCGGCGTGAAGTGGATGGTATGGGCCACCTCCAGCGTATCGGTGCGGATCACGCTGACGCTGGCGGACAGCTCGTTCGAGACCCACAACTCCTTGCCGTCGCGCAACAGCAGCAGCCGGCGCGGCCGGTTGCCGACCTGGATATTGCTCACCACCTTGCGCGTGGCCACGTCGATCACGTGGACCAGGTTGGCCACCTCCGAGGTCACGTAGACCCGCTTGCCGTCCGCGCTGACCTTGACGCCCTCCGGCTCCTCGCCCACCTTGACCGCGAACACGCGCCTGCCCGAAGCGGTGTCGTAGGCCGAGAGCAGGCCATCCTCTTCGTTCGAGACATAGAGCATGCGGCCGTCCAGGCTCAGGTCGAACAGCTCAGGGTCGTCGCCCACCGGCAGCGAAGCCAGCGTCTTGCGGCTGGCCACGTCGACCACGTCGACGCGGTGGTCGTCGCTGCAGGCTACATACAGGCGCGCACGATCGGGCGAGAGCTGCAGGTGGCGCGGCCGCTTGCACTGGCGCCACACGGCCAGCTGCTGCCGGCTGCGCGCATCGAAGGCGGCAATGGCATCGTCCTTCTCGCTCGACACGAACACCTGGCCAGTGGCCACGCGCGCCGCTTCGGCCAGCCCGGCGGCCACCAGCAATGCCGTCACCAGCAGCAGCGTGATGGCGAACCACTTGGGCGATGGCATCTGGTTCATGCGGGGACGCTCCTTTCGGGGTTGTTGGCAGAAGCGGCGGCAGAAGCGGCGACAGAAGCGGCCGGTGCCCGCGTCAAGGCCAGGAACGCGCTCTCAACGTCGTCGCGCCCGGCCGCGTCGCGCAGCGCCGCCGGCGTGCCATCGAAGCGCACGGTGCCGCGGTCCAGCACGATCACGCGGCCGGCGTGCTCCACCTCCTGCACCAGGTGCGTGGCCCACAGCACACCGGCCTGCGCCTGCGCGGCGAGGCGCCTGGCCATGCCGACCAGCTGCGCCCGCGAAGCCGGGTCGAGGCCCACGGTGGGCTCATCCAGCAGCAGCAGCGCCGGTTCGTGCAGCAGCGCTCGCGCCAGCTCCACCTTGCGCCGGTTGCCGCCGGACAGCTCGCGCACCGGCGCGTGCGCCCGCGCGGCCAGGCCGAAGTCATCGAGCAACCGGGCGATGCGCTGCGTGGCGACTCGACGCGGCAGCCCGTGCAGGTCCGCGTGGAAGCGCAGGTTGGCCAGCACCGGCAGGTCCAGGTCGATGGCCGGCTGCTGGAACACGATGCCCAGGCGCGCCAGCGCGCGCACCGGAACGCGCCCCATGTCGTGCCCGAGCATATCGCTGCCCAGCACCGTCACGCGCCCGGCATCGGCGACGAACAGGCCGCTGAGGATCTGGAACAGCGTGGTCTTGCCGGCCCCGTTGGGACCGAGCAGCGCCACGAACTCGCCGCGCCGCACGGTGAGCGAGACCCCGTCCAGCGCCACGCGCGCGCCGAACGCCTTGCGCACGCCCGCGCAGTACAGCGCCAGCGGCGCGTCGGTAGCGGTGATGTCAGCCAAAGCCATGCTCCCGGAATGGTGGTCGGCCTCACAGGTCGGCGTTCCGCAACAGGCCGGGGGTGTTTCCCGATGCCCGCGGTACGGAACCTGCTCACTCCTCAGCCAGTTCGATTTCAGGTGCCGCCCGATGCAGGCGGCGCCGTGTACGCCCGAGGAGATGCAAGATGCCAGCCAGCCCGTTCCCTGCCGCGCGAAGGCAGGCTTTCCGCCATGCCGCGGCCCGCCGCCGCTGCGCTGCCACGGCCATCGCCATGGCAGCGGCGCTGCTGCTCCAGCGTCCCGCTGTTGCACAACTGGACAGCGCTGCTCAAAAACAGGACAGCGCGGTGCTGCCCGAAGTACTGGTGGTCGCCGCGGCGCCGCTGCCCGGTATCGGCGTCGCCAGCGACCTGGTGCCCTACACCGTGCAGACCGTGCGCGGCGATGAGCTGGACGGAACCCGGGCCGGCAACCTGACCGAGTACCTGGCGCGCAACCTGGCCGGCGTCAACGTCAACGACATCCAGGGCAGCCCGTTCCAGAGCGACATCACCTACCGGGGCTTCCGTGCCTCATCGATCCCCGGCGTGCCGCAGGGGCTCTCGGTCTATCTCGACGGCATTCGCGTCAACGAGCCCTTTGGCGACGTGGTCAGCTGGGACATGATCCCGGAGGCCGCGCTCGCCAGCGTATCGCTGGTATCCAGCGGCAATCCGGCCTATGGCCTGAACAGCCTGGGCGGCGCACTGGTTATGACCACCCGCTCCGGGCTGGACTCTCCGGGCTTTACCGCTGACCTGTCTTATGGCAGCGGCAGCCGCAAGCGCGCGGACCTTTCCGGCGGCGTGCGCAACGACAGTGGCTGGCACGCCTTCGCCGCCGGCACGCTGTTCCAGGAGCACGGCTGGCGCGACCAGTCGTCGGGGCGGCTCGGCAACGTGTTCGCCAAGGCCGGTTATGCGGGCGATACGGACAGCGTCGACGTCTCGCTGCTGCACGGCCGCAGCACGCTGACCGGCAACGGGCTGGTGCCGTCCTACCGGGCCGACGGCAGCGCGACGCTGCCCGATATTTATCAATCGAACCGCCGCGCCGTGTATACCTACCCGGACCAGACCCGCAACCAGGTGACCCAGGTTGCCGTCAACGGCCGCCACTGGTTCGACGACAAGACCAGCGCCGCCGCCCTCGCCTACGTGCGCAACAGCCGCCGCGACACCACCAATGGCGACGTCAATCCCGATTACGAGGAATATGCGGAAGCCTGCGAGGACGGCTTCAATGCCGACGGCAGCCCGCGCAGCGGCGACTGCGGCGTGACCCGCGCCGAAGGCGCCGCGCTGCATCCCGCCGTGGTCAACACCACCCATATGCGGCAGCAGACCGTCGGCGTGGCGCTCAGCCTCTCCCGGGAAACCGATCGCCACGTGCTCAACGCCGGCGTCAGCCTGGACCGCAGCCGCCTGACCTATTCCCAGTTCGAGCAGCCCGGCACGTTTACCGCGGACCGCGGCGCCGTGGCCGACCCGGCGGAGCCGAATGCGCTGTTCTCCGGCGTCAGCGGCAACGCGCGCACCTTCGGCGCCTACCTGGCCGACACCTGGTCGCTGACACCCAGCACCTTCCTGACGGCGTCGGCGCGGTGGAATCTCGCCACCGTCAGCAATACGCTGCGCAACAGCGACGGCAGCGAGCAGCCGCGCGAGAACTTTACTTACCGCCGCCTCAATCCCGCGCTGGGGCTGGTGCAGAAGCTGGGCGGCGGCGTCACGGTTTTCGGCGGCTACGCGCAGAACAACCGCGTGCCCACGGTGCTCGAACTCGGCTGCGCCGACCCCGCGCGCCCGTGCCGCCTGCCGGCCGGGCTGCAGGCCGATCCCTACCTGAAGCAGGTGGTCTCGCACGCCTATGAAGCCGGCGTGCGCTGGCGCCCCGGCAAGGACACCGAGGTCACCGCCACGCTCTACCGCATCGACAACCACGACGACATCCTCTTCCTGCGCGCGCCCGACACCCGGCTCGGCTATTTCGCCAACTTCGACCGCACCCGCAACCAGGGGCTCGACCTGAGCGCGCGCCAGCGGGTTGGCGACGTTACGCTGCGGCTGGCCTACAGCTACCTGCAGGCCACCTACCAGGCGGCAGGCCAGCTGGCGGTCGGCGAACGCACCATCGAGATCCAGCCCGGCATGCGCATGGCCGGCCTGCCGCGCCACACGCTCAAGCTTGGCGCCGACTGGCAGCCGCTGGCCGGGCTGACGCTCGGCGCCGACCTGGTCGCCGTGTCCGGCAGCGTCGCCAGCGGCAACGAGGACGGCCTGCGCGGGGATACGCAACCAGGCCAGCCGCCCAAAACCGCCGACTGGCATGTGCCTGGCTACGCCACCGTCAACCTGCGCGCGACGTACAAGGTCAACAAGCGCTTCGAGGTCTATGCGCGCGTGGCGAACCTGTTCGACCGGCGCTACGAGACCTATGGGCAGGTGGCGAACAACGTCTTTCCCGGCGGCAGCCTGGTGCAGCCGCACGTGGCGCCAGGCGATGCCGCGACGGCATTGTTCGTGGCGCCGGGGGCGCCGCGCAGCGTCTGGGTGGGGCTGGTGTACCGGATGTAGGGAATGGCCCTCAGGAGGGCGCCTGCAAGCTGCGCCGCCCCCTGTTTTCGGCCGGCCGTTCGAGGTGCAGGCGGATGAAATCCATCAGCGTGCGAGCGCCGGCCCAGCGAGGCCCCGCGCGCGGGAGAAGGGAGCGTTTGCGCCGGGGTGGTGGCAAGCACCAGCGCTCGCGCGTAATCGCCTCAGAACGAGCGCGGCATCCCCAGGATATGCTCGCCCACGTACGAAAGAATCAGGTTCGTCGAAATCGGCGCCACCTGGTACAGGCGCGTCTCGCGGAACTTGCGCTCGACGTCATACTCCGCCGCGAAGCCAAAGCCGCCGTGGTACTGCAGGCAGGCATTGGCCGCTTCCCACGACGCATCCGCCGCCAGCATCTTGGCCATATTGGCTTCGGCACCGCACGGCTGGTGCGCGTCGAACAACTTTGCCGCCTTGAAGCGCATCAGGTTGGCAGCCTCGACGTTGACGAAGGCCCTGGCGATCGGGAACTGCACGCCCTGGTTCTGCCCGATCGGGCGGCCGAACACCACGCGCTCGTTGACGTACTTGGTCACCTTGTCGATAAACCAGTAGCCGTCGCCAATGCACTCGGCAGCGATCAGCGTGCGCTCGGCGTTAAGGCCGTCGAGAATGTACTTGAAGCCCTTGCCTTCCTCGCCGATCAGGTTCTCGGCCGGAATCTCAAGATTGTCGAAGAACAGCTCGTTGGTCTCGTGGTTGACCATGTTGAGGATCGGCTGGACGGTCAGTCCCTTGCCGATCGCTTCGCGCAGGTCGACGACGAAGATCGACATGCCTTCCGACTTCTTCGTGCACTCGGCCAGCGGCGTGGTGCGCGCCAGCAGGATCATCAGGTCCGAATGCTGCACGCGCGAGATCCACACTTTCTGGCCGTTGACGACGTACTTGTCGCCCTTGCGCACGGCGGTGGTCTTGATCTTTGTCGTGTCGGTGCCCGTGGTCGGCTCCGTCACGGCCATCGACTGCAGGCGCAGTTCGCCGCTGGCGATCCTGGGCAGGTACAGCTTCTTCTGCTCGGCCGAGCCGTGGCGCAGCAGCGTGCCCATGTTGTACATCTGGCCGTGGCAGGCGCCCGAGTTGCCGCCGGCACGGTTGATTTCCTCCATGATCACGGAGGCCTGCGTCAGGCCCAGGCCCGAACCGCCATACTCTTCCGGGATCAGCGCGGCCAGCCAGCCGGCCGCGGTCAGTGCATTGACGAATTCCTCGGGATAGCCCCGCACTTCGTCAACCTTGCGGAAGTACTCCGACGAGAACTGCCCGCACAGGTCGCGCACGGCTTCACGGATTTCCTGGTATTCATCGATTCGGTTCTGCACAGCCTTGCCTCCGACTTGCCTTGTGGGTTAGTTCAGTTCTGCCGACGCGCTCATCGCGAGGGCGCCGTCTTCATGGCGGATCCACAGCTCGACGGACTTGCCGTCCTGGCTGCGCTTGCCGCAGACGTAAATGCGTTGCGGCACGAAGGTGGGCCGGACACCGCGGAAAGAGAAGCGCCTGACCACCGCATCGGGCAGGTTATTGCGCACCAGTTCCATCAGCAGCATCGCCTGCAGCGGGCCGTGGACGATCAGGTCCGGGTAGTGCTCGACCGCGGTCACGTATTGCTTGTCGTAGTGGATGCGATGGCCGTTGAAGGTCAGCGCGGAGAAGCGGAACAGCAGCACGGGGTCGGTCGCCACCTCCTGGACCCACTCCTCGTCCGTCGGCGCCGGGACCGGTTCCGGTGCGGGCGCGTTGGGCGAGGCGTTCTCGCGGTAGACGATGTCATGCTCCTCCGTGACCGCCAGGCCATCGGGGCCCGAGTACTTGTGCTCGACCGTGACAAAGGCGAGCGACCCGGTGCGGCCGGTCTTGGCGCTCACATCGAGGATGCGCGACACCTTGGAGACCGCATCGCCGACGCGCAGCGGCTGGTGGAACCAGAGCCGGCCACCGGCCCACATGCGGCGCGGCAGCGGCACCGGCGGCAGGAAGCCGCCACGGCTGGCATGGCCGTCCGAACCCAGCTCGGACTGGCGGTGCAGCGGCAGGAAGTACAGCCAGTGCCAGAGCGGCGCGATGGCCGTGCCGCGGACCGTTACGGGGTTCTCATAGTCCAGCGTTGCCGCCAGGGCCTTTACGGGATAGGCAGTGATCTCGTCCTGGCTCTCAGTGGTCCGCCCGATCCATTCCTTCAACTTCACAACGTCCATCACATCTCTCTGGTGTTGATTGCGTGGGTTCCACTATGCGCGCTGCGGCGCTGCGCTCCAATTCGAAAGTTCGGAACGAGCCATTCGCCCGCGCGGAAAGCAGTCTTCAGCCGGCGCGGCCCGCCTGGCGCAGCAGGTCGGCCGCGCGCGCGATCACAGGGGCGTCGACCATCTCGCCATCGAGCTGGAAGGCACCGGGACTCGACCTTGCGCCCTCGATCACACGCGCGGCCCATGCCAGCTGCGCTTCCGACGGGCGATATGCAGTGTTCACCGCATCCACCTGCGACGGATGGATGCAGAGCTTGGCGCCGAATCCCAGCCGCCGGCCGCGTGTGCTGGCGGCGCGGAGCTCATCGGCATCGGCAATGGAGACCGTCACCCCGTCCACCGGCGGTGCAATGCCCGCGGTCCTTGAAGCCAGCACGAGCATGGAGCGGAAGAACAGTAGCTCCTGGTCGTCGCCCTCGATACCCAGCTCCGTGCGGAAGTCCACGGTGCCGAAGATCAGGCGCTCCACACCCGGCGCCGCGGCGATCTCCGCCACGCTGGCCATGCCGGCGGCAGTCTCGATCAGAGGCAGCACCTTGATCGCCGGTGGCAGGTGCCGGGTCACCTGCGCGATCTGCGCGGCACTCTCCGCCTTCGGCAACACGACGCCCTGCACGCCAGGCTTCAGGCAGGCGCGCACGTCGTCCTCGAACCAGCGTGTCTGCGTAGCGTTGATGCGTACCAGGCCGGTGCCGCCTGCCGCCAGGTAGTCGGCGAGCAGGTGCCGGGCCCGGTCCTTGTCTTCTTCCGATACGGCATCCTCGAGATCGAGGATGACCCGGTCGGCGCCCGAGGCGTGAGCCTTGGCAAAACGTTCGGGGCGGTTGGCCGGGACGAACAGATACGAGCGGGCGATAGCGGTGGTTGTCATGGAAACTCTGCTGGCGACAGGCGAGCGCCTGTCTCCCGCCGGCTAGTGGCGGGAAGATGGCAAATACAGAAAAACAGGCGGAAGGAACCGGCGCGGACTAGATCGCGCCCTCCGCATGCAGTCGCGCGACGTCGTCGCCGCTGTAGCCGAGCTCGCGCAGGATCGCTTCGCTGTGCTCGCCCAGCGCGGGGATGGCATCCATGCGCGGCTCGAAGGCATTCGACAGGCCCGGCGGCAGCATCGCGGGGATCACCCCGACCGGGGACCGGACCGAGGTCCAGCGCTCGCGCGCCTTGAGCTGCGGATGGTTCCACAGGTCGCGCATGTCGTTCATGCGCGCGTTGGCGATCTGCGCGCGCTCCAGCCGCTCGACCACGTCGTCGATCGTCAAGGCGGCGAAGACCTCTGTGATTACCTGCGTCAGCTCGACCCGGCTCTTCGAGCGCAGGGAGTTGGTGACGAAGCGCTCGTCGGTACTGAGTTCCGGCCGCTCCAGCACGACACGGCAGAAGGCCTCCCATTCGCGCTCGTTCTGCAGGCCCAGGATGATGGTCTTGCCGTCGCCGGCGGTGAACGGCCCATATGGGAAGATGGTGGCATGCGAGGCGCCGGCGCGCGGCGGCGGCGTGGCGCCGTCGAAGGCGTAGTACAGCGGGAAGCTCATCCACTCGGCCATGCTTTCCAGCATCGACACATCGATATGCGCGCCCTTCCCGGTATTGCCGCGCTGCAGCAGCGCCGCCAGGATATTGGTGTAGGCATACATGCCGGCCGCGATATCCGCGATCGAGCAGCCCGCCTTGGACGGGCTCTCCGGCGTGCCGGTGATCGAGACGAAACCGGACTCGGCCTGGATCAGCAGGTCATAGGCCTTCTTGTCGCGGTACGGGCCGTCGTTGCCATAGCCGGAGATATCGCAGACGACGATGCCGGGATAGCGCTGCGACAGCACTTCGTAGGACAGGCCCAGCCGGTCGGCGGCACCCGGTGCCAGGTTCTGCACCAGCACATCGGCCTGGTCCAGGATCTTCTGCAGGATTGCCGGCGCTTCCGGATGCTTCAGGTCCAGCGCCAGGCTTTCCTTCGAGCGGTTGGTCCAGGCGAAGTGCGACGACATGCCGTCGACGCGCTCGTCGTAGCCGCGCGCGAAGTCGCCGACCTTCGGCCGCTCGATCTTGATAACGCGTGCACCCAGGTCTGCCAGCTGGCGGGTACAGAACGGCGCAGCAATCGCATGCTCCAGTGAAACCACGGTAATGCCATCAAGGGGACGCATAGCAGCCTTTTCGTGAAGATTGCGCTCGCACTGCCATCGCGGCACGAACGGCGGGGATCCGGTTGGCGGCCCGCTTCGCTAGTCGCATCGCCAGCCGCTTCGCTGCAAGTCTCGCAGCCCCGGCATGGCCCGTAAATCTCGTTTTCTCGAAGCAGCCGTTCACCCACGCCGAAAGCACCGCCCTGGCGTGCCCGGCAACGGTTTACGCTCCATGCGGCACCTTGATAAAGTTACGCCCAAGGAGCCCCCATGCATTTTGATTTTGCCGACCTGAGGCTGTTTGCGCGCATCGCCGAAGAAGAGAACCTGTCGCGCGGGGCGAGAAAGGCATTTCTGTCGCCCGCGGCGGCCAGCGCGCGACTCAAGGCGCTGGAAGACCAGCTCGGCACCCGGCTTTTCTACCGCGAAAGCAAGGGCCTGGCCCTGACCCCGGCCGGCGAGCGCCTGCTGCGGCATACACGCGTGATCGAACGCCAGTTCGAGCACGTGCGCAGCGAGTTCGAGGAATATTCGAAAGACTCGGTCGGCCATATCCGCATCTTTGCCAACACGACGGCGGTCACCGAGTTCATGCCCGAGGTGCTGGCCCGCTTCATGGCGGAGCGCCCTGCCGTCACCGTTGACCTGCAGGAACGCCTGACGCGGGACATCATCCGCGGGATACTGGACGGCAGCGCGGACCTTGGCATCATCTCCGGACCGCTCAATGCGGAAGGGCTGGAGGTCATCCACTTCAGCACCGACAAGCTGGTGCTGGCCACGCCGGTGGGACATCCGCTGACGCGGAAGAAGAACGTCACCTTCGACGACACGCTCGAATACGAGCATGTCAGCCTGCATGAAGGCAGCACGCTGCATGCGTTCCTGACCGAACTCGTGCGCGACCAGCGCCGCAAGCTGCAGATCCGCATCCAGATCCGCAGCTTCGAAGCGATGTGCCGGATGATCGAAGCCGGCGTCGGCATCGGTGTGGTGCCGTTGTCGGCCGCATTGCGGCATCGCCAGACCATGAAGATCGACATCATCGAGTTGCCCGAGGCCTGGGCGGTACGCGAGCGCGCGGTGATCGTGCGCGAGCTGGACGGCTTGCCCGGGTGCGCGAAGGCGCTGATCGATGAACTGATCGAAGTGGCGCAGGCCGCGGGCGGGAGCCCGGAAGGCACGCTTTCAAGATGACCCACACCAGAGCAGCCTTCTCGCGCCTGGCGGATCGCGAAAGGATTGCCCGAAGCGGCTGGTGCTCGAGGGCGCCTGGCCCGGGGGCAACATGGATCATGTGTGACTGCTCCGGCGACAGCACGCCCGCCGCTTGCAAAGATTTACAAATTGCTCTGGTGCCGGTGCCTTTTGCAGCGGCGCGCCGGGAATCAAGCATCACTTCGCAAGTGCCCTGGCACGGACGGCTTCGACAAACCATGCCACGTCAGTCACTTTCGGCGAAAAACCGTATGCAAGGCGTTGCAGTAGGGTTTCATCGAATGTGTTACTGAATGTAAATGACGTAACTTGATTGCATGTTGTTCCGCCGACTTTGCAAGGTCGGTAGCCCTGAGCAGTGGGGACGTCATGCAGCATTCCAATCGATTCGCGTGCGGCCTGAGCGGCACGCTCGCATCCGGCCACAGCAGCCGGAACAGCCGTCCCGGCAAGACGCCCGCTATCCGCGCTCAGGCAATTCGTCACCGACGGCACTTCGGCCGTGCCCAGCGCCTCACCACGGCGCTTCAACGCCCGCCTACCGCCTGCCGACCTGCGTTACAAGCCTGCCGTCCGCCGCTTTGCCTTGAGCGAAGTCGCTCCTGCAGCTGTCCGGCGCACCCTGTGCGCTGAAGCGATCGCGGCATCGCGCCAGCAAGAGGCCCGGTTTGCCGGACCCGGCCTTGGATCAACGCGGCAACCATATTTTCGGAAGGCAGGGATTGCCATGGCGCTCTATGCTCTGCGTGAACTCACGCTGCAGTCGGTCGGGCCGCTCGGGGCCATGATCGAAGCGGGTCAGCGTGCCGTCGATTTCTGGGGCGAGTCCATCGCGTGGCTGCCCGGGATGCGCGAGGCCGGTGCCGCGCTTGATTTGTTTACCCGGCTGACCAGGTCCTACGGGAAGCCTCGCTTCGCCATCGACGAGGTCATCGTGTGCGGTCAACAGGTGCCGGTTACCGAGACCGTGCTGATCGAGGCGCCCTTCTGCCGGCTGCTGCATTTCAGGAAGGACATGCCAAGCCCCGGTCCCCGCGTGCTGCTGGTGGCGCCGCTCTCGGGCCACTACGCCACGCTGCTGCGCCCGACGGTCGAAGCCTTGCTGCCCGGGCATGATGTCTACATTACCGACTGGGCCGACGCGCGCCTGGTCCCGCTCGATGCGGGCGGCTTTGACCTTGGCAATTACGTCGATTACCTCAAGCAGTTCATGCGATACCTCGGCGCCGGCACGCATATCGTGGCGGTATGCCAGCCAGGGGTTCCGGTGCTCTGTGCGGCCGCCCAGATGGCGGAGGACAACGAGCACGCCCAACCGTGCTCCATGACGCTGATCGCCGCGCCGATCGACACCCGCGTCAGCCCGACGGCGGTCAACCGGTTCGCGCAAAAATATTCGCTGCCATGGTTCGAGTCGAATGTCATCGAACGCGTACCCGACAGTTACCCGGGACGGGGGCGCAAGGTTTATCCCGGCTTCCTGCAGCTTGCTGGCTTCGTCTCGATGAACGTCGCACGCCACGCCGGCGCGCACCTTGACTATTACCGCCACCTGGTCGATGGCAGGCAGCACGAGGCCGCCAGGCATCGCCAGTTCTATGACGAGTACAACGCCGTGCTCGACGTGCCGGCCGAGTACTACCTGGAAACCATCCGGAAGGTTTTCCTGGAGCATCACCTGTGCCGCGGCTGCATGGAGGTTGGCCAGCGCCGCGTCTGCCCCGAGGCCATCACGAACGTGTCACTGCTGACCATCGAAGGCAGCGAGGACGACATCACCGGCCGGGGCCAGACCGAAGCGGCCCACGCACTCTGCACAGGCATTGCCAATGACCGCAGAGCGCACCTGGTCGTTGACGGCGTGGGTCACTACGGGACGTTCGCCGGCCAGGGATTCCGGCAATCCATCCTGCCGGCCATTTCGCAGTTCATCCAGCGGTGTGCGGACTGAGCGCAATGTCACAGCCTCGAAGCGAGGTGCGGACCTCTAACCTTTGCCCGCATGCCTTTTTCGTGCGGCCGTGATGAAAATCATTTGGTTAGAGCTTCTGCGCGCGTATGCTGGAACTGCCATCTTGGCAAGCAACGCACCAGGAGCAATCATGGCAAAGAGTCAACTACGCAGCACTCGCGAACCGAAAAAACCCAAGCAGCCCAAGAAGCCGCCAGTGCCGGCAACCCCGTTCAGCATGGTTCATTCGAGGGTCGGAAACGAAGGTGTCGCCAAGAAGAAGACATAAATCGGTTGGCCGCACAGACGCGGCACATGACACGCAACTTGTATGGCACTTGCCTTCCCCAACCCCAGCCGCAGCTATGATGCATCCAGGCATGGCGTGTGGTTCTGGGGTTATGACAACGCACGCGAAATTAGCTTCCTTGTGGACGACCGCGTACTGCTGAGTTTCGACTCCGCGCCCTGTTCCGACGAAGCCGGGGTGCTGGCCTCCTTTGACCGGCATCGCGATGAGATTCTGAAGATCGCCATGGCGCTCTATGCCGAGGGGCAGCAGACTCTCTACGTGCTGCACTGAGGAGCCTGCTAATGCGCGCCTGCCGGCAAGCCCCCGCTGCCGCCAGCGCTGCCGCGGTCTGGCTGCTGGTGGCGGCCATGGCCGCCGGGGCCTGGCTGCTGCCGCGCATCGCGCAGCCGCCGCAGTATCATCGTTTTGCCGATCCTTACGCCTGCTTCGGCACGCCCCACTGCCTCGACATTGGCTCGAACCTGCTGTTCCTGCTCGCGGGCGCGGCCGGCCTGCGCTATCTCGGTGCGAGCGCCTCCAGCCGAGCTTTTATCGCACCCGTTGAGGCCTGGCCTTACCGGGTGCTTTTTCTCGCCGTCTTCCTCGTGGGGCTGGGCTCGGGTTACTACCACCTGGCCCCGGACAACCAGCGGCTGGTGTGGGACCGGGCACCGCTGGCGCTCGCGCTGATGGCCTGGCTGGGCGCCAACGTGTGCGAGCGCGCCAGCCTGAAGGCCGGCTTGCGGCTGCTGCCGCTGCTGCTGATCGCGGGGCCGGCCAGCGTCGGCTACTGGGCATGGAGCGAAGCCCGCGGCAGCGGAGACCTGCGCCCTTACCTCCTGGTCCAGGCCTGCGCCATGCTGGTGGTGCCGCTACTGCTCTGCCTCTATGCACCGCGCTACACTGGCGACCGGGATGTGCTGGCCATCACCGGCGGCTATGCGCTGGCCCTGGTTTGCGATGTACTGGACCACCAGATCGCCGCGCTGACGGGACTGGTCAGCGGGCACACGCTCAAGCACGTGATCGCAGCGCTGGCCGTGTATGGCGTCTTGCTTAGGCTGAAGCGGCGCCGCATCGTGGAGGAAGGGACATGACGGTACCCGAACCGCCTGAAAGCGCGCTTCAGGAGAAACATGCCATGACGGCAAGCGAAAACCCCTCTCCGGCAACATATCCTGGTCGCTACTGGCATTTCCTGGACGACGGCCGCATGCAATGCGACCTGTGTCCGCGCCATTGCCGCCTGCATGACGAGCAGCGCGGCGCCTGCTTCGTGCGTCAGCGGGTTGGCGGCCGGATGCTGCTGACCGCCTATGGCCGCTCATCCGGCTTCTGTATCGACCCGATCGAAAAGAAGCCGCTCCACCACTTCTACCCGGGCAGCGCCGTCCTGTCGTTCGGCACGGCAGGCTGCAACCTGGCCTGCAAGTTCTGCCAGAACTGGGACATCAGCAAATCGCGTGAAATGGAGACACTGGCCGTGGCAGCCATGCCCGAAGCCATTGCCGAAGCGGCGGCGGCCCATGACTGCAAGAGCGTGGCTTTCACCTATAACGACCCGGTGATTTTCGCCGAATACGCGATGGACGTTGCCGATGCCTGCCGCGAACTGGGCATCATGGCGGTGGCGGTAACCGCCGGGTATATCGGCGAGCAGGCACGACGCGATTTCTATGGCCGGATGGACGCGGCAAACGTCGACCTGAAGGGCTTTACCGACGCGTTCTATGTTGCATTCACGGGTGCACATCTGCAGCCTGTGCTGGATACGCTCCTGTACCTGAAGCACGCGACCAAAGTCTGGTTCGAGATCACAACCCTGCTGATTCCCGGCAAGAACGACAGCGATGAGGAAATCCGCGCGGAGGCCCGGTGGGTCGCGAGGGAACTTGGCACCGACGTCCCGCTGCACTTTACGGGGTTTCATCCCGACTACAAGATGCGCGACGTGCCGCCGACGCCGTTCTCCACGCTGGCGCATGCCCGCAAGCTCGCGATCGATGAGGGGCTGCGTTACGTGTACACCGGCAACGTCCACGACAGGGAAGGCGCAACCACCTACTGCCCCGCCTGCCGCGCACCGCTGATCGTGCGCGACTGGCATGCGATCGAGAGCTATCGCCTCACGCCAACCGGAACCTGCCCCGACTGCTTTGAGCCGGTTGCCGGTTGCTTCGGGCATTTCGAGCATCACTTCGGGCGGCGCCGGATTCCCGTGCACATCGGAACGTAGCCCAGTGGTGCAGCGCTGACGGCCCATGCCAGCAAACCTCTCTCCCGAGTACAAACAGGCCGAGCAGGCCTATCGGCTGGCGCGCCAGCCGCGTGAGCAGCTCGAGTGCCTGAAGGAGATGCTCCGTGTCATTCCCAAGCACAAGGGGACGGAGCGCCTGCAAGCCGATATCAAATCGCGGATCAGGGAACTGACCCACGAATCCGCGGGCCACGGGAAGGCGGCTCGCAAGGGGCCGTCACATGCGGTGCATGCCGAAGGCGCGGCCCAGCTCTGCCTGATCGGCCCGTCCGGCGCGGGAAAATCCAGCCTGCATGCGCAGCTGACAGGATCGGGCAGCGAGGCCGGGCCCTATCCTCACCCAACCCAGTTTCCGGTCCCCGCCATGTTGCCGTTCGAGGACATTGCATTCCAGCTCGTGGACCTGCCACCTGTCTCAGCCGAATTCATGCAACCCGGGATCACCGACATGGTGCGGGTGACAGACGGCGTGCTGCTCGTGGTCGACCTGAGTGCGCCCGACTGTACGGAACAGCTGGCGCTGATTCTCCGGCGACTCGCCGAAGCCAGGATCAACCTGTCGGAGCGCTGGCCAGGCGAGGCGGACAGCCCTGCCGCATCGGCCGCATCGCCGGCGTCGGCGCCTGACCCGTTCAGTGTCCACCTCCCTGCACTGCTGCTGGCCAACAAGGCCGATCTCGCCAGCCCCGACGACGCGGCCGTGCTCGAAGACCTGCTCGGCGTACATTTTCCGGCGCTCGCAACCTCGGCAACCCGCGGACAAGGACTGGCCGAAATCGGTCCGTTTCTTTTCAGGGCCCTGGGCATTGTGCGTGTTTACACCAAGGCCCCCGGGAAACCCGTCGAGCAGAGTCGGCCGTTTACGATGCGCCGCGGCGACACCGTACTGGATGTCGCCCTGCGGGTGCACCCGGATCTCGCGCGTACGTTCAAATTCGCCCGCATCTGGGGGAGCGGCAAGTTCAGCGGGCAGCAGGTGGGCGCCGATCATCCGGTCGCCGATCGGGACGTCGTGGAACTGCATGCATAGGCGCATCGCCGGCCAAAAGCCTGCGCCCCTTGGCAGAGTGGATCAGGCTGCGCGCGGCGGCACAGCCGGATTCACGTTGACCTGTTCGTCGGCCGCCCTATAATCAACCTGCTGGCTGAGAGGCGCTTTGACAAGGCGAAGGCAGGTCAGCGAAACGATCATGTTTCCTGGATGGTTTGCTGGTTGAAGCGTGATCGTGCAGGCGAAATACGCCTGCAGGTCCGAGCCGGATCATGAGTTGCTGACCCGGTTCGGACGCCCCCTGGTGGCTGAAAAGGCTGAAAGGGCGGAAAGCGCCGAGCACCTGCAGAAGGTGCTTTTTTGTTGGGTGTTCCCTAGATATCGGGAGCCAGCAGCACTCCGCTTTTCACGGTGTGGATCAGCGCAAGGCGATCTTCGACAGCCTTGCGCAGGACTTCCCGTCCCCTGAACGGATCCGTCAGGTAACTGGCGTACTGGCTTGCCCGGATCTGCACCTTGAGGCTCATCATCGTCGATCCGCTCTCCGGCCATGTCACCATGAATGCCGGATGTCCGTCCGCGCATTCAACGAAAGCCGTGTCAGGAGACGCAAAACAGGAGTCAGCACCCTGGGCCAGGAACTGGAGATCCTTGTCCTTGAACTCGTAAGTTGCCATGTCTTTCTCCCATCGCGCGGAAGACCGTGGCGTGGACGTCATCAGCGCGGGCAGCAGCCGCCTCCGCTCATTCCCATGTTAATACGCCTGGAGCATCCCCGGAGGCGTGCCGGCGCGCGCGGCCGGCACTGCCCCCCGTCAGTCGAGTTCGATGTTCGCGCGCGCTCAGTCGGCCTCGACCTTCATGGTCTTCAGCAGCGGCTGCCACTTGTCGCTTTCGGCCTTGAGCCAGGTCTTCAGCCCCTCCGGCGTCTGCTTGTCGGCGGGCACGATCTCGGCGCCCAGGTCATCGAGGCGCTTGGCCACCACCGGATCCTTCAGCGCCTGCTGCAATGCCTTGGTCAGCCGCGCCACCACGGTCGGCGGCGTGCCCTTGGGCGCGTACACGCCATGCCAGACCTTCATCGAAAAGCCCTTCAACCCGCCCTCCTGCAGCGTCGGCGCATTAGGCAGCGCCTTGATGCGGTTGGGTGTGGTCACGCCATACAGCTTGACGCGGTTGGCGTTGATATGCGGCAGCGTCGAGGTGGTCTGGTCGCACAGCAGGTCGACCTGGCCGCCCAGCAGGGCAGTCATCGCGGGACCCGTTCCCTGGTAAGGGACAGCCGTCATCTTGACGTGCACCGCTTCCTCGAACAACAGGCCGCACAACTGCGACACCGCGCCGAGGCCGGCATTGGCCAGCGACACCTTGTCCTTGTTCTGCGCTACGTACTTCACCAGTTCAGCCGCGTTGGCGGGCGGCAGGTCCTTGCGGCCGAGCAACGTCATCGGCACATCGGCAACCTGGCCGATGTATTCGAAATCCTTCAGCGGGCTGTAGGACAGCTTCTTGTACAGCGCCGGCGCGGTGGCCATGCCGTTGTGATGGATCAGGATGGTGTAGCCATCCGGCTGCGCGCGCGCCACGAACGCCGCCGCGACGGTCCCGCCGGCGCCCAGGCGGTTTTCCACCACCACGCTCTGGCCCAGGTCCCTGGCCATCGCCTGGCCGAGTGCCCGCGACACGACATCGGTGGGTCCGCCTGCGGAGAACGGCACCACCAGCGTGATCGGCTTCGACGGAAAGGCATCCGCAGCCTGCGTCCCGCCGGCGAGCGCCAGGCCCAGCGCTCCGACCACCATCCATTGCCAACCCTTGCCCTGCACTGCTTGCGTCACCATCGTTGCCGTCTCCATGCTGCCGGCACCTGTGCACCGGTCGGTTATCGATCGGCGCCAGATTGCAGCACAAGGCTACGGCTGGCTATCCGGATTTCCCGAACGGACCATATGGCAAAACCGAATGCAGGGATGACTTCGAGGGACTGGCAGGCACGCAGCGGCGGCAAGCCGCGCATGGCAGAGCTTACCGGCAGGCGCGCGGCTCTTTCGCCCGGATGCGCCCAAGCGCCTTGAGGAAACGGTAACCCTGGAGCGTGACCTGCGGCCGGCTGACACTGGGCCCGACCCGTTCGAGCGTTATCAGCTGGTGCGCGAGCAGCGCTTCCACATCGGTCCGGTCCAGCTCGGGCGGGTCGCTGCTGTCGTTGACAAGGACCAGGGTGGCAAACTCGTGATGACTCAGCACAGGCGTCTCCTCGGCAAACATGGGTAGTGTGTTGCAACGGGACTGCGCTAGCGCCCTCTGTGGTCCGGTCTGGTGGTGCAGACCCTGTTTTGCGGGGCGCCTAGATTGGCTGGCGACGCTTACCGTTCGCGCCGCGAAAGTCCATCTTAGTCGGTCACCCGGGACTGTTCAATGCCGGATGCAGAACGAAGAGCCGCTGCATTATCCTCACATTGCCCTGCCAGTCGGCGCTCGCGCCGCGGTGCAACATGGAGATGCGGCGGCAATGTCCGACCGGTTAGTCGGTATGCGAATTCCCGCCGCGCCCGCGCAGCGCCGGCAGCCTGCGCCCATGAAAGACAGTAGCCTCAGTCATGCACACGACACCCTTCATTGCCATCGGCAAACGACTTGCGCCGCCGCGCTTCCTGGTGTGCGGCGCCATCCTGATCGTCGCGACCGGCGCGGCGGCAGCACTCGGCGCGCAGCTGCGCATCGCGCTGCTGATCGGCTTCGATTTCGCCGCGCTGGTCTTCCTTGGCGCCGCGCTGCCGCTGTTGCGCGCCGATGCCGCTACGATGCGGCGCACCGCAGAACACAACGACGCCAACCGGCCCGCATTGCTGGCAATCACCGTGCTGCTGTCGATGGTCATCCTGGTGGCGATCGGCACGCTGGTCGCGCGCCCCGGGACGCCGCACTGGCTCGACGTCGCGCTGATCGTCGCCACGCTGGTCCTGTCCTGGCTCTTCGCCAATACTGTCTTCACGCTGCACTATGCGCATCTCTTCTACCTGCAGTCGCCCACCGGCGACCGGCGCGGACTGGAAGTGCCCGGCGTGCGGGAACCCGGCTACTGGGACTTCCTGTATTTCAGTTTCACGCTGGGCATGACGTTCCAGACGTCGGACATCACCATTCACGGCGCGCATATGCGCAGGGTGGTGCTGGCGCACTGCATGGCCGCGTTCCTGTTCAACATGGGGATCCTGGCGTTCACCGTGAACGCCCTCGGCGGCTTGTAGCACGGGTGGTCCGGCGTTCATCTGTCTGACATATACGCCCGCCAGAATCCGTGACGTCATTCAAGCCACGGAGTCGTCATGACCCACACAATTGAAGTCCGCGGGCTTTCCAAATCGTTCCGCGCGGACCGCAAGGCGCTTGACGAGGTCACGCTTAGCGTTGCCCCCGGCGAAATGGTTGCACTGCTGGGCGCCTCGGGATCGGGCAAGTCTACGCTGCTGCGCCACATGGCCGGCTTTGTCACCGCCGATGCCGGCGAGATCCTGGTCAACGGCCGCCCGGTGCAGCGCAATGGCCGCCTGGCCCGCAACGTGCGCCAGGTGCGCGGCGAAATCGGCTTCGTCTTCCAGCAGTTCAACCTGGTGGGCCGGTTGCCGGTGATCACCAATGTGCTGGTCGGCATGCTGGCCCGCATACCGAAATGGCGCAGCCTGTTCCGCATCTTCAAGGCCGATGAACTGCGTGCCGGGCTCGATGCACTCGCCCAGGTTGGTATAGACGACTATGCGTTTCAGCGCGCCTCGACGCTGTCGGGCGGCCAGCAGCAACGCGCGGCGATTGCGCGCACGCTGGTGCAGAACGCGCGCGTGATCCTGGCCGACGAACCGATCGCCTCGCTCGACCCGGAGTCGTCGCGCCGCGTGATGTCGCTGCTCACCCAGATCAACCGCACGCGCAAGGTGGCGGTGGTGGTATCGCTGCACCAGGTGGACGTGGCCATGCGCTACTGCCCGCGCGTGGTGGCGCTGCGCCACGGCAAGGTGGTCTATGACGGTCCCTCGGCGGCGCTGACGTCGGCCATGCTGCGCGACCTGTACGGCACCGAGGCCGACGAGCTGCTGCATGATGCCGCAACGGATGCCGACGAACCCGCCGCGGCAATGCCCGCACCCGCGATGGTCACCATGAACCTGGCGGCCGCCTGAGCGCCGCCCCTTCCCGCCCCTTCCCGCAGTCTTTCCCAAGCTTTCCCAATCGGAGTTGTCCATGCTTCGCAGAACCTTTGTCGCCGTCGTCGCTTCCGGCCTGGTCGCCCTGCCGTCCCTGTCCGCATTTGCCCAGGACGCCAAGAGCCTGAACATCGGCTTTATCTCGACGGAGTCGTCGTCAAACCTGAAGGCAGCCTGGCAGCCGCTGATCGACGATCTCAGCAAGACGCTGGGCGTGACGGTCAAGCCGTTCTTCGCCTCGGACTATGCCGGCATCATCGAAGGCATGCGCTTCAACAAGGTCCAGATCGCCTGGTTCGGCAACAAGTCCGCGATGGAAGCCGTGGACCGCGCCAATGGCGAGGTCTTTGCCTCGGTGATCGACAAGGACGGCAACCCGGGTTACTGGTCGCTGCTGATCGTCAACAAGGACAGCGACCTGAAGAGCGTCGAGGACGTGATCAAGCGCGGCAAGGAGCTGAGCTACGGCGCCGGCGACCCCAACTCGACCTCGGGCACCGCGGTCCCGGGCTACTACCTGTGGACCGCCAACAAGGTCGACCTGAAAACGCTGTTCAAGGCCGTGCGCATCGGCAACCACGAAGCCAACCTGCTGTCGGTGCTGAACAAGCAGGTGGACGTGGCGGTGAACAACACCGAAAACATGGAGCGCTACCGCATCAACACGGGCAAGAATCCGTTTGACCAGGTGCGCGTGCTGTGGAAGTCGCCGCTGATCCCGGCCGACCCGATGGTCTACCGCAAGGACCTGTCGCCCGAGCTGAAGAAGAAGATCCAGACCTTCTTCGTCAACTACGGCAAGGGCACCGACGCCGCACGCGAGAAGCAGGTGCTGGCCGCGCTGACGTACCAGGGCTTCCGCCCCTCCACCGACGCGCAGCTGGTGCCGATCCGCCAGATCGAGCTGGCCCGGGAGAAGGCCAAGATCGAGACCGACACCACGCTGGCCGCTGCCGACAAGGACAAGCGCCTGGCCGACGTCTCGCGCCGCCTGGCCGAGCTGGACAAGGCCGCCGCGGCCACCGCCGCGCAGTAACTGCGCCTTGCAGGGCCGGCCTGGCGCCGGCCCTGTGCCGTCCCCACATTCCCTGCTTCAAACCGGATTGCCCATGACCGCCACCGCCACGCCCGGCCTGCCCCCGTCGTCCCGAAACCCCGCCAGGCCGCCGCGCACGTCCCTTGCCATGATGCTGACCTGGGCGGTCGTGCTGGCCTTGCTCGGCCTGTCCTGGCAAGGCGCCGACATGCGCCCGCTGGACCTGCTGCGCGATTCCGACAACATGGCGAAATTCGCCGCCGAATTCTTCCCGCCCGATTTCCGCGACTGGCGCCACTACCTGGACGAGATGCTCGTCACCGTGCAGATCGCGCTGTGGGGTACCGCCATGGCAGTCGCGATGGCGGTGCCGCTGGGGCTGCTGTGCTCGGCCAATATTGTGCCCGCGTGGGTCTACCAGCCGGCGCGCCGCGTCATGGATGCCTGCCGGGCCATCAACGAGATGGTGTTCGCGATGCTGTTCATCGTCGCCGTCGGCCTGGGACCGTTCGCTGGCGTGCTGGCAATCTGGATCCACACTACCGGCGTATTGGCCAAGCTGTTTGCGGAAGCGGTCGAGGCGATCGACCCGCGCCCGGTCGAAGGCGTGCGCGCCACCGGCGCCGGCCCGGTCGAAGAGATCGTCTACGGCGTGATTCCGCAGGTGCTGCCGCTGTGGCTGTCGTTTGCGCTGTACCGCTTCGAGTCGAACGTGCGTTCGGCTTCGGTGGTGGGCATTGTCGGCGCCGGCGGCATCGGCTCCGTGCTGTGGGAAATCATCCGCAGCTTCCAGTATGGGCAGACCTGCGCGGTGATGATCATCATCATCCTGTTTGTGTCGAGCATCGACATTATTTCGGCGCAGATTCGCAAGGTGCTGGTGTGAGCGACATGCTGACGATCGAACGCATCGAAGCCCTCTTCGCCAGCCATGGCACCGAATGGTATGGCGGCGAGTCCATCAGCCAGACCGCCCATGCGCTGCAGTGCGCGCAACTGGCCGAACAGGCCGGCGAGCCCGATACGCTGGTCGTAGCGGCCCTGCTGCACGACATCGGCCACCTGATGCTCGCCGAAAGCACCACCACCGACATACGCCACCAGGAGGCCGCCGCCGACGCGCTTGCGGCGCTGTTTGGCGAGCATGTTACCGAGCCCGTGCGGCTGCACGTCGCCGCCAAGCGCTACCTGTGCGCGGTCGATCGCGCCTACTTCGACACCCTGTCGCCCGCCTCAGTGCAGAGCCTGGCGCTGCAGGGCGGGCCCTATGACGCGGCCGGCGCCGAGGCGTTCGCCGCCAGCGCCCATGCCGACGCCGCGGTGCGCCTGCGCCGCTACGACGACCTGGCCAAGGTTGTCGACCTGGCCACGCCGCCGCTGGCACACTACCTCGCTATCGCCGCGCGCTGCGCGCACGCCCCCTCGTGAATGGTATGAACGGATTGCAGGACACGGCCGAAGCCGTGCTGGCGCTGCGCGAGGTGCGCGGTTCCGATGCCGAGCTGCGGCACCTGTCGGCGCTGCTCGCCGCCATGGATGGCGAGCCACCGTTGTCGCTGGAGACGATGCGCGAGCGGTATGCGACCATGCGGCGCTATCCGGATTATCGTTGCTACATGATGGTGGGGGCTGACGGGATACCGCTTGGCACGTTCAGCCTGCTGGTGTTTCCTGTGATGGTTCATGATGGACGGCCCGAGGCGATCGTCGAAGCCGTCGTGGTCGCGCCGCATGCGCGCGGCATGGGCGTTGGCAAGGCGATGATGCGGGAGGCCATGCGGCTGGCGCGGGAGGCTGGGGCTGCGAAGCTGGCGTTGTCATCGAATGCGCGGAGGCTGCAGGCGCATCGGTTTTATCGGGGGCTTGGGTTTATTGAGCATGGGGTTAGTTTTAGTGTTGGGCTTTGAGGCGGGGCTGTCGCTGTTGGTGACATGGTGTCGCGCTTTGACGCTTAGGTGTCGCTGTTGATGACATGCTGTCGGCCGTTGAAGCTTAGGTGTCGCGGCTGGTGACATGCTGTCGGCCGTTGAAGCTTAGGTGTCGCGGCTGGTGACATGATGTCGGCCGTTGAAGCGCCTGGTTCCGCCCTGCTGGGCGGGTCACTTTTTGGCCGAGCGCCAAAAAGTAACCAAAAAACGCGTCGCCTGAGCGGCTGGCTATCAATTCATCGGCGTGGGTCGTTCGGGCGGTGGTGATTTCCGGCCGATGTGGGTAGTGGTTCGAACCTGCTACGCCAGGTGAGTTTGGGATAGTGGCTGCGTCGACCCACTATTGAACGATCCCCATGCCGGGCGTAGGCCGCCTGCTGCATGCCATATCGGTGGGACGCCTTCGGCTGCGCTATGCGCGGGCCCAAGGTGACAGAGCGGCCGATTTGGATTTGGTCACCAACAGCGCCCCTGCGAGCGCAGCGACGCAGGTCCGTGCCAGGGCACCTCCCCCGCGAGACTGAGCCGCGCGCAGCGCAGCCGTAGGCGATGATGCGATGCCGCAGGTAGCAGGCGGCCTACACCCGTCCTGGGGATGGTTCAAAAGTCGGGATTCGTCAGGCACCCACACTCACTCACCTGGCGTAGCAGGCGGGCATCGCGACCACGCTTCACTGAGACCAAAACCGCCCATATAGCCAGAAGCGCCAAATTGGCTTAGCCAGCCGCAGGCGACGCGCTTTTTGGTCACTTTTTGGCGCTCGGCCAAAAAGTGACCCGCCCAGCAGGGCGGAACCAGGCGGTTCAACGGCCGGCAGCATGTCACCAACTGCGACAACGACACATCAACGGCCGACAGCATGTCACCAATTGCGAGAGCGACGCATCAACACGCCAACAGCATGTCACCAACAGCGACCCCAGTCCCAAAACCCCTGCTAATCCCCCCCAACCCCCACCACCCGCGCCAAAACCTCCGCCGATGCCCCCAACGCCCCACTGTTATCAATCTCCACCAACGAACACCCATCCGGAACATCAAACGCCTGCCCCGCACGCACCAGCCGCCGCGCGATGGCGTCTTCTGACTCGCGCCCACGCTGACGCAGCCGCGCAGCCAGCACCTCTGGCTTGACCCGTACATGGATCGCGCAAAGCTTCGGATAGCGCGCCACCGCCTGCGGCAGGTACTCCCGCGATCCATTGACGATCACCGTCAGCCCTGCGGCGAGCCACTGCTCGATCTCGACGCCAATGCCATAGTGCAGCCCATGGCTGTGCCAGTTCAGCGCCAGGCACCCAAGCGCCTGGCGGCGCCGGAACTCATCGGGACTAAGGGCCACCGACGCTTCGTTGGCATCGGCCTCGCGCGTGATATAGCGATGCGCCACCACGACGCGATCCTCTGGACCCAAGCGCTCGCGCAGCGCGCGCAGCAGCGAATCCTTGCCGCTGCCGGACGGCCCCATTACGTAGAACAGGCCACTGCCGTCAGTCTTGATTCCCGTATTCATGCGTCCAGGTACGCCGCACCGGCGCCATCATCGATACCGCCATCGAAGCCATAGTGGCGCCCGACGATAAAGGCGTCGCCCGCCTGCGGCTGCACGAACACACTGATGCCATCGACATGCAGCGGCGTTTCCAGCAGCTTGCCGCTATCCGCCGACAGCCGTGCCAGCGCGGCGGCCTCGCTGGCGGCATCGAGCATGCCCGTCAGCGTGATGTGGAAGACAAAGGTCTCGAACACATACGGATAGCCCCACGCATCGAGCATCTTGCGCTGTGCCGCGCTCAGCTGCTCCGGCACGCGTCGGGCCAGTTCGGCCGGGGCCGGCGGCGCCCGGAAGCGCTCGAATGCCACCACGCTGGCATCGGCCAACGCCTGCATCGGCGGCGACGCTTCGGCCAGGCACCATGCGACAAAGCCCCGCAGCGAGCGCAACGCCAGCGGCGTGTCGAACGCTGCGCGGCCGCGCGCAAAAGCACGGGCGGCGGCGTCGAGCTGCGCGGCGTCGGTGCCCTCGGCAAGCCGGAACGGCGGCTTCAGCGTGGCATGCAGGCCATAGTGGGCCGGCGCCCGCACCCACTCGGACGGCGGCGCTGTGAAGCCGGGCGGCATGGGCGCGGCGGCGCCGGAATCGGCATTGCGGCCGAGCCACTGGCTGCCGAAGGTACGGAACGGCTCGCCCGGCGCCAGGTAGATCGCGTAACGGTGTGCGTGCATGGTCATGCCGCCAGTGTGCCGGCGTCGGCAAGATCGACCAGCGGCGGCATCGCTGCGGCATGCTTCAGTTCGCCATTGACGATGGTGGCGCAGACGCGCGGCGCGCCGGGCTGCCGGTCGTCGACCAGGATCGCGTCGGCACGCAGGCCCGCGGCGAGCGTGCCGCGGTCGCGCAGTCCGGCGGCGCGCGCAGGGTTGCGCGACACGAGGTGCCACGCACACTGCAATTCGAGCACGCACAGTTGCGCCAGGCGCAGCGCCGCCTGCAGCGGCGCCGGGTAGTAATAGTCGGAAGCGAGCACCGTGCACAGGCCGGCGGCGACCATCTCGGTCGCGTTGGGTGCGCCGGTGTGGCTGGTGCCGCGCACCACGTTGGGCGCGCCGAACACGATGTCGTCGCCCAGCTGGCGCGCCAGCGTGGCGGCGTCGACGGTCAGCGGAAACTCGGCGATACGGCAGCCGCGGCTGTGGTAGTGCTGGCGCGTGGCCACGTCCGGGTCGTCATGCGAAGCCACCGGCAGCCCTGCCGCGCGCGCCGCGGCGATCAGGCGCGCCATCGCCTCCGGCACTTCCTGCGCATTGGCGCTGGCCGCACGCAGGCGCCGGCGGAAGGTCTCGACGTCGCACTCGGCGCGTTCGGCGTATTGGCGCAGCTTGCCTTCGTCGGCCATGCGGCGCGCCATCATCGGCAAGTGGTCGTTGATGGCGAGCAGACCAATGCGCCTGTCGGCGATCCAGGCCAGCGCCGTATCGATGCCGGCGAGGTGGAATGCCTCGAAGCGCAGATGCACCTTGTGCTCGGCGCCCAGCACGGGGCGTAGCTGCGCGAGCGCTTCGAACATGCGCAGCGCATATGCTTCGCCGCGCAGCCCGCCCTCCCATGACAGGGTCACCCCATGGAACTCGGTGGTGATGCCGTTTGCCAGCAGCTGGCGGTCCACGTCGAGCAGCGCACCCGCGTAAGGGAAACTGACGCCCGGTCGCGGCATGACCGCGCGCTCGAAAGCGTCGCCATGGATATCGACGATGCCAGGCAGCACCAGCAGGTCGCCCGCGTCGATCCATAAGCCGGATGCAGGCGCATGCTGGACCACCGTGCCATCGCGCCAGCCTAGTGTAGCCGGCCCCAGGCCCGCTGCACCGAGCACGCGGCGCCCCGTGATGCCGCTCAGTTGCGGCGCTTGGGTTGGAATGATCGTATGCATGGACGGGACGTTAGCGCCGGCAAATGACAAGCAGATGTCTAGACCAATGCGCGCGGCGTCCGGGCAACGTCAGTCGGTGTCCGAAACCGTCAGCTGCACCCAATCCCCGGCAAAGCGCGTCACGCTGTACTGCACCGGCGCGCCGTCGATATCGACGTTGAGCGCCTCCACCTGCAGCACCGGGCGCGTCTTGGGCTGGTTCAGCAGCCGTGCCACCGGGGCGCTCGGCATCGCGGCGGTAATGCGCGACCACTTGCGGGTGTAGTCCGCGATGCCGAACTGCGCGAGCGCGCGCGACACCGATTGCTGCGCGCGCAACACCTCGTCGATGCCGGGGAAGCGCTTCGGATCGAAATAGTGCTCGGCAACGTCGATGGTGCGGGCCTCGGCCCGCCCGAGCATCTGCACGTGCAGCACCGTCGCAGTACGCGCCAGGCCCAGGTGGCGTGCGATCTCCGGCGCGCGCAGCTCCTGGCAGCCGATGATCTCCGTATGCCCGCGCATGCCCTGCGCGGCCAGGTTCTGCGAAAAGCGCGTGCGCCGGCCGATCGCATAGTCGATCGCATGCTCCTGCACGAAGGTGCCGCGGCCCTGCTCGATGCGCACCAGTCCGCTCAGCTCCAGCTCACCCATGGCGCGCCGGATGGTGTGCCGGTTCACGGCGAATCGTGTCGCCAGCTCCGGCTCCGGCGGCAGCTGCTCGCCGGGCTGGTACAGCTTGTTGCGAATGTCCTCCGCCAGCGCCTCGCCGATCTGGCGCCACACCGCCACGCCGGAACCCCGTTCTACTTCCCGATCAGACATCCTGCCCTCTTGTCATCAAGCGTTCATTGTTGCCATGCGATTGTGCCCGAGTTACTCCGGCATGGCACGGAGTCCGACTAATGCCGGGCAGCGTCACGAAACGTTCATCTGCCTGTGGTCTAGTAGCGGCGTGTTCACGTTGTGACATCTAAACGTATAGACGTATAGGGGTGATGATGCAAAGCGAAACCGCCGGTCCGGCAACGACCGATGCGAACCCGGCCCGCGCTGCGTGGCTGCGGGTATTGGCGATGGCGCCAACCGAGGCGCTCGACGCGGCCTATGCCCGGCTGGGCCAGGCAGCGGCCCTGCCCGCGTGGCGCCTGCTGCGCAAGCCGGAGTCCGGCATGGCGATGGTGCGCGCGCGTGCCGGCGGCACCGGAGCGCAGTTCAACCTCGGCGAAATCACGGTCACGCGCTGCGCGGTCGTGCTGGATGACGACGGTGCCGGCGGCACCGTAGGCGTTGCCTATGTACAGGGCCGCAGCACGCAACACGCGCAGCAGGCGGCGGTGCTGGACGCGCTGCTGCAGCGGCCGGCCTGGCACCAGCGCGTGCACGACGCGGTGCTGGCGCCGCTGGCCGACGCCCATGCCGCACGCGCGGCCCGGCAGGCCGCTACCGCCGCGCAAACACGCGTGGAGTTCTTCACCATGGTCCGGGGAGAGGACTGACATGATTTCAACCCAACCCATGCTGTCCGCCGCCACTTCGCTGGTGCCGGGCTTCGACAACCCGGTCGACGACGCCCAGCAGGTGTTCCGCGCCACGCTGCATGCCTTTGCCCATCCCGGACAAGTCCAGTCCCTGCCGGCGACCACCGGCCTGCCCGAGGGCCTGTCGCCGGCGCTCGCCGCGCTGCTGCTGACACTGGCCGATCCCGACACCCCGGTGTGGCTGCCGGCGGGCGTTCCCCTCGCCGCACGCGCATTCCTGCGCTTCCATTGCGGCTGCCCGCTGACCGACGACCTCCGCGCCGCCACCTTCGTGTGCGTGCCCGCCGGCCACGCCATGCCGGCGCTGGCGGACTGCACGCAGGGCGAGTCCGCGTTCCCGGACCGTTCGGCCACGCTGCTGGTGGAAGTCGCCTCGCTCGACGACGGCGACCTCTTCACGCTGCGCGGCCCCGGTATCGAACACACGCAAGCACTGCGCGTAGCCGGCCTGCCGGCCGGCTTCCGCGGCGCCTGGCGCGCCAACAACGCCGGCTTTCCGCTCGGCGTCGACCTGCTGCTCGCCAGCGGCGACCGGTTCTGCGCGCTGACGCGCACCACGCAGATGGAGGCCTGACATGTATGTAGCCGTCAAGGGTGGCGAACGCGCCATCCTGAATTCCTACCAGATGCTCGACGCCTACCGCCGCGGCGACACGGCGTTGCCCGAGCTGACGCTGGCGCAGATCCGCGAGCAGATGCCGCTGGCCGTGTCGCGCGTGATGGCCGAGGGCTCGCTGTACGACCCGCAGCTGGCCGCGCTGGCGCTGAAGCAGGCCGCCGGCGACCAGATCGAAGCGGTGTTCCTGCTGCGCGCGTACCGGACCACGCTGGCGCGTTTCGGCTATACCGTGCCGGTCGATACCGGCGCGATGCGCCTGCAGCGCCGGATTTCATCGACCTTCAAGGACGTGCCCGGCGGGCAGGTCCTCGGGCCGACCTACGACTACACGCAGCGCCTGCTGGACTTTTCGCTCGAAGCCGGCCGCGATCCCGCACCGCTGCCGCCTTCGGCCGAGCTGCTGCCCGCCAGCATGCCGCGCGTGACCGGGCTGCTCGAGGCGGAACAACTGGTCGAAGCCGACGAGATCCCCGCCGGCGACCCCCCCCCGCCCGACCTGACGCGCGAGCCGCTGACCTTCCCCGCCAGCCGCGCCGCGCGCCTGCAGAACCTGGCGCGCGCCGATGAAGGCTTCCTGCTGTCGATGGGCTATTCGACGCAGCGTGGCTACGGCAACTCGCACCCGTTCGCCGCAGAAATCCGCTACGGCACCGCCGAGGTCGAGTTGTTCGTCGAAGAACTCGGCTTCGCCGTGACGATCGGCGAAATCGAGCTGACCGAATGCCAGATGGTCAGCCAGTTCACCGGCAACGCCGACGAAGCGCCGCGCTTCACGCGCGGCTACGGGCTGGTGTTCGGCTACAACGAGCGCAAGGCCATGTCGATGGCACTGACCGACCGCGCGATGCGCGCCGCCGAACTCGGCGAGGCCGCCGACGCCCCGGCCAACGATATCGAATTCATGCTGTACCACAGCGACAACGTCGAGGCCTCCGGCTTCGTGCAGCACCTGAAGCTGCCGCACTACGTGGACTTCCAGGCCAACCTGGAACTGCTGCGCCGCCTGCGCGCCGAGCAGGAAGGCACGGACGCCGCCGCGCAGGCCGAACCGCAAGCCACGCAAGCCGCGCACCCCGAACCGCATCCCCAGCCCCAGCCGCAAGAGGAGACGCTGGCATGACCGCCGCGAACGCATCCGCCGCCACGGGCATCGCCCGCGACGAGCACTACAACTTCGGTTACCTCGACGAATCGACCAAGCGCATGCTGCGCCGCGCTCTGCTCAAGGCCGTGGCGATCCCCGGCTACCAGGTCCCGTTCGGCAGCCGCGAAATGCCGCTGCCCTATGGCTGGGGCACGGGCGGCATCCAGGTCACCGCGGCCATCATCGGCAAGCCCGACATGCTCAAGGTGATCGACCAGGGTTCGGACGACACCACCAACGCCATCAATATCCGCCGCTTCTTCGGCCGCGTGACCGGCGTGCAGACCACCGAGCGTACCGCCGAGGCGACCATCATCCAGACCCGCCACCGCATTCCGGAAACGCCGCTGCGCGCGGGCCAGACCATGGTGTTCCAGGTGCCGATCCCCGAGCCGCTGCGCTGGCTGGAGCCGAGCGAGACCGAGACCCGCACCATGCACGCGCTGTCGGAGTATGGTGCGATGCACGTGAAGCTCTATGAAGACATTGCCCATCACGGGCATATCGCCACCACCTACGACTATCCCGTGATCGTCAACCAGCGCTACATGATGCGGCCGTCGCCGATTCCCAAGTTCGACAATCCCAAGCTCGACCGCAGCCCCGCGCTGATGCTGTTCGGCGCCGGGCGCGAGAAGCGCGTCTATGCCGTGCCGCCGTATACCTCGGTAAAGAGCCTGGATTTCGCCGACCATCCCTTCACGGTCGAGAAATGGACGAGCTGCTGCGCGCAATGCGGCGCCACCGACAGCTACCTGGACGAGATCGTCACCGACGATGCGGGCACGCGCATGTTCGTCTGCTCCGACACCGAGTACTGCGCCGACCGCCAGGCGGAACAGGCAGTCACGCAAGCCGCGGGAGGTGCACGATGAGCACGACCCCGCTGCTGTCGGTGCGCAACCTGACGCGCACCTGGGACGGCCTGCATGGCTGCCATGACGTCAGCTTCGACCTCTATCCCGGCGAAGTGCTGTGCGTGGTCGGCGAATCCGGCTCCGGCAAGAGCACGCTGCTGCAGGCCTTGTCGATGCAGGCGCCGCCGCAGCGCGGCAGCGTCAGCTATGACATGCGCGAATGCGGCCTGACCGACCTGGCCACGCTGTCGAGCGCACGCATGCGGCTGCTGGCACGCACCGACTGGGGCTTCGTGCGCCAGCATGCCCGCGACGGCCTGCGCATGCAGGTCAGCGCCGGCGCCAATATCGCCGAGCGCCTGATGGCCGTGGGCGAGCGCCACTACGGCAACCTGCGCGAAGTCGCCGGCAGCTGGCTGGAGAAAATGGAGATCGACCTGGCCCGACTCGACGACGTCCCCGGCACGTTCTCGGGCGGCATGCAGCAGCGCCTGCAGATCGCGCGCAACCTGGTCACGCATCCGCGGCTGGTGTTCATGGACGAGCCCACCGCGTCGCTCGATGTCTCGGTGCAGGCGCGCCTGCTCGACCTGTTGCGCCGGCTGGTCTCCGACCTTGGCCTGGCCGCCGTGCTGGTCACGCACGACCTCGCCGTCGCGCGCCTGCTGGCGCACCGCACGCTGGTGATGCAGGGCGGACGCGTGGTCGAGCAAGGCCTGACCGACCAGATCCTCGACGATCCGCAGCATCCCTACACGCAGCTGCTGGTCTCTTCCATCCTGCAAGGCTGACGACGATGCAAGCAGACAATGCACAGAAGCTGGTCGAGGTCCGCGGCCTCGGCAAGATGTTTACGCTGCACAACCAGGGCGGCATCCGCCTGCCGGTGCTGAACGCGATCGACTTCGACGCCGCGCGCGGCGAATGCCTGGTGCTGTCGGGTCCGTCCGGCACCGGCAAGAGCACGCTGCTGCGCTGCCTCTACGGCAACTACCTCGCCACCGAAGGCAGCATCCGCCTGCGCGACACCAGCGCCGACGGCGAACCGTGGGTCGAACTGAACCACGCCCCCGAACAGCGCGTGCTGAAGCTGCGCCGCGACGTGATCGGCTATGTCAGCCAGTTCCTGCGCGCGATCCCGCGCGTGTCGGCGCTGGACGTGGTGGCCGATCCGCTGCAGCAGCGCGGCACCAGCCATGAAGAAGCGCGCGCCCGCGCCGAGGTGCTGCTGGCACGGCTCAACCTGCCGCGCCGGCTGTGGGACCTGCCTCCTGCCACGTTCTCCGGCGGCGAGCAGCAGCGCGTCAACATCGCCCGCGGCCTGATCGGCGGGCACCCGATCCTGCTGCTCGACGAGCCGACCGCGTCGCTCGACGCCGACAACCGCGCGGTCGTGGTCGAACTGATCCGCGAGGCACTGGCCGACGGCCGCGCGCTGATCGGCATCTTCCACGACGAGGCGGTACGCGACGCCGTGGCCACGCGCCTGCTGCCGCTGCAGCCCGCCACCGCCCTCGCCCCCAACTGCCAGTAACTGTCCAGAACAACGGAGCCGGACATGACCGCGACCTACCTGACGCACGCCACCCTGGTACTGCCCGACCGCGTGCTGCACGACAGCGCGCTGCTGATCGAGGACGGCCATATCGCCGCCATCGAACCGGGCGCCGCGCCTGCAAATGCCGACGTGATCGACCTGCGCGGCCACACCGTGATGCCCGGGCTGATCGACGTGCATTGCGATGCCATCGAGAAAGAGGTGGAACCGCGCGCCAACGTGCTGTTCCCGCTGGATTTCGCCGTGGCGCAGGTCGACCGCCGCAATGCCGCGGCCGGCATCACCACGCCGTACCATGCGCTTTCCTTTGCCGGCAACCACTTCGGCGTGCGCAACGTCGACACCGCGGCCACGCTGGTGCGCGCCGTTGCGGCGTTCCGCGGCGATAGCCTGGTCGACAACCGCATCCATTGCCGCTATGAAGTGACCGATTCCAGCGCCGTGCCCGTACTGGAACTGCTGATGGCCGAGGGCGTAGTCGACCTGCTGTCGGTGATGGACCACTCGCCGGGCCAGGGCCAGTTCAAGACGCTGGACGCTTACCTCGCCTACATGATGGGCAACCACGGCATGACCCGCGAGGAAGCCGCCGACGCCGCCGACAAGAAGGCCGCCGCGCTGGACGGCGCGCATGAACGCGTCAACCGGCTGGTGGCTCAGGCGCACCGCCTCGGCATCCCGACCGCCAGCCATGACGACGATTCGCCGCAGCGCATCGCCGCCATGCAGGCGCTGGGCGTGCGCATGAGCGAGTTCCCGATCAACCTGGAGACCGCGCAAGCCGCGTGCGCACAGGCACTGCCGACCATCCTGGGCGCACCCAACGTGCTGCGCGGCAAGAGCCAGAGCGGCTCGATGCGCGCGATCGACGCCATCCATGCCGGCGTCGGCACCATCCTGTGCTCGGACTACCAGCCGTCAACGCTGATCGCCGCGGCCTATGCCGCCGCCCGGCAGGCCGAGCTGCCGCTGAACGAAGCGCTGGCCTTCGTGACGGCGAACCCCGCGGAAGCCTGCCTGCTGCGTGACCGTGGCCGGCTGGCGCCAGGGCTGCGCGCCGACGTGATCGCCGTGGCCAGCGTGGCCGGCCAGCCGATGGTCACCCATACATGGTCTGGGGGGCGCATGGTGTTCGCGGCGGGGTACCGTGGCGGCCAGCCCGAGGCTACGGGTACGTCCCGGCGGCCGCAAATCCACGCGCTGGCCTGACCATCGGCGCGGCATGCGTTCATGTGCTGGCCTCGCCCATCCACGTCCAGACCACCTGTGCTTCATCTGACGGCGATAGCCCGAAACTGATCATCGGCGTCCCAGCCTGCCGCACCACGCCGGACTTGCCGGCCACCCACGCCGCCAGGGGGTGGCCGGACGGCAGCGAGGCGCGCCACATGCCTGAGCGCGGTACGACCTGCCCCGAGCGCACCGTGACAGGCTTGCCGGTCTGCGTCGGCGGCGCATCGACACGGAAACGCAGCCCGCCCAGGAGCCGGTCCCACAGGGCCACGGCCTCATCGTCGCTCAGCGACGCCTCGTCCGCGGCGCCGATGCGGTTGGCTGCCACCTTTGTGTACATCTTTGCGCCAATGGATGACGGATGCAGGGTGGTGCGCTCCTTGCCGACCGCTTCCCACTCGAAATCGTGGGTACCGTCCGCGCGGCGGACCAGGGACTCCTCTCCTTGCCAGACGCCGACAATGCGCTTGCCTTCGCGCAGGGTAGTCAGCTTCGGATAGCGCTTGCCCAGGTCCGCTCTCTGCGCCGCGATGGAAGCAAGCAGCCCTTCGCCGTTTGCACCGTCCACGCTCGCCAGCTTGTTGGAGTCGACTGAAAAGCTGACGTCCGGCAGGCTGGGGATGGCGATGCCTGCCCGCATGATTTCCTGGTGTACGCCGCTGCTGTCCACGATGAAGCCGTGGTCGATGCAAACGCCGGGGTCCTTTGGTATTTCTGCGTTGTCGCGGGCGCGCAAGCCGCGAACGAGCGGCGCAATCTCTTCTCCGCCATAGAACCATTCGTACAAATGATTGCCCGCTGCGGCAAGGGTGTGTGCCCCCTCAAGACCGTATTTCACGGATAAGTCGTCTTCGTAGTAGCGGATTTCTATGCTTTCCACTTTGGCACTTCGACCGAAATAGGTGATCTTCGCTGTGTCATCCTTGTCCAGAATCTTCTTGCGGTAGGCGTCCGCCTTTTCAGTCAAGCGGTCTGCTGCAGCAACGTGCGTCACAATCTTCCCGGGAAAATCCTGCGGTCCGAATATCAATCTCGCTTCGGCTGGCACTTCCAGGACATATCTTCCGAAGCAGACCTGTCGGGTCTTGCCGAACAGGGCTTGCAGGCGTGGTGACAGTTCGACTTCGTTCGGCACACCGTTCTCCTTGTATGAATATGGCTGGCAAGAAACCAACAGCAGACATGCCAGCATGGCAACAAATTTTCCGCAGTCGCTCATGATTTCCACCATGGTGCGGTATTGGCGATCTTGACGAGCGAATACAACAATGATGCGAGAACCTTGTCGTTGTTGTAACTGTTCTGGTGCTCATAGCCGGATTGCCGGAAGACTAGTGTGCCGCGCACACGCGATGCTGATGCGTCGCTGGGAACAGTCTGATCGCCGGCATCAATGGGCGGCTCAAGTCTGAGTTGCAGGGTGTGACGATTCTCGGCGCGAACCATAATGCGCCCTTCCCCGTCTTCACTGATAAGCCTCCATGAAAGCGGATTGCCGAATCCTTTTAGGCCTGTTGCGTTCACCCGATACGTGACTGCACCGAAGGCTTTTTGATAAGGGTCCGCGCCATAGCTAGCGTAGGTGGTCGGATGGTACAGGTCCTGGATATCCCGGTGAAACCTCTGCGCTTCGGCAATTCTCTTCGTTGCCAACCCATACGGGTTGTAGCCTTCATATTTCTTGTTTGCAGGATTGACCCACTCCGGGTTCAACAGGCGCCACCACGCATCAGGTTCGCGGGCGTAGATGTCATACAAGGGATCGCCAACGGCTACTGGCGCGCCGGGCCTTGTTGTTCCCAAGGTCTTATGCAACTGCATTTCGCTACGATAAGTCTTGAGCGGCTCGTCCGAAGCAATCGGCAACGCCATCACCTGCCGGTACTCGCTGGTCTGGACACGAAGCCAACCCCGCGGATAAGAAGCGCTCGGCAACAACTCCAATGGCCCTGGTGCGTTGGCAAAGACCGCTGTGACTTCCTTGCCGGTCTTGCCGATCACCGCGCGTTCGATGGCGCCCATCAGGTTGCCTTTCGCATCCTCAAAGCCCGCACGTACCCGCTTGTAGGCCGCCGCTGCCCCGACGGGGGGCTGGACGTTGTGATAGATGCCAAGGATCTTCTTGCCGATACCGTTGCCGTACTTCGGATTCAACATCGCCCTGGCAACCAGCCCGCCCATCGAATGCGTCACGATGATGACCTTCTCGCAGCGGCGCCCATTGGCCTGGTACATCGCGATCACTTCGTCAATGCGCCTGGCAAGCTTGCCCGCCGATACGCCGTTGCTTTGCAGCCAGTTGTATCCCATGGCATAGACCGGATACCAGCAGTTCCCGACCCGCCGGATCTCATCCTCGGTCAATGGCTGGCCTGCACCACCGCCCCACTCCCTTGGGTCCACGCCCAGCACCGGTATGCTGTGCGGCATCTTCCAGGCAAGCGACACCTCTCCCGTCGGTGCCAGCAGATCGTTCATTCTCGCTTCCATCAGCTTGATGGCCGTGCCGTACGATTCGAACATGACCTCGCTCCAGCCGCGCCAGCGGGCCTTCTGTGCCGCGGTGGCCTCATGCCTGCCGCGCTTCGCCTTCCATTGCTCTGCTGCAGCGGGCATGGGGGCGCTCATCAGCAAGCCGATGTCGGGCAGGCCATCCGGAACATTGCGGTGCCGTTTGTCGGAAGTTGCGGTCGCCTCGCCCATCAGGTCGAACTTTCCCGCGTCTTCGGTCACCTCGTAGCGATCGACCTCGGTCTCGTCGGGATCGAAGTTCAGTTGCCGGCGTTTCGGTGAGTCTCTGCGGCGGGAAAGGCTGTCGATCTTCTCGTCCGGCCGCCACGCCCGGTTGTCAGTGCGCTCGAGCTCGGCCTGACGCTTCCGGCTCATGCGCAGATGGGATCCCATCACGCCGGGAATAAAGATGATCGGAATGACCCAGTCCGGAGGCACCGGCAAGCTGACGCGGCGCTTGTCGGTTGACGGTGTCAGGGCAACGGTGGCACCGGCGCGGCCGCCGATCTCTTCGCCGGTTTTCAGGTGGATGCGATCATTGGCCACTTGCTGCCTCCCCGATCTCGATCGTGACGTTTTCCGCGCCCTGGCTTTGCTGGAACGTGCTCAGCCCATCCATGTCGGTGACGCCCTCGATCACGCTGCCATCCGACTGCGTCAGGCGGAATCTCCGATTCCTGGCCGGTGAGCCGTCGGGCAGGTGCAAGTACACCTCCTGGTCGAAATCGCTGTGCGGCAATGCCAGCGAGCTTGGACTCATTCCATCCGGGCCATCGAGACAGAATCCGGCGGCGTGAATCTGCTTTGTCCCGCGCATGCCTTCCACAATCTGCGAAGGCGTCCAGCGCTGGTAGGTCTGCCCGACCTTGAGCACGATGCCCTGGTCGGCTTCAAGGACGATATCGCCGAGCGCCCGAAAGTGGATGTTGCGCCGAGCGGTGCCCTTGATGTCGCCGCCCTGCGCTTCCAGTGCAATGTGATCGGTCGCGGCCACCAGCCGAATCCCCAGGCTGTGCGCGAACAGCGCAATACGCCGGGCCGCGCTGGCGAAGAAGCCGCCGCTGCTGGCGAACGACGCATGCTTGCCGGTCGTGACGGCCAGATGCTCCCCGCTATGCAAGTGGGTGGACCGTGCAGCCGTCGCAGCCAGTGCTGCTGCGGACGCCATTACCAGATGGGGTGCGGTCAGTTCGCCGTTGACCTCGCCCGAGCCACAGATCTCTTCGTGTTGAGCCTTGAGGACCGTGGCGACGTCCTGCTGTTCGCTGTCCTGCGCCTGGTGGTGACGGGCGAGCTGTGCGGTGGTGTGATGGGCGTGCTGCGCGTGGTGCAGGCGGTCCAGCGTTTCGCCCATGTCCTTGTGATGCGCCCTGGCATCGGGCCGGGCCTCGGTGCTGACCAGCAGGCCGTTGGCGCCGCGTATGGCGCCGTGCCCATCGGTACGCAGCTCGAAGCCCTCGCCCCGATGGTCCTGCCGCCCCCGGTTGTCCTCGATACGGGTGAGGTAGCCCAGGCTGAGCTGGGACCGCTGATGATCGGAGGACAGCTGGGACTGGATCTCGCCCTTGGTATCGTCGAATACCAGATGGCCGCTGCCCGAGCCGTCCTGTTCCCGGCTACGAATGCCCGTCAATGCATGCTGGTCCGGCAACTGCCACGGCGGCATGTTCAGGCTGTTCGGCACCGCGCCCATGACAATAGGCTTGTCCGGATTGCCGCCATCCAGGAACATCACAAGCACTTCGCTGCCAATGCGGGGGATGCCGACCTGGCCATGCTGCGAGCCCGCCCATGGCGTTGCCACCCGGACCCAGCATGACATCCGGTTGAACCGGTCCCACGGAAACTGCACGCGTACACGCCCGAAGCGGTCTGGCCATACCGCATGGCCCTCCGGGCCGACCACTGTCGCGCTTTGCGGACCTGTCACCACGGGCCACGGCACGCTCAGGGCGGGACGGAACACCTCCTGTGCCGGATGGCATTCGAATGCCACCCTGCAGTGCCAACGCTGGCCTTCGCCGGCGGCTTCCGCCACGTCTTCGACCGTGAGGTGCGTGTCGAGCACCACGTACTCCCGGTTGGCGGCCAGCTGTGGATGCCCGCTGACGTGCATGGTGTGCCCGGGCACGACAGCGCGCAGGTTGCCCTTGCCGAAGCAGCGAAGCCCCCGGGAACGAATCTCTTCCATGCGGATGCGGGCGATCGTCTCGCCTTCATCCCAGGGGCGGTTGTCCGTCGCCGGCTGCGCGTGCTCGCCTGGAAATTCGTAGACCTCCTGGTGCAGCGCGCCGGTGTTCTGGCCGGTTTCGCGGGCATCGGCGCTGCCGGCGGTCAGGTTGCCGCGCGGCTGGGTGAAACTGTAGGCATTGGTCGTGTACCTGCCGGCGACCACGGCATCGACTACGGAAAAATCGTCCAGGTGTTCCTCGTCGATCCTGACGCCGGGCGGATGGACTGCAAGCACCTGATAGGCCTCGCTCGGCATCCTGGGATAGCCGCCGACATGGTCTACCAGGATGAGGCGGTGCTTTCCCTCCGAATGCGCGAAGAACCATGAGATGCCCCAGTGCTGCATGAGACGGGCGATGAAGGTGTAGTCGCTCTCGTCGCATTGGGTCCGGTAGGCCCGCGTTGGGTACTTCGCCACATCCAGCCTGCGCTCAACGCGAAAGGAGTAGGCGGACAGCACCTCCTCGATGATCTCGATGTCGGTTCGGTTCTCGAAGATCCGGCTGTTCCTGTTAAGCGTGGCAAGCCACAGCCACGGACGCAGGGTCAGGCCATAGACGAAGTGCCGCCCTTCGGCACGCAGGTAGCGGGCACGATCGACGATGCCGCTGATCTCGCGGGTGCCCGCGCCGATCCGGCCCGCCAGCCCGGTTCCCATGCCATCGAGCTGGATATGCACGGTCAACTCCCGACCGTTCATTTCGCGCAAATCGACATTGCCTTCCCGGCCGTGGAAGTTGAAGTCCTTGTCGGAAGTCTTGAGCTCGATCTCGTACTCGAACAGGCCGCAGAGTCCTTCCTTGCCCTGCAGGCGTACGAAGGCAAACGGTGCCTGCCCGCGGCCATGCGGCAATGCCGGGCCGGAGACTGTGACGGTGCGGACGGAGATCGGCAGATGGTCGCGGACATTCATGCGGGCACTCCTGGAATGAAGACAACCACAGGGTGCCCGGATGCACGTCGAGCACGTTCTGCGGAGGGAGTCGATGCTATCCGCAAAACATGCCTGAAGAGGCCCGACTATCGCGACATTTGATGGTACCGATGCAAGTTCAGATTCTTCCCAGCGGACACGCAGACAAAGCGCAAATTGAATTCACACGGCGGACGCTGATATTTCTCCGCAGCCGCGGGGAAATGTAAGACGGCCCTAAGGCAACGCATCCTCCGGCAACACACTCAACCCCGACGCGCTGGTCGACATGGTCCGGCGCTGGCTCCTGAGCACCCCGTTCTCGTCGAACTCGAGCAGCACCGTCGACGAGCGGATGGAGCCGCCGGCGAACAGCGGTCCGATGAACGGGATAAAGCTTTCGGGATTCGGCCGGGAACTCGCGAAGGAATAGACCAGGATGGTCGAGCCGTTGCTGAGGGTCGTCTGCGAGGTAGGCTGGCCCAGTTGCGTGGTGACGTCGTCGAGCGTGGAGAAATCGAGCAGGAAATTCTCCAATTGCTCCTGCCGGACATTGACGCCCGTCGAAACGCAGGCAGCCAGCATCGCGCTGGCTGCAATCAGGGCGTGAACACGTTTCATGTCGTCACCGCCGTACCATGGTGCGTGGCGGGGAGCGTGTGCAGGGCCGTGCTGCCAGCGGAGCCCCGCATTGCGTCCGGCATGCCCTGCTTCAAGCATAGACGCTCCGGGCGGCGTCGGCTTGCGTCCGGTTGACCTGACAATGCAGGTGCCTCCGGCGCCATTCCGGATCCGCTTGCTGTCGTACACTAGGCACTGGCGCCGCACTGACGCTTGCGGTTCCATGTTCGTAGTGCCCGCCTTGACTCTGCTCAAGCCTTTACTCGCCGAGCGCTAGCAAACTGTCATCCATGACTTTTCCTACCTCGCCATCCGGCACGCCCCGCGCCGCCAATGCTGGCCAAGCCAGCGCCTCGTCCAGGTCCCATCGCCCGCTGCCCTTGCCGCGCGGCCGTCTTGCATGGGTCACCGGCATCGTCAGCTGGATCCTGCTGGTTGCCAGCACCCTGTTCTGGTGCCTGCTGCTATTCCCGCTGGCGCTGCTGAAGCTGGTGCTGCCGTTCGCCGCGGTCCGCCGGCGCATCGATCCGGTACTCAACGGTATTGCCACGGCGTGGATTTCCTGGAATACCGGCTGGTTCGCGCGCATCCAGCAGGCGCCGTGGGATATCCAGGGCAATACCGGGCTGCGCTACGCGGACTGGTACCTGGTCAACTGCAACCATCAGTCGTGGGCCGATATCTTTGTGCTGCAGCGCTCGCTGAACCGGCGCATCCCGCTGCTGAAATTCTTCCTGAAGCAGCAGCTGATCTATGTGCCGGTGATCGGGCTGGCGTGGTGGGCGCTGGACTTTCCGTTCATGAAGCGCCATGGCAAGGCGGAACTGCGCCGCAATCCGGCGCTGCGGCGCCAGGACCAGGAAACGGCGCGGCGCGCATGCGAGAAATTCTCGCTGGTGCCAACCAGCGTGATGGTGTTTGCCGAGGGCACGCGCTTCAGCGAGGCCAAGCGCGTCGCGCAGGCGTCGCCGTACCGTCACCTGCTCAAGCCCAAGGCGGGCGGGCTGGCGGTGGCGCTGAATGCAATGGGAACGCGCTTTCGCTCGATGATCGACGTGACCATCGCCTATCCAGACGGCGTGCCAAGCTTCTGGGACCTTGCTTGCGGCCGCGCCGGCATGGTGGTGGTGCGCATGCACCAGTTGCCGGTGCCACCGGCATTCTGCGAGGCCGACTACGCCACCGACAAGGCGTTCCGCACGGAATTCCACCACTGGCTGGCGCATCAGTGGCAGTCCAAGGACGACGAGATCGACGCCCTGACGGCCCGGCGCGCCGACTGACCGCGCGCATCGGCCGGCCGCCGCCCGGCTAGCCCGGCAACCGCTCCACCGCCCGCTTGCCCTGGCTGACCGCCGCCGTCACCGACGGGCTGCCGGCATTGTCGCTGTTGGCAATGCTGATGTTGCCGACCCCGGCCAGGTCCGGCCAGGCCGCGTCGGCAGCCACGTTCTCGCCTGCCACGCTGTCCGGCATATAGCTGTAGCCGTGCGCCCAGCGGTTCACCGTGATGCCGCGGATCACCTTGCTGGCGCTGAAGCCGGCCTGCCCCAGCATCCGGTCCAGCTGCGCGCGGATGTCGCGCTCGAGCGCATCGAACGGGGTTCCCAAGAGGAAGGCGCGGCCAGCGCGGAAGCGGTCGCGCGCGCGCATGCCGCTGTCGGGCACGGTTGGCACATAAAGCATGTGCAGCACTGCCGGGTCGGACGGACGGGGGCCAGCGGGCGGCTCCAGCCACAGGTCGGTGTACGTCATGGCCGGCGCGTGGATGCGCCGCGCGCGCAGCGCGGCGAAGGCCTGCCAGTTGTCGAGCGCCACCTTGGTGTAGACCAGCGGGGCCTTGGCCTCGTCGCGCAGCACCGCCTTCTGTGCGGCCGGCAGCGACGGCAACAGATACGGGATCATCATGTTGTAGCCGGCCAGCACCACGTGGCGCGCTTCGACACGGTGCAGGTTGCCGCCCCAGCCGTAGGTCACGCGCGTGATGTTGCCATCGGGCTCGACCGCAATCGCGGTGCTGTTCAGCCGCAGCCGCACCGGCGCGCCGTCGCGGTCCAGCCGGTTGTAGTCGAAGGCGGCAGTGGCCACCTCTGCCGGCACGGCAATCGACGCCACGCCCGGAATCAGGCTATGCACCAGCAGCCGTGCCAGCGAGGCATTGCCATCCGGGAACCACAGGCGCGAGGCCGGCGACTTGCCCAGCCGGGGGTTCGGCGCCGGCGCGGGCATGTTGGCGCCGGCGGGCAGTCCGATGGCGATGGCATCGGCGACCGAGATGCCGTCGGCATCGAGCGCATAGGCATCGTTGCTGCGGCTGCGCAGGAAGCGCAGCGCCGGCAGGCCGAGGCCGGCCTTGTCGCGCAGGAAGGCGGCGTAGCGCATGGTGCGCAGCGCCGCGGCGCGTGCGGCGTTGTCGAGGCCGGGCAGGTAGTCGGTGGTGCCGGCCGCCAGGCGGGCCAGCGCGGCGCGATCCGCCGCGGGTAGCGGCGCCTGCTCGAGGAAGCGTTGCAAGGCAGCGGCATCGGGCCCCTGCGCGCGCAGGCCATTGCGCGCATCGGCCAGTTCGCCGAACGGATCGCCGCCGAGCCACTGGTCGCGGCCGAAATGCTCGGCATCGAAGAACACGGCGCGGCCCATGCCCAGCGCGGCATATGGGTCGGACGGCGGTGCAGCCGGCGGGCGCGCGGGATCGAGGCCGATGCCGGCCAGCAGCTCGCGCATGGCAGCGTCGCTGGCTGCGCCGGGCGGCATCTCGGCGCTGCCGCCATAGGTGACCAGCCGCTGGCCGCGGACGGTGAATTCGTTGCGCTTGGCATGGCCGCCGAAGTCGTCGTGATTGTCGAGGATCAGGATGCGCCGGGCGGCGCCGAAACGGCGCCGGTAGAACCATGCCGCCGCCAGTCCGCTCACCCCGCCGCCGACCACGACCAGGTCGAAGGCCTCGCGCGCCAGCACCACGGGATATTTGGCGCCCTCGCGCGCCAGGCCGTGGGCCAGCGTATACGTGCCGTCATGGTTGCCGCGCAGCCCGGTCAGGGCCGGCGGATAGCCGGCGCTTGCCGCCCCGCCCTGCTGCGCGTGCAGCCATTGCACCGGTGCCAGCCCGGCGGCAATGGTCAGCGCGGTGCCGTTGAGGAAGTCTCTGCGCGTGATCGTCATCGGATGCTCATCGGAAAGCGGTGCGTGCCGGAGCGCTTCGCCTCAGCGCTGTGCCGCCAGCGCCTTGCGCCGCGCGGCCACGTCGGCTTCGGTCACCGGACCGGCACGGTTGCCCCAGCCGCGCCGGATGAAAGTCAGCACGCTGGCCAGTTCCTGGTCATCCAGCGTCCAGCCATAGCCGGGCATGTGGTAGTCGGTGGCGGCGGTGCCGACACGCGCGGTCACGGCGCCATCGAGCAGCAGGTTGACCAGCGACGCCGGATCGGGATCGGCCACGGTCGGGTTGCCTGCCAGCGGCGGGAACACGCGCGCGAAGCCCTTGCCGTCGGCGCCATGGCACGGCATGCAGTACACCGCGTACTGGCGTGCGCCCGGCACGTCGAAGCGGCCCTGGTGCAGTTGCTGCGCGGTGGCGGGATCGGGGCGGAACGGCTTGTCCTCGCCGCGCGCGCCGGGCAGCGACTTGAGGTAGGCCGCCACGGCATCGAGGTCGCCCGGACTCATGTATTGCGTGGCGGTGGAGATCACGACGGACATGGGCCCGAACGAGGTTGCGTGCCCATTGCGCCCGGTGCGCAGGAACTCGGCAATGTCCGCGCGCGACCATGCCCCGAGGCCGGTGACCTGGTCGCCGGTCAGGTTGGTCGCGGACCAGCCTTCCACGCTGGCGCCCGACAGGAAATGCCGGCTGCGCTCGTCCAGTCCTTGCTCGGCGAACAACCGGCCGCGGGGCGTGTGGCAGGCTCCGCAGTGGGCCACGGCCTGCACCAGGTAGGCGCCGCGGTTCCACGGGTCGCCGCGCGCGGGCTCGGTGCGAACCGGGTCGTCGTCGAGAAACAGCAGGTTCCAGACCGACAGCAGCGAGCGCATGCCGTACGGAAAGCGCAGCTGCGGCGCCGGGTTGCGCTGCGCCACGGGCGCGACTTCCGCGCGCAGGTAGGCATACAGCGCGGCCACGTCGTCGGCACGCATGCGGGCGTAGGACGGGTACGGCATGGCCGGATACAGGCGCTTGCCGTCGCGCGCCACGCCCTGGCGCAGTGCGCGGTCGAACTCCGCCAGCGTATAAGCGCCGATGCCGGTGGCGGCGTCGGGGGTGATATTGGTCGAGTGAAGGGTGCCGACGGCGGTGCGGATCGGCAACCCGCCGGCAAATGGCTTGCCGCCCTCGCGGGTATGGCATGCGGCGCAGTTGGCGATGCGCGCCAGATAGCGGCCGCGTTCGACCTGCTGCGCCTCGGCGGCGCCCGCGGCCAGTGCCGAACGGGCCGGCCAGGCAACCAGCAGCGCCAGGGACAGCCACAGCCAGGGTAGCCAGGACAGCCACTGCGCGGGCAGCAAAGCGGCGGCGCAATGCCGCCCGGTCGGGCGAGACATGGGGTCGATCAGATTGTTGTTGTGATGAGAATGTAACGCGACGCCGCGGCTCAGGCTATCGTCATGGCCGGTATGGCGCTTGCCGCTGCCGATGCGCCCGACACGGCCCAGTTGGCGGCCAGCACCAGGCAGGCTACCAGTCCGGCGGCCACGGCCACGCCGGTCAGGATCAGCGGCACGGGACGCAGGTTTTCCAGGTCGCGCTGGTGTTCCTGGCCCTTGCGCAGGCCAAAGAAGCCCCACAGCACGGTCCGCAACAGCCTCAACGGGTTCATTGTCTCTCCTTGCACGAAAGCCTTTGGCGACGACAACCGATTATGGCCGCCAGCCGCCGGCCATAACAGCATCAGGTACCCGGAAAATTTACGTATCAGTTGCCGGACCCGGGGCGATAATGGCACCCTACACCCCGCCCCGCCCCGCCCGACTGCGCCCCATGAAACGGTACGAAGCCCTCGCCGAAACCCTGGCCGCCGATATCCGCAACGGCAGCCTGCCGCCCGGCACCCGCCTGCCGTCGATCCGCAAGACCGTGGCGCAATACGGGGTCAGCCCGTCCACCGCGTTCCAGGCCTACTACCGGCTGGAAGAGCGCGGACTGGTGCGCGCGCGCGAGCGTTCCGGCTACTACGTGGCGGGGCCGGCCCGGCGCGACCTGCCGCAGCCGCAGGCGCGGCCGTCGCGGCAGGTGTCGACCCAGGTCGACATCTCCAAGCTAGTGTTCGCGGTGCTTGAAGGCGCGCGCGACCGCAAGCTGGTGCAGTTCGGCTCGGCCTTCCCCTCGCCTGAGCTGTTCCCGTGGGAGCGGCTGGGCAAGTCGCTGGCGCGGGCCGGCCGTGCGCTGGACCCGTGGCATTCGGTCAACGACCTGCCGCCCGGCAACGCGGCGCTGCGGCGGCAGATCGCGCTGCGCTACCTCGGCGCGGGCGCGCCGCAGCCGGCCGAAGACCTGGTCGTCACCAACGGCGCGCTGGAGGCGCTGAACCTGTGCCTGATGGCCGTGACCCAGCCGGGCGACGTGGTCGCGATCGAGTCTCCGGGCTTCTATGCCGCGCTGCAGGCGCTGGAACGGCTGCGACTCAAGGCGCTGGAGATCCCGGTCGATCCGGCGCAGGGCATCGACCTGGGCGCGCTCGACAACGCGCTGTCGCGTCACCCGGTCAAGGCCTGCTGGTTCATGACGCAGTTCCAGAATCCGCTCGGCGCCAGCATGTCGGAAGACAAGAAAAAGGCGCTGGTGGCCCTGCTCGCCCGTCACCAGGTGCCGCTGATCGAAGACGATGTCTATGGCGAGCTCTATTTCGGCAACCGCTGCCCGCTACCGGCCAAGGCCTTCGATACGCAGGGGCTGGTGATGCATTGCAGTTCGTTCTCGAAGACGCTGTCGCCGGGCTTCCGCATCGGCTGGGTGGCGCCGGGCCGCTTCGGCGAGGCGATCCAGCGGCTCAAGCTGATGACCACGCTGTCGGCCGGCGTGCCCACCCAGGTAGCGCTGGCCGAGTACCTGCAGCACGGCGGCTATGACAAGCACCTGCGCCGCCTGCGCCATGTGCTGGAGATGCAGCAGGGCCAGATGCTCGATGCCATCGGCCGGCATTTCCCGGAGGGCGTGCGCGTATCGCGGCCGGAGGGCGGGTACTTCCTGTGGGTCGAGTTCGCGCCCGGCTTCGATGCGCTGGCGCTGCACCATGCCGCGCTGGAGGCCGGCATCGGGCTGGCGCCGGGGCCGATCTTCTCGGCGCGGCAGGGCTACCGCAACTGCATCCGGCTCAACTACGGGCACTTGTGGAACGACGAGGCCGAGACGGCGGTCGCCACGCTCGGCCGGCTGATCGCGCAACAGGCGGCCTGAGCGGCCTGAGCGGCCTGAGCGACCTGAGCGGCCTGAGCGGTCTCAGCGGTCTCAGCGGTCTCAGCGCGCGTCGCGATGGCGGCGCAGCGCCCATTCCAGCGTCTCGAACGCGGCCTGCACGGCGAGCGCCAGCACCGCGGCCGGGATCGCGCCGGCCAGCAGCAGCGTGGTGTCGTTGAGCGCCAGCCCGGTGGCAATGCGCTCGCCAAAGCCGCCGGCGCCGACGAAGGCCGCGATCGTGGCCGTGCCCACGCTGATGATGGCGGCGGTCTTGACGCCGGCCAGCAGCACCGGCAGCGCCAGCGGCAGTTCCACGTAGCGCAGTACCTGGCCGCCGCGCAGCCCGAGCGCGCGGGCAGCGTCGCGCATGCCCGGCGGCACCTGCTCCAGTCCGGTGGCGGTGTTGCGCACGATCGGCAGCAACGCATACAGGAACAGCGCCACCAGCGCCGGCCACACGCCGATGCGGCCCAGCAGCGGGATCAGCATCGCCAGCAAGGCCAGCGACGGCACGGTCTGCAGCACGCTGACGGCGCCCAGCACCACCTGGCCGGTGCGCCGGCGGCGCGCAGCCAGGATGCCCAGCGGCACGCCGGCCAGCGTGGCGGCGCCGACGGCGCCTGCCACCAGGCCGACATGGCGCCGCGCCAGCCGGTTGGTGTCGGGTCCAAGCAGCGCGCCCAGCAGGCCGCGATCGCTGGTGCCTGCCACCGAGGCCGCGGACGCCGCGGACGCCGGTACTGCGGCCGGTTCGGCGCCGGGGTTCGGGCCATGCGCCGCGAACTCCCGCGCGACGAGATCGAACGGCTTGCGGTCGATCTCCGCCGCGGCGTTCATTGCCACCATGTCGGCCGCGCTGATGCGGCCCGACAAGCGCTGCAGCGCCTGCCACGCCTGCGGGAAGCGCTGCGGCACGTCCAGCCGGTACACCACCACGGCGTCATAGCGCGGGAAATAGCGGCGGTCGTCTTCGAGCACGCGCAGCCGGTACTTGAGGATCTTGGCGTCGGTCGAATAGATGTCGATCGCATCCACCTGCCCCGCCGCCAGCGCCTCGTAGGCAACGCCGTGGTCCAGCCCGACCGGCTGCTGCGGCAGGCGATAGCGGCTGGCAAGGCCGGGCCAGCCGTCCGCCCGGCCGAGGAATTCATGCGACAGGCCCAGCCGCAGCCGCGGCTGCGCGGCCAGGTCGCTGAGCCGGCGCAGGTTGGGCGGGCGGGTGTCGGAGACGGCCAGTGCGTAGGTGTTTTCAAAGCCGAGCGGGATCGCCGCACCCAATCCCAGCGGGGCCAGTGCCCGCTGGATGGCGTCCAGGCCGGCGCCGGGCGGCAGCTTCAGGATCTCCGCGGCGAGCGTGCCGGTGTAGTCGGGATAAAGGTCGATGCTGCCGGCCTTGAGCGCCTCGAACACGATCGCGGTATTGCCCAGCCCTTGCTGGTGCTGCGCGGTGCCCGGCGGACCGGCGGCCTGCGTCAGCAGTTCGCCAAGGATATAGGACTCGGTAAAGCGCTTGGAGCCAACGCGCAAGGGGTCGGCGGCCTGCGCGGGCGCCGCTCCCACGAGTGCTGTCGCGAGCACCCAGAGCGTCAAGCGCCACAGCGTGGTCCTTTCATTGACCTGCCGATAGCCACCGAGCCAGGCAAACACGTCCGTCCTTTTTGGGGGGCCGGTGTGCTCCCGGCATCTCTACATCATAGCCGCGGCATAGCCTTATCCCGAAATAGTATTTGGCATCTGCATGATAAGCACGTCAGAATCCGGATTGAACATACATCGCCAACACCAATGGAAATCCGGCAACTGGAAGCCTTCGCCGCCGTCGTGACCACCGGCAGCGTCACCGCCGCGGGCCGCCTGCTCGGCCGCTCGCAGCCGGCCATCACGCGCCTGATCCAGGAGCTGGAGGCCGAACTCGGCTTTGCGCTGTTCACCCGCAGCGGCCCGCGCGTCAGTCCGACGGAACAGGGCTTCCTGCTCTACGACGAGGTCGAGCAGACGCTGGCCGGCATGCAGCAGATCCGCAGCCGGGCCGCGGCACTGGCACGCGGCGACGGCCGGCCGTTGCGCATCGCCGCCACGCCGGCACTGGCCGCCGGCCTGCTGCCGCCCGCGCTGGCGCTGGCGTTCGAGCGCGGCCAGTGCGCGCCGGAACGCGTGGCCGTGCAGGCCGTATCGCCGGAACAGGTGGTGCATGCCGTGCTGACCGGCGCCGCCGACATCGGGCTGAACAGCCTGCCGCTGGAACACCGCGGCGTAACCGTGCACTGGATCGGCCAGTCGGCTTGCGTGGCGGCGGTGCGCGGCGACGATCCGCTCGCGGCACAGGCAGCGATTTCACTGCAGGATTGCCGCGCGCGCCGCATCGTCACCATGCAGAACCCCTACCGGCTGCGCCGCCGCGTGGACCGGGCGCTGGCCAGTGCGGGCGTGCCGGCCGCCGGCGTGATTGACACCAACACCTCGATCAACGCGCTGACGCTGGTCCGCGCCGGGCTTGGCATTGCGCTGCTGGAGCCCGTGACCGCACGCGGGCTGCCGCTGACCGACATCGCGGTGCGCCCGATCGACGCGGATATCCCGTTCTACTTCGGCGTCATCACGCCGCAGGCGCGACCGGCCAGCACCGCCGTGCTGGCGCTGGTGCAGGCGGCGGCCGATGCCGCCGCCGCGCTGCTGCCGGACCTGCTGCTGCGCGATGCGGCCGAGCACGGCGCGCTGCTGCAATCGCTGTACGGCGACACCGGCGCCGGCACCGACTTGTTTTCACCGGACACCGATCTTCCCAGCCATGACTGACCCCACCACTACCACCCCCGCCGGCCTGCCCGCCCTCGAGGCACGCCTGCGCCAGGACCTGTCCTGGCTGGAACTGCCCGCAAAGCCGTGGACCATGCCGCGCACCCACGACGGCCGTGACGTGCTCGACGTCGCCGTGATCGGCGGCGGCATGGCCGGCCTGGCGGCCAGCGCCACGCTGGCGCACCTTGGCATCCGCGTGCGCGCCTTCGACCGCGCGCCGGCCGGCTTCGAGGGCCCATGGGCCACCACGGCGCGCATGGAAACGCTGCGTTCGCCCAAGCAGCTGACCGGCCCCGCGCTGGGGCTGCCGGCGCTGACCTTCCGCGCCTGGTTCGAGGCGCAGTTCGGTGAAGACGCATGGCAGGCGCTGGACAAGATCCCGCGGCTGCAATGGATGGACTACCTGCGCTGGTACCGGCAGGTGCTGGACCTCGATATCCGCAATGAGCACCGCGTCGAACAGATCGTGCCGCGCGCCGATGGCCTGGTGTCGCTGTCGATGCGGTCCCCCGCAGGCCCGCTGACCGTCCTCGCGCGCCGCGTGGTGCTGGCGACCGGCCGCGACGGCCTCGGCGGCGCCTACGTGCCTCCGCTGGCGGAGGCGCTGCCGCGCCACCTGTGGGCGCACTCGTCCGACGAGATGGACTACGCCACGCTGCGCGGCAAGCGCGTGGGCGTGGTTGGCGCCGGCGCGTCGGCGATGGACAGCGCCGCCACCGCGCTTGAAGCCGGCGCGGCCTCCGTCGAGATGCTGGTGCGGCGCCAGGACATCCCGCGTGTCAACAAGAGCAAGGGTGCCGGCAACCCGGGGCTGACCCACGGCCACTATGGCCTGCCGGATGCCTGGAAATGGCGGCTGCGAAACTACATCAACACCGAGCAGGTGCCGCCGCCGCGCGGCAGCACGCTGCGGGTTTCGCGCCATGCCAATGCGCATTTCAACCTGGGCGCGGCGCTGGAGTCGGTCGAAGTGCGTGGCGACGTGCTGCATGTCGCCACGCCGCAGGGCACCTTCGAGCTGGATTTCCTGATCTTCTCGACCGGCTTCCGCATCGACCTGGAAACCCGGGCGGAATTTGCCGCCTTTGCCCCGCATATCCGCTACTGGCGCGACCGCTACGTGCCGCCGGCAGGCCAGGAAGACCGCGAGCTGTCCGATTCGCCGGACCTGGGCGAATCGTTTGAATTCCAGGAAAAAAAACCGGGCGCGTGCCCTGGCCTGTCGCGCATCCACTGCTTCTGCTATCCGGCGGCGCTGTCGCACGGCACCATTTCCGGCGATATCCCGGCGATCAGCGACGGCGCGCGCCGGCTTGGCCAGGGCATCGCCGCGCTGCTGTACCGGGAAGACGTCGAACTGCACTATGCCGCGTTGCAGGCCTTTGCCGAGCCGGAAGTCTTCGGCGACGAATGGACTCCGGCGCTGCCGCCGGCTCTGCGCACCGCGCAGGCCTGAGCGCAAATACCTTGAACCTTGAACCGATACTTCCGAACCAACAGAGTCCGATGACCCAGACCTCCGCCCCCGCGGTCGACCTGATCGACCAGCTCACCGGCCTGGTGCCCGGCAGCGCCACTTACGCGCTGCGCCATCAACGCGACAAGGTCGTGGCCGCCACCCAGGGCAGCCATGACGCCCTGTTCGACCCGGCCCTGCCCGGCCTTTCGCTCGAAGAACGCCTGCTGGTCGCGCTGTACGCGGCGCGCCTGACGCCCTCCGCGGCGCTGGCGGCGCACTACCGCGCGCGGCTGGAACAACTCGGCGCCGATGCCGCGCACGTGCGCGCCGCCGCCGAAGGCCAGCCTCAGGAGATCGCCGAGCCGCGCCTGCGCGCGATGCTCGCGTTCACCCGCACGCTGATCGAAAAACCCGTCGAAGGCGACAAGGCCGCGCTGCAGGCGCTGCCCGCAGCGGGCCTGAGCACGCCCGCCGTGGTCACGCTGGCGCAGCTGATTGCCTTCCTGTCGTACCAGGTTCGGCTGGTAGCCGGCCTGGACGCCTTGAAGGCATTGAACGACACTGCAGGAGCCCAGGCATGAGCGAGATCATCAAATCCCACGGCTTTACCAACGAAGTGCTGGACTGGAAGGCTTGGCTCGATATTGTCGAACTGGACCAGGCCACGCCCGAACAGGTTGCCGTGCTGGAAGAAAGCCATCCCAAGGCCAAGGTGCAGGACTACTACCGCTTCCTGGTGCACCAGCCCGAGATCCTGCGCCAGCGCTCCACCGCCTTCAACGCCATCATGTACGCACCCGGCGGCATGCCGCGCGCCGAGCGCGAGCTGGCGACCACGGTGGTGTCGCGCATCAATGGCTGCGTGTACTGCGCGTCGGTGCATGCGCAGCGCTTCGAGCAACTGGCCAAGCGCAATGACGTGATCCGGGAAGTGTTCGAGGACCCGCGCTCGGCGGGGACCACCGCGCGTGAGAAAGCGATCGCGCAGTTCTCAATCGAACTGACGGAGCGGCCGGCGGAGGTAACCGCGGCACTGCTCAAACCGCTGCGCGATGCGGGGGTGACGGATGCGGAGATCCTCGACCTGATCCACTCGGTCGCGATCTTTGCGTGGGCGAACCGGTTGATGCTGAATCTTGGCGAGCCGGTGTTTCCGGATCAGGCTGAGGGGTGAGGGGTGACTGAGGACCGGCCTCGATAGCCAGCAACATGCGCTGTCGCGGGACACGGTCTAGCTGTCACCGCCCCCGTAATGCACCGCCAACCAAACCGTCGGCTGCGTTTCGTCAGTCCATGCCACACGATGCCGGCAATGCGCCGGCAAGTGCAGCCAGTCGCCGGGCCGCATCACATGCTGAACTGCCTCACCTTCAATCTCCAGCGCAGCACTGCCGCTGACCAGCAGCACCCACTCGGCTTCCGCGCTGTCGTACCAGAACCCTGCCGGACTGGCCTGCCCGTTGGAGACGATCCGCTCGATCTTCAGGCCAGGCCGAGCCAGCAGCGGCTCGAACACTTCTTCCGCCAGGTTCACCGGCACAGCGGCCAGCAAGCTTCCATGCTCGAGCGCCATCATCGCCTCCGGAAGGTAACGTCGTGTCAGTCCGCCGGCCCCGGCGCCAGCACGTCGCGCGCGCCGTTGCGGCCCATTGGCGACACCAGCCCGGCGACTTCCATCTGCTCGATCAAACGCGCCGCGCGGTTGTAGCCGATGCGCAGCTGGCGCTGCACTGCCGAGATCGAGGCGCGCCGGCTGGTCAGCACGAAGGACGCGGCTTCGTCATACAGCGGATCGGCTTCGCCATCGCCGCCGCCTTCGCCGAACAGGTCGGCGCCGCCGGCCTCGGCCGGGTCGCCGGCCAGGATGGCTTCATCGTAATCCGGCTCGCCGAATTGCTTCCAGTGCTCTACCACGCGGTGCACTTCCTCGTCGGCGACGAAGGCGCCGTGCACGCGCTGCGGGTAGCCGGTGCCCGGCGGCAGGAACAGCATGTCGCCCTGGCCGAGCAGGCTCTCGGCGCCCATCTGGTCGAGGATGGTGCGCGAGTCGATCTTGGACGAGACCTGGAACGCCACCCGCGTCGGGATATTGGCCTTGATCAGCCCGGTGATCACGTCGACCGACGGTCGCTGCGTCGCCAGGATCAGGTGGATGCCGGCGGCGCGGGCCTTCTGGGCCAAACGCGCGATCAGTTCTTCGATCTTCTTGCCCGCGACCATCATCAGGTCGGCCAGCTCGTCGATCACCACCACGATCATCGGCAGCCGCGACAGCGGCTCGGGCGCGTCCGGCGTCAGCGAGAACGGGTTGGGCACCTTGCGCTCCGCCGCCTCGGCGGCGCGGAGCTTCTGGTTGTAGCCGGCCAGGTTGCGCACGCCCAGCGCCGACATCAGCTTGTAGCGCTTTTCCATCTCGCCGACGCACCAGTTGAGCGCGTGCGCGGCCTGCTTCATGTCGGTGACCACCGGCGACAGCAGGTGCGGGATGCCCTCGTAGACCGAGAGCTCGAGCATCTTGGGGTCGATCATGATCAGGCGCACATCTTCCGGCGTGGCCTTGTACAGCATCGACAGGATCATGGCGTTGACCGCGACCGACTTGCCCGAACCCGTGGTGCCCGCCACCAGCAGGTGCGGCGCGCGCGCCAGGTCGGTGACCACCGGATTGCCGGTGATGTCCTTGCCCATCGCCAGCACCAGGCGCGAATGGTGTGCCTGGAACGAGGCCGCCTGGACGATCTCGGACAGCCGGATCATCTGCCGGCGCGCATTGGGCAGCTCCAGGCCCATGCAGGTCTTGCCGGGGATGGTCTCGACCACGCGGATCGAGGTCACGCCGAGCGCGCGGGCAAGATCCTTCATCAGACCCACGACTTGCGCGCCGCGCACGCCCATGGCGGGCTCTACCTCGAAGCGCGTGATGACCGGGCCGGCATCGGCGCCGACCACGGCGACGGGTACCTTGAACTCGGCCAGGCGCTGCGCGATCAGTTCACCGGTGTCGCGAAGGCGCTCTTCCGACACCTGCTCGCCGCTGTCGAGCTGGTTTTCCAGCAGGTCGGCGGGCGGCAGGCGGTAGTCGACCGGCGGGCGGGGCGCGGGCGGTTCGGGAACCGGTGCGGGTGCGGGAGCGGGCTGGCTCGAGCCCAGCGGCACCGTGCGGCCGACCACGGCCGGCAGGACGATGCGGGGCTTGGCCAGGGGCGCGGCGATCGGGGGCGGTGCCGGCTCGGGTGCGACGGTCGCTTCCGCAGGTTCCGCTGCCGCCTCGATCGCGGCAGCCGCTAGCTCTTGTTCCGGCTGGATAGCTTCGGTTGACTCGACTGCTTCAACAGTCTCAACTGCTTCAGCTGCCTCAACGACCTCAGCCGACTCAACGACCTCAGCCGACTCAACGACCTCGGCCGATTCAGCAACCTCAACGGCCTCAGCGACCTCCGCCTCCGCATCAGGTTCGCCTGCCCCCCTATCAGCAACCGCTTCGCCGACCAGACCGTTACCGTCCATCAGCGTTTCCGTGTCCCGCTCGGCGGCAGGGTCGGCCGAGGCCGGTGCAGCCCCACTCTCCTCCTCCATCGCCGAGGTAGCGACGGCCTGTGCCACGGCACCGAGATCGTCAGTGTCGTCAGCCGGCACGGCGCCCACCGGCTGGCTTTCGACCTCAGTTTCGCCTGCCGGGACCAGGCCGTCTGCTTCATCCTTCGGCGCAGCATCGATTTCGTCCGCAGCATCCGTCGCGTCGGCAATGTCGGCCAGCGCCGCCGTGATTGCGGGACTTTCAGGAACTGCGGCGACTTCCGTTACGGACGCAGGCTGCCTGGCCTTGCCCGCCAGCGCCTGCAACTCGGCCAGCAGGTCCAGCGCTTCCTGCCGGATTGCTGCCAGCGTGACGGCGTCGATGTCGCCGGCAATGTCCTTGTCGATAGCCGGCTGCGCAGCCGGCTCTGCCGGCTCTGCCGGCTCTGCCGATTCTGCCGCCCCGGCCGGCGTGACCGGCGCCGCGTCGTCGGGCTCGATCACAACCGTGTCAGCGGCGACAGCCGTGTCGGCCTCGGCCACCGGCGTTTCCGGCACCGCCGGCTTGGCGATGGCAATCGCCGGCTCGACTGCTGCCTGGACAACGCCGGCCGCCGCGGCAGGCACAACCTCTGCGGCAGGCGAGAGCGCAGCCAATGGCACCGTTGCCGCCGCCTTCGCCTGCGCCTCCGGCAAAGTCGTGATCGACGAGCGCACCAATGGCTGCGGCTGTCGGAACGGGGTGCTGACGACGGTTGCGCGCGGGGGTTGCGCAGGACGTGCGGCCGCTGCTGCCTGTGCCGGCGCTGCAGCCACTGCGGCCGCTGCGGCCGCTGCGGGCTTGCGTGGCGCCGGCGCCGGCGCAGGCCGTGCTGCCGGCGCCGCCTGCGCAACGGCCTGGGCCGCGCCTGCCGCAGCGGAGGGTCCCGCGGCGCGCACGGTCTTGCCCGCGGCCGGCGCATCGGCAGCATGCAGCCAGATCTCGCCCGGCTGCGGCGGCGATTCACGGGTACGCCGCGGCGGCTGCCACGCGGGCTGGCGCCGCGCCGAAACCGCTTCGAAACTGCGGTGGCGCTGGGGCGGCGCGCTCCAGTTGCCCTGGGCGCCGGTGGCGGCCTCGCGGCGCTCGGCTTCGCGCGGCGCCTGCGGCGTGAAAGTATTGGCGAACGGGTTGGTGAAGGCCGGCGCCGGCTCGTCTGTCGGGGCATCAGGGTCCGCCGCGCGGCGCGGCTTGCGCGCGAACAGGCTGCGCCAGGTTTCGCCGAACACCATCGGTGCCGCCAGCGCCAGCACGCCCAGCATCAGCAGCAAGGCACCGGTCCAGCCGAACAGGTTGCCGAACATGCCGGCAAGCGCGCGTCCCGCGGAACCGCCCGCGCTGGACTCCGGGTCGGACCCGCCGGTGAGCGCCTCCAGGCTGGCGCTGGCACACAGCACCGCCAGCGTACCGAGCCAGGTACGCAGCGAGCCCGGCCCGGCCAGACGGCGATCGCCGGCAAGCCAGCGCCCGGCCATCCGCCAGACCAGCGGCAGCACCCAGAAAGTCGAGAATCCGAACCAGCCCAAACCCATTATCGACATGCCATGTTCAAAACTACGGGCAGCGATTGTAGCGGGTATGGCAGCGGGTCATTGAACCGGAAAGCGCAAATATTCGTAACGCAGCGCGTTTCACCGGCTATATCGCCAATTTCGCTGCGCCATGGCGACAGCCCCACTGCTGGCCGGCGCGCCGATGCCGCGCTACCATGCCCGGATGCGCTCGCCGCGCCCCCCTCCCATGCCGATCCGTTACGCTACCCTGCGCATCCTCGTTGTCGAAGACCACCCGTTCCAGCGGCTCGCGGCCGAGGGACTGCTGCGGCAATTGGGGGTGCAGACGGTGGTGTCGGCGCAGAGCGGCATGCAGGCCGCCGAGTTGCTTGGCCGCCAGCCGTTCGACGCCGTGCTGTGCGACATCGAGATGCCTGGCGGCAATGGCCCGGAACTGATCGCCGAACTGCATCGCCGCGGCGCGCAGGCGTTTGCCGCGGCACCGCCGGTCTGGGTCTGGGTTACCGCGCTGGCGGATGACATCCTGGAATCGAATCGCAGCCTGGCGCACGCCGCGGGCATTGCGCGCGTGCATGCCTTGCGCAAACCCCTCTCGCGCGATGCCGTAGAGGAAGTCCTGGCCGCCGTGCTGGCGCCCGGCCCGGAACACGACGCACAGATGCCCGCCTGCTTGCCCGACGATGCCGAGCTGACCGCCGCGGCGCGCTCGGGCAACGGCCTGCTGGTGATGCTGCAGCCGCAGCACGACCTTGCCAGCGGCCGGCTGGCCGGCGCCGAAGCGCTGGTGCGCTGGCGCCATCCGCGGCACGGACTACTGCGGCCCGATGCCTTTGTCCCGCGCCTGGAAGCGCTGGACGCCGCCCACCTGGTGTTTGAATTCGTCGTGCGCCAGTGCCTGGCGGCACAGCAGCGACTGCAGGCCGCAGGCATCGACATCACGCTGGGCATCAACGCGTCGGCGCAAACCCTGTGCCGGCCGGGCGTGCTGGAACAGCTCGATACGCTGGTGGCGGCCAGCGGCGTGTCGCCGCGCGCATTGACGGTGGAACTGACCGAAGGCTATCCCGTGCCCGACACGGTGGCGCTGTCGGTCGCGCTGAACCGGCTGCGGCTGATGGGCTACGGCGTGGCGATCGACGATTTCGGCATCGGCATCGCCACGCTCAAGCTGCTGGCGGACCTGCCCTTCACCCAGCTCAAGCTGGACCGCTATTTCGTCGCGCAGATCGACGGCCACGGCCAGCGCGAAGCCATTTGCCGCCACATGATCGCAATGGCGCGCGACCTGGGGCTGGAGTGCGTGGCCGAAGGGGTGGAAACGGAATCGCAGCGCGCAGCACTGCGCGCGCTGCGCTGCCCGCTTGGCCAGGGCTACCTGTGGTCGGCGCCCAAGCCCGTCGATGCCTTTATCGCCGAGGCGATCGAGCGCGCGCCGCGGCCCGGCTAGTGCAGGCTAGCGCGGGCTATTGCCCCGCGCGGAACGGGTACTTCGCAAAGATCTGCCCCACGACCTTGTCGATGCGCTGCTGCGCATCGGCCTTGTCGCCGGTATCGACGCTGCCCACCGCCACGCCTTCCCACACCAGCTTCTTCTGGCGGGCATCGACCAGGTCGATATTGAGCGTGCCTTCGGTGTAGGTATAGACGTCGTTGTAGAAGCCGTAGCCGGGCCACGGCGCATAGAGGCCGCCGCGATAGCCGTAATAGCCCATCATCGGCGCCGGCGCCGGGCTGACCTGGACCTTTTCCTGCAACCGCGTGTTGAAGTTGACCAGCAGGTCCGGGGACTGCTGCGCGTAGCGGTAGCCGCGCGCGGTCATCTCGCGCTGTACCGCGCCCTTCAGGTACTGGGTGGTCAGGCTCTCGTATCCCTGTCGGTCGGTGCCCGGATGCTCGACGAAGCCGAAGCTGCGGTAGGCGCTGAAGTCGGCCGAGCGATTGTAGTCGGTCTTGATGTCGGGCGCGCTGGCGCAGCCCGCCACGGTCAGCGCCACCGCCACCAGCGGAAAGGACAACCGGAAGGATTTCACGATACGTCTCCAGAGGCCACGGTCACGCGTTCACCCGGCACCCCTGCCCATCCGCGCGGCGCCGGAACGCCACGGTGCCGCGCGGCGCCAGACCCGCGGAAGCTAGTTGAGCTTCCCGTTGATGCCGCCCACGCTGAACCTGCCGGCGCCCAGCAACGCCACCGCCAGCGCCGCCCCCAGGAACATGCCCTGCAGCTCCAGCGCCCAGCCGCCGGTCTTGGATAGCGCGCCGAATTCGGCGCTGTGCACCAGGAACAGCGCAAACAGCATGTTGATGGCGACGATGATCGCCGCCAGCCGGCTCCACAACCCGATGATCAGCAGGATCGGCGCCACCAGCTCGCCGATATAGACACCATAGGCAACCCAGGCCGGCAACCCCGCATCCGCGACCACCTTCGACACGAAACCGATGCCGGATGCGCCGGTCACCTTGGCGATGCCGTGCATCAGGATCAGCACGCCAAGCACGATGCGCAACAGCGCCTTGCCCAAATCCTGAGAGCCACCCATGGCCATTCTCCTTGCCGAGTTTTTTGGGAACGGTCCGGCTTCCATGCGCCTTTACCCTCACGCGCAGGTGCCGCCCCTGTACCTTAGTGCGAGCCGGCGTGAAGGTAAAGCCGCAATTGCCAGACTTGCCCGTGGCGCGCCGATGACCCGCGCGGCCGAGATCCGTGCGACGTCCGCCCTCTCGCCGATCACACCACACGCTCCCGGACGGGGCGCGCGCTAGACCACCCTGTGCATGGCCGGCTGCCTCGGTTCGACCATGCCGACCTTGCGCGCGCACTCGGGCAGGATCTCGCCCAGGAAATCGAGAAAGCGCCGGGTCGCCGGCGTGACGCCCTTGCGCGACGGGAACACCGCGTGCAGCGTGCCGACCGGCATCTCATACTGGGGCAGCAGCAGTTCAAGCTGGCCGCTGTCGATGGCATCGCGGCAGTACATGCGCGGCAGCATGGCCACGCCCACGCCGGCGATCGCGGCCTCGCGCAGCAGCGCGAATTCATCGGTGACCAGGCGCGGGTCGTAGGCGATCTGGATGGTCTCGCCGGGCTGGCAGCGCAGCATCCAGACATGCTTGCCGTCATGCGGGTGCTGGCCCACGCCGGGCATGCCGTCGAGCGCCTGCGGCGTGCGCGGCCGGCCGATGCTGTCGAGCAGCGCGGGGCTGGCCACCAGCATCAGCTGGCTCTCGCCGAAGGTGCGCACGGCCAGGCTCGAGTCTTCCATCACCTCGCGCACACGCAGCGCCAGGTCGAAGCCCTCGGCGATCACGTCGACACGCCGGTTGGTCGCCTCCAGCTCGATCCGCACCGCCGGGTTGGCCCGCATGAAATGCCCGATGGCCGGCGCCAGCAGGATCTGCGCTATCGCCACCGGGCAGCTGACGCGCAGCGTGCCGCCAGGCTGCTCGCGCGCCTGCTCGATCACTTCGCGCGCGGCCTGGGCTTCGTTGAGCATGGCCCGGCAGCGTTCGTAGAACGACTCGCCAAGCGGCGTCACGCGCACCTGCCGTGTGGTCCGGCGCAGCAGCTGCACGCCCAGGTCGCGCTCCAGCTGGGCGATGCGCCGGCTCAGGCGCGACTTGGGGACGCCGGTGGCGCGGCTGGCCGCCGAAAAGCTGCCGTGTTCCACCACCTGCGCGAACAGGGACAGGTCGTTGAGGTCTTGCATGACGGTTTGGCTTGGCGTTGCATCGACAGAACAATCATTTGCATTTTGCCTCACTACCGATACCAATGGCCAGCCAGTATCTTTCCTCCATCGCAACCGCCCCTTCGTGGAGAAAGACATGAACATCCTGCAGATCGATTCCAGCGTCCTCGGCGACAACTCCGTTTCCCGCAACCTGACCGCCAGCGTGGTGGCCGACCTGGTCGCGGCCAACCCTGAAGCCAAGGTCACCGTGCGCGACCTGGACCGGGATGGCCCGGCGCACCTGTCGGGCAACCTTCTGCCGGTTCTGGGCGGTCCCAAGGATGGCCTGAACGCCGTGCAGCAAGCCGAGCTGGAGCGCACCGAGCAGTTCCTGGCCGAATTCCTCGCCGCCGACGTGCTGGTGCTGGGCGTGCCGCAGTACAACTTCGGCATCCCGAGCCAGCTCAAGGCCTGGATCGACCGCATCGCACAGGCTGGCCGCACCTTCAAGTACACCGAGAACGGCCCGGTCGGCCTGGCCGGCGGCAAGCGCGTGATCGTGGTGTCGTCGCGCGGCGGCGTGCGCCAGGATGCAAATTCGCTGGACCTGCACGAAGTCACCGTCGACGTGGTGCTGCGCTTCCTCGGCATCACCGACATTACCTACGTGCGCGCCCACGGCCTGGCCATGGGTCCGGAGTTCCGCGAAGCCGGCCTGGCCAACGCCCGCACCGAAGTCGCGGCGCTGAACGACGCCACCCGGCTGGCCGCCTGAACGGCTTGCTGGAATGGCTGACTGAAGCCAGCGGGCAGCCGCGCGCCGTGTAGGACGGCGCCTGCTCGCCCCGGCAACGGATCGGGTCTATGATGGATCGGGGCGCTACGGCGCCCCGCGTGCCATTGGCGGCACGCTGGCGCAGCCAGCAAGGACGCGCCCGCCGGCCGCCTGCAGTCATCGATCGATCCATTCCGGGAGCCCGCATGACTTCAGCCCTGTTGCCCGCCGCCGCCCTCCATCCTCCGCACGAACCCGCCCTGCTTTCGCAGTATCGCCACGTCCGCGCCAGCACCGAGACGCTGGTGGCCGACTTGTCCGATGCCGATGCCACCGTGCAGTCGATGGACGACGCCAGTCCGGCGAAATGGCACCTGGCGCACACCACCTGGTTCTTCGAGGAATTCGTGCTGGCCGCGCGCATCCCCGACTATGAGCCGGTGGACCCGGACTACCGCTACCTGTTCAACTCCTATTACGAGGCAGTCGGCCCGCGCTATCCGCGCCCGCAGCGCGGCCTGCTGACGCGCCCGTCGCTGGACGAGGTGCTGGCCTACCGCGAGGCCGTGGACGAGTCGATGATGGCGCTGCTCGGCAGCGCCCAGACCGACGCCGAGGCCGCGCTGCTCATGCTCGGCCTGCAGCATGAGCAGCAGCACCAGGAACTGCTGCTGACCGACATCCTGCACCTGTTCGCGCAGAATCCGCTGCGGCCGGCCTTTGCGCCGGAACTGCCCGAGCCGGTGATTGCCGACCCGCGCCCGGCGCCCGACTGGATCGGCTTCGACGGCGGCGTGGTCGAGATCGGCCATGGCGGCGAGAGCTTTGCCTTTGACTGCGAGGCGCCGCGCCACAAGGTCTACCTGCAGCCGTTCACGCTGTGCTCGCACCCGGTCAGCAACCGCCAGTGGTTCGAGTTCATCGACGACGGCGGCTACCAGACCGCCGGCCTGTGGCTGTCCGACGGCTGGCGCTGGGTCGGCGAGCAAGGCATCCAGGCGCCGCTGTACTGGGAAGCGCGCGAAGGCACATGGTGGCAGATGACGCTGCGCGGCATGCATCCGGTCGATCCGGACAGCCCGGTCACCCATATCAGCTTCTACGAGGCCGACGCATTCGCGCGCTGGGCCGAGCGCCGGCTGCCGACCGAGGCGGAATGGGAGCACGCCGCGCGCAGCCTGCCGGCCACGGGGAATTTCGTCGAAGGCCGCGCGCTGCGGCCGCTGCCGGACCGGCAGAACACCTCGGGCGTGCTGCGCCAGATGTTCGGCGATGTGTGGGAATGGACCGGCAGCGCCTTCCTGCCCTACCCCGGCTTCCGCCCGAACGCCGGCGCGGTCGGCGAGTACAACGGCAAGTTCATGAGCAGCCAGATGGTGTTGCGCGGCGGGTCGTGCGTCACGCCCGAATCGCATATCCGGGCAACCTACCGCAACTTCTTCTACCCGCACCAGCGCTGGCAGTTCACGGGCGTGCGGCTGGCGGACGACGTCTAGAGGCTGTGCCCGCTGTCAGCGCGCTGTCAGCGCGGCGCCAGCCAGCGCCAGGCCAGCCACGCCAGCACGCCCCACAGCAGCACGATCACCACGGCGGCCGCGCGAATGCGCGGCCGTTGCGCATGGGTGGCCTGCCAGGCCTCGGCGCGGCCGCGGCATTCCTCGGTGACCGCGGGCGGAATCATCCGCAAGGCGAGCCAGATGCCCACCGGCACCAGCACGACATCGTCGAGGTAGCCCAGCACCGGGATGAAATCGGGAATCAGGTCGATCGGGCTGAAGGCATAGCCGACCACCAGCACCGCCAGCAGCCGCGCGCCCAGCGGCGTGCCGGAGTGGCGGCTGCAGAACCACAGTGTCAGCAGGCTGGCCTTGAGCCGCCGTGCCCACTGGCGCAGCCGGCCCGGTGCGGTCGGGGCGGGGGTTGCATCCATGCCGGGGCGCGCCTTACCAGCCCTTGGTCTGCGGCGCAGCCGGCGCGGTGGCGGGACGCTGGCCGCCCGGCGTCCCGGTGGGCGCCTTCAGCGGCGGCGCCGGCACGATCGGCGTCTGCGGATACATCTTCTGCCAGCGCGACTTCAGCCCGTTGGCGATCTCGGCCTGGTTGTAGCGCTCGGCAAAGTCGATCACGGTCATGCCCTGCTGGTTCTTCAGGCGCATGTCGGCGCCTTCGTCCAGCAGCAGCTTGACGGTCTCGATATGGCCCGCGCGCGCGGCCATCATCAGTGGCGTGGTGCCGTTGGGCGACTCGGCGTCGATATACGCGGCATGGTCGACCAGGTACTTGACCACGTTGTTGTGGCCATTGGTGGCGGCGTAGTGCAGCGGGGTCCAGCCGGTCTTGTTGATCTCGGCCTCCATCTCGTCGACCATCAGCTTGACCATGTCGAGCTGGCCCTGCAGCGCCGCCATCATCAGCGGGGTCTCCCCGGCGGGGTTGGCCTTGTCGAAATCGATGTCCTTGGCGCGGATCAGCACCGTTGCCACCTTGAGCGACTTCTCGCGCAGCGCCAGCACCAGCGCCGGGTTGCCGCGGCTGTCGACGATATTGGGATCGACGCCCTTGGCCAGCAGCTTCCTGACGGTATTGGCATCGTCGAACTCGACCGCCTTGCGCATGTCGTCGGCCGGCGTGGCCTGCGCCAGCGTGGCCGCCACCAGCACCACGGCGCCGGCGGCACGGCGGACAAACTTCAGGTCAAACATGAGCATTCCTGTCGATGTGCTTGAATAGGTTAAAGAAATTTTCCGTGGTCTGCTCAGCCACCTGCGCCACCGGCACCCCCCTCAGCTGCGCAATGAACTCGCCTACGTGGCGCACCCAGGCCGGCTCGTTGGTCTTGCCGCGGTGTGGCACGGGTGCCAGGTAGGGTGAATCGGTCTCGATCAGCATGCGGTCGAGCGGCACCTTGCGCGCGGTCTCCTGCAGGTCGGCGGCGCTTTTGAAGGTGACGATGCCGGAAAACGAGATATGGAAGCCCTGGTCCAGCGCCTGCCGGGCGACGTCCCAGGTCTCGGTAAAGCAGTGCATCACGCCACCCGCTTCGCCCGCGTTCTCTTCGCGCATCAGCCGCAGCGTGTCGTCGGCGGACGAACGGGTATGGATGATCAGCGGCTTGCCGGTCTGGCGCGCGGCACGGATATGGTTGCGGAAGCGTTCGCGCTGCCATTCCATGTCGGCGATGCTGCGGCCGTTGAGGCGGTAGTAGTCCAGCCCGGTCTCGCCGGTGCCGACCACGCGCGGGTGCGCCGACAGCTCGACCAGGCGCTCGACGGACGGGTCCTCCCCCTCTTCATAGTCGGGATGCACGCCGACCGAGGCATACAGGTTGGGATGCTGCTCGGCCAGCGCCAGCACGCGCGGGAAGTCCTCCAGCGTCACCGAGATGCACAGCGCATGCGTGACCTGGTTGGCGCGCATGTTTTCCAGCAGTTCGGGCAGGCGCGCGGCCAGCTCGGGGAAATCGATATGGCAATGGGAATCGACAAACATGGGAATTCTCTTGTCTTCGGCCGCTCAGGCCGGCTGCCCGCCATCCACGCGGAGGCCGAGGATGATCAGGTCGCGCTCGACGCCGTCGAGCACGGCCACGCGCGGCAGGTCGCCCCAGCGGGTAAAGCCCATCGCGGCGAACAGGCCCAGGCTGGGGGCATTGTGCCCAAAGATGAAGCCGAGCAGCGTATTCACGCCGACCGCGGGCGCATGGTCGATGGCCCGCTGCAGCAAGTACCGGCCCAGCCCCTGGCCCCGGCGCTCGGCGTCCAGGTAGATCGAGACCTCGGCGGTGCCGCCATAGGCCGGGCGGCCATAGAAATCCGAGAAGCTCATCCAGCCGGCCATGCGGCCGTCGGCATCCTCGCACACCCATAGCGGGCGGCGTCCGGGCTGGTGGGCGTCGAACCAGGCCTGGCGCGAGTCCACGGTGACCGGCTCGGTGTCGGCGGTGACCATGCGCGACGGCACGGTGCTGTTATAGATCGCCACGATGCCCGGCAGGTCGCGGGGCTCGGCAATGCGCAGGGAAAAACGGGAAGAATTCATTAACTATCAATGGATTGCGAAGCAATCTTCGCAATCTTCATATGGTTTGCGTGGGGCGCCCGGATTCCAGCATCTTGCCCAGGATCTCCTCCACTGCGCGGCGCAGGTTGCGCCCGTTGTCGTCGTCGGGGAAGTGTACGCCGACGCCGGGGGTCTTCATCGGCGTGCCCGCCGGGGTGATCCAGGCCACCTGGCCCGCGATCTGGTACTTCTGCGGCCGGTCCAGCAGGGACAGCACCAGAAACACCTGCTCGCCCAGCCGGAACGGGCGGTTCGACGGCACGAAAATGCCGCCGCGCGCCAGGAATGGCATATAGGCCGCGTACAGCCCGGCCTGATCCTTGATCGACAACGACAGCACGTTGGGACGCGATGCCGCACCGCTGCCGGTCGGCGCGCCCAGCGGGGCGCCCGGCGGTGCCCCGGTGACTGCAGTGTTCATGGTTGACCCCCTGAATGACGATGCTGCTTGTTACTGCTTGTTGTTATGGTGTTGCCCCGAAACGGCACTGCGTAGCGGCACTGCGTAGGGGCGCTGCCTTATCGGAACAGCTGCCGGTACTCCAGGAATACTGCCTCCATCACCAGCCTTGCCGCCAGCGGATGGTTCTCGCTGCGGCGATGCGCGGTCAGCCGCGTCGCGTAGGCCTGCAGCCGGTGCGCGTCGGTGGCCCCGGCGCAGCGCGCCAGCGCGGCGCGCTCCTTGGGGAAGTAGCGCGGCGCGGTGCCGCCGGCGCCATCCAGCCGCAGCTTCAGCAGATCGTACGTCCAGCGCTGCAGGATGCCAAGCACGGCGGGCACCGGCAGCTTCTGCAGTTGTTCGGCGGCTGCAGAGGCGTCGAACGCGGCGCCCGCGCCCAGCTGGCTGACCAGCAGGCGTTGCAGCGGCTGCTCCTCGGCCTCGGCCGCGTGCAGCGCGGTCAGCGGCGAACCGCCGGCCTGCGCCAGCTGGGCCTCGGCATCGGCAACCCCCTGGCCCTGCAGCCACGCGAGCGCGGCCTCCGGCGTCGGGCGTTGGGCCGAGAACTGGCGGCAGCGCGACAGGATGGTCGGCAGGATACGGTCGAGCCGGTCGGTCACCAGCAGGAATACGGTCGACGGGGGCGGTTCCTCCAGCGTCTTCAGCAGCGCGTTGGCGCCCTCGGTCTGCAACGCATCGAGCGGATACACGACCACCACGCGCAGGCCTGCACGGTGCGTGCCGACGCCCACCGCCTCGATCAGCGCGCGCACCTGCTCCATGCGGATGATCTTGCTCGGCGCCTTTTTCTTGCCGCCTTCGTCGGTATCAGGCTCGGCCGAGGCATCCAGCGCCTCGGGGCGCACCACGGTGAAATCAGGGTGATTGCCCTGACTGAACCAGTGGCACGCGGAACACTGGCCGCAGGGCTGGCCGTCGGGCCGCGGCGCTTCGCAAAGCAGGCCTTGCGCGAAATGCAGCGCCAGGTCGCGCTTGCCGATGCCTTGCTGGCCATGGATCAGCAAGGCATGCGGGAGCCGTTCGCGCAGGATGCCGAGCCGTTGCCAGTCTTCCTTCTGCCAGGGATAGAGCATGTGAATCAGGGAGTATAGTGCCGTCAGATCAAAGGGTTGCGATAATCTGATCGAGTTCTTCTCGAATTGCGTCGATGCTGCGCGTGGCGTCGATCACGCGGAAGCGCCCCGGTGCCGCCGCGGCCCGGCGCAGGTATTCGTCGCGGGTGCGCTGGAAGAACGCACGCGATTCCGCCTCGAACTTGTCCGGCGCCCGGGCTCCGGCCAGCCGCTCGCTGGCGGTTTCCAGCGGCACGTCGAATAGCAGCGTCAGGTCCGGCTGCAGGCCGTCCTGCACCCAGTCTTCCAGCACTTCGAGCCGCTGCGTCGGCAGGCCCCTGCCCCCGCCCTGGTAGGCAAAGGTGGCATCCGTGAAGCGGTCGGAGATCACCCATTCGCCACGTGCCAGCGCGGGGTCGATGACCTCGGCGATATGCTCGCGGCGCGCCGCGAACATCAGCAGCGCCTCGGTCTCGAGGTGCATTTTCCGGTGCAGCAGCAGCTGGCGCAGGTCTTCGCCCAGCGGCGTGCCGCCCGGCTCGCGGGTGGTGACCACGGCGGGAATGCCGGCGCGCGCCCGCAGCCGTGCCGCCACCCAGTCGATATGGGTGCTCTTGCCGGCGCCGTCGATGCCTTCGAAAGTGATGAATTTTCCGCGCATGGAATGCCTATTTGCCGCGCTGGTACTTGTCGACCGCGCGGTTGTGTTCGGGTAGCGAGTTGGAGAAATGGCTGCTGCCGTCGCCGCGGGCGACGAAGTACAGCGCATCGGACGGCGCCGGTGCGGTGGCCGCCGCCAGCGAGGCCAGGCCCGGCAGCGCGATCGGCGTGGGCGGCAGGCCGGTGCGGGTGTACGTATTGTACGGGGTGTCGGCCTGCAGGTCGCGCTTGCGCAGGTCTCCGTCGAAGGCCTGGCCCAGGCCGTAGATCACGGTCGGGTCGGTCTGCAGCATCATGTTCTTGCGCAGCCGGTTGATGAACACCGCGGCGATCATCGGGCGCTCCGACGCCTGCCCGGTCTCCTTCTCCACGATCGACGCCATCACCAGCGCCTCGTACGGGGACTTGTACGGCAGGTCGGGCGCGCGTGCGTTCCAGGCTTCATTGAGCCGGCGCTGCATGGCGCGATAGGCGTGCTTGTACAGGTCGATATCGCTGCTGCCGCGCGCGAACAGGTAGGTGTCCGGGAAGAACAGCCCCTCGGGCGAGGCCTCGGCGGCGCCGATTGCCTTCATCAGCTGCGCGTCGGACATGTCGCGCGTATCGTGGCTCAGCGCCGGGCTGGCATCGACCGCCGCGCGCATCTTGCGGAACTCCCAGCCCTCGATCACGGTAACCACGTAGTGCGTGACTTCGCCGCGCACCAGCTTGCCCATCACCGACAGCGGCGTGGCGCCGGTCTCGAATTCATAGCCGCCGGCCTTCAGGTCGGGCCCGTGGCCGGTCAGGCGCACCAGCAGCGTGAACAGCCGCGGGTCCATGCCGACGCCGCCGCGCTGGATCTGGCGGCCGACGCTGGCTACGCCCGAATTGGGCTTGATCACCACTTCGACCGGCGAACGGTTCAGCGCCAGCGGGTGATTGGCCCACCACGCAAAGCCGCCGGCTGCCGCCAGCGCGAGTACCAGGAACGCCAGGCCCAGGCGAAGGAAAAAACGTTTCATGTATCAGGATCGGGGTGAGACTGCGGCGCATCGGCCGAAAATCTCGTAGCCCCATATAATAACCGGCAGCCTCGCACCGACCATGCGCGGCGGCTCCGGCGCCTCTTGCGCACCTGGCCGCGCGCGCCGCCACCGGTGCCTTTCCAACCCGATCTGTCTCGGACGATCGCCACGATTTCGCAATGCCAGTGATGAATGCCAAAGCCCCGGAACTCGCCGCCAGCCTCGAATCCTTGCAGGCAAGCGGAATCGTCTGTGCCCCCGCCGGGCTCGGACTGATCCGCGTGGCCGGCGACGATGCCGCCAGCTTCCTGCACACCCAGCTCACCAATGCGGTCGAGGACCTGACGCCGGGCTCCGCGCGCCTGGCCGGCTACTGTTCGCCCAAGGGTCGCCTGCTCGCCACCTTTCTGATGTGGCGCGATGCAGAAGGCATCGTGCTGCAGCTGTCCGCCGATATCCAGGCCGCGGTGCAGAAGCGGCTGTCGATGTTCGTGCTGCGCTCCAAGGCAAAACTGGCCGATATCACGCCCGCCAGCGCCATCGTCGGCGTCGCCGGTGCCGGTGCCGCCGATGCGTTGGCGGCCGCGAACCTGCCGGCGCCGGAAGCGGCCTTTGCCGTTGCCGAGGCCGACGGCGTTGCCGTGATCCGCCTGCCGGACGCCGCCGGGCAGCCGCGCTGGCAACTGTTGCTGCCCGCCGGGCGCGCCGAGGCCGTGCGCGCGGCGCTGGCCGGCAAGCTGCAGGACGCGCCGCCGGCGCTGTGGGACTGGCTGGAAGTGCAGTCCGGCCTGCCCCGCATCGTCGCCGCGACGCAGGAACAGTTCGTGCCGCAGATGATCAATTTCGAGCTGGTCGGCGGCGTGAATTTCCGCAAGGGCTGCTACCCGGGCCAGGAAATCGTCGCGCGCAGCCAGTACCGCGGCACGCTCAAGCGCCGCATGTGGCTGGTGCAGGGCGATGGCGAGGTGCCGGCGCCCGCGGCGGAGATCTACCGGCCGGAAGACCCCGGCCAGCCGTGCGGCATGATCGTCAACGCCGCGCCCGCGCCGCAGGGCGGCTGGGCCGGGCTGGCCGAGCTGAAGATCGACGCCGCCGGCAGCGCGCTGCGGCTGGGCAACGCCGAAGGCCCTGCGCTGGCGACCGCCACCCTGCCCTATGACGTGCCGCTGGGCGAAGCGGCCCAGGCGGCGGGCTGACATTTCGGAACCGGGACCCTGCCATGAGCGACCACCTGTTCGTCTATTTCCGCGTGCCCGAGGCCGTTGCCGCCGAAGCGCTGCCGCTCTGGCACCGCTGGATGGAGACGGTTGCCGAGGCGACCGGAATTGGTGGTACGCTGATGCGCAGGCCCGAGACCCGAGCCGGCGTGCAGACCTGGATGGAATGCTACGCCGACGTGCCGCCCGCCTTCGATGTCACGCTGGCCGGCCTGTGGCGCCAGAGCGGGCTGGACCAGTGGGTGGACGGCGAGCGGCAGGCCGAACACTTTATCGACCTGGACGTGCTGTAGCGTCCCGGAACTGCAGAAACGCGAAGTACGCCGGAACGCCCGCGCCCCCAGCGTCCCCGGCGGCAAAGGAAGCCGAACGATGTGCCTGATCCTGGTTGCCTGGCAATCCCACCCGGACTATGCCCTGGTCGTTGCCGGCAACCGCGATGAATTCTATGTCCGCCCCGCGGCGGCCGTGCACTGGTGGCAGGATGCGCCTCAGGTGCTGGCCGGACGCGACCTGGCGGAAGTGATCGGCGAGCCCGGCACCTGGATGGGCGTCAACGCCGACGGGCGTTTTGCCGCGCTGACCAATTACCGCGCCCCTTCCGAGAAACGCACCGACGCGCGCTCGCGCGGCGAGCTGGTGGCCGGCTTCCTGCGCGGCCATGATGCGCCGTTCGATTATCTCGACGGGCTGGCCGGCGAGGATGGCTGCTACAACGGCTTCAACCTGCTTGCCTGCGACCTGCGCGAATTCTGGTGGTACAGCAACCGCTCGGCCACGCGCCAGCCGCAGAAGCTGCGCCCGGGACTGTACGGGTTGTCCAATGCACTGCTCGACACCCCCTGGCCCAAGGTGCGCAGCCGCGTGGGCGCGCTTGCCGAGGTGCTGGCGGCCGACAGCGGGCGAGCCGATGCCAGCGCCGAGCCCTACCTGCAGATGCTGGCCGACGAGCGCCAGGCGGCGGATTTCGAGCTGCCCTCCACCGGCGTCGCGCCGGAGTGGGAGAAGCTGCTGTCATCGGCATTTATCCGCTCGGCGTCATACGGCACCCGCGCCAGCACGGTGCTGCGCGTGCGGCACGATGGCCGCTTCGACCTGAGCGAACGCAGCTTCGACGCCAGTGGCCGCATCGGCGAGGTGTCCTACCACGGCAAGCTGAACCTGCCGCGCGATACGGGCATCGTGCAGGCGCCGCGGTAATGGCGGCAGCGGGCGCTTAGCCCGCCAGCCGCTTGCGCATCTCGATATGCGGGATGCCGGCCTCTTCGAACTCCTCCCCCGACTGGGCAAACCCCGCGCGCAGGTAAAACGGCGCGGCATGGGTCTGGGCATTGAGCACCAGTTCCGGGTAGCCGAGTTGCGCGGCCTTCTCCATCAGCGCCCGCAGCACCTGCGCGCCGACGCCGGTGCCGCGCGCCGCCTTCAGCACGGCCATGCGGCCGATATGGCCGTCGGGCAGCAGCCGGCCCGTGGCCACCGGGGTGCCATCCCCGGCCAGCGCCAGCGCGTGCCAGCTGGGCTCGTCCCATTCGTCCCATTCCAGTTCCACCGGCACGTTTTGCTCTTCGACAAACACGGTGTAGCGGATGGCGCGGGCACGTTCGCGCGCTTCGGACCAGGGGCAGATCAGGACGGTGACTGGCATGGCGGTTGGGTCTGGCGTGGGTAGCAATAGGTGTCCCGGCCTTCCAGGCTCGGGCGGGCGCCCATGATACGCCAGCCCGGGGCAGGCGGCGAAGCACCAAAGTGGAGCATTGGTAACTACCAACGCACCATCCTAGGGTTTTCCCGGGATCGCATGGTCCTAGCAAATTTGTATGATGACCTGATTACCGAATAACCCGGCGAATCCGCATGTTCCAGAAAGTCCCTGCCCGAGCGCTGACCGACAACGTCGCCGAACAGCTGCTGGACAAGATCCAGAGCGGCGCCTTTGCCCGCGGCGACAAGCTGCCCACCGAGGCGGTGCTGTCCGAAGAGTTCGGCGTCAGCCGCACCGTGGTGCGCGAGGCGATTTCCCGGCTGAAGTACGAAGGCGTCGTCGAATCGCGCCAGGGCAGCGGCGTGTTCGTGACGCTGCAGGCCGGCATCCGGCCGCTGCGCATCGACTACACCGACACCGGCACGCTGGAATCGGTGCTGCAGATCGTCGAGCTGCGCCGCGCGATCGAAGCCGAGGTGGCCGCGCAGGCCGCGCGCCGCCGCACCGACGCATCGATGGCCGCCATCGATGCCGCGCTGGCCCGCATCGACGAGGAAGTCGGGCAAGGCGGCGACGGCGTGGCCGCGGACGTGGCCTTCCATCGCGCCATCGCCGGCGCCACCGGCAACCCCTACTTCCTGAAGACACTGGAATTCCTCAGCCAGTACCTCGAAGCGGCCACCCGCGTGACCCGGACCAACGAGGCACGCCGCGCCGACTTCTCGCGCCAGGTGCGCGAGGAACACCAGGCCATCGTCGCGGCGATCCGCGCCGGCGACCCGCTGGCCGCGCGCAATGCCGCGCAGAACCACATGTACAACGCCGCCCGCCGGCTGGCCCAGCTGGGCGCCGACGAGAACGGCGCCGGTGACGATGAAGCCGCCGCCACGCGGGGCGCGTCGAACTGACGCCAGCCGCACCTTTCAAGCTTTCCCCGTATCAGATTCAGGAGTCCTCTATGTCCAGGAATATCGGCGTCATCGGCCTTGGTGCCATGGGCTTTGGTGTCGCGCAGTCGCTGCTGCGTGCCGGTTTCAAGGTGCACGCCTGCGACCTGCGTCCCGAAGTACTGCAGCGCTTTGCCGATGAAGGCGGCGTGCCGTGCGCGTCGCCCGCCGAACTGGGCAGCCGCTGCGACGTGGTGCTGACGCTGGTCGTCAACGCGCAGCAGACCGAGGCCGTGCTGTTCGGCGCCAACGGCGCCGTGGCCGAGATGCAGCCGGGCAAGCTGGTGATCGCCAGCGCCACGGTGCCGCCGGGCTTTGCCGAGACGCTGGGACAGCGCCTCGCCGAAAAGGGCCTGCTGATGCTTGACGCGCCGGTCTCCGGCGGTGCCGCGCGCGCCGCCAGCGGCGAGATGACCATGATGACCTCGGGCCCCGCCGAAGCCTACGCGCTGGCAGAGGACGTGCTGGCCGCCATCGCCGGCAAGGTATACCGCCTGGGCGCCGCCCACGGCGCGGGCTCCAAGGTCAAGATCATCAACCAGTTGCTGGCCGGCGTGCATATCGCCGCCGCGGCCGAGGCGATGGCGCTTGGCATGCGCGAAGGCGTGGACCCGGACGCGCTCTATGACGTGATCACGCACAGCGCCGGCAATTCGTGGATGTTCGAGAACCGCGTGCCGCATATCCTGAAGGGCGACTACACGCCGCTGTCGGCGGTCGACATCTTCGTCAAGGACCTTGGCATGGTGCTCGACACCGCGCGCACCAGCAAATTCCCGCTGCCGCTGTCGGCCGCCGCGCACCAGATGTTCATGATGGCCTCCACCGCCGGCCACGGCGGCGAAGACGATTCGGCCGTGATCAAGATCTTCCCGGGCATCGAACTGCCGGGCACGGCCGAATAAGGAGCACCAACGATGACCGCGCTCCTTGGCTGTATCGCCGACGACTTTACCGGCGCCACCGACCTCGCCAACACTCTGGTGCGCAATGGCATGCGCACCGTGCAGACCATCGGCGTGCCTGAATCCGTGGCCGATACCGGCGCGGCCGATGCGCTGGTGGTCGCGCTGAAATCGCGCACCATCCCCGCCGCCGAGGCCGTGGCGCAGTCGCTGGCCGCGCTGGAATGGCTGCGCGCGCAGGGCTGCCGCCAGTTCGTGTTCAAGTACTGCTCGACCTTCGATTCGACCGATGCCGGCAATATCGGCCCGGTCGCCGAAGCGCTGCTGAACGCGCTGGACAGCGATTTCACCATCGCCTGCCCCGCCTTCCCCGAGAACGGCCGCACCATCTTCCGCGGCCACCTGTTCGTGGGCGATGCGCTGCTCAACGAATCGGGCATGGAGCACCACCCGCTGACGCCGATGACCGATGCCAGCCTGGTGCGCGTGCTGCAGCGCCAAAGCCAGAGCAAGGTCGGCCTGCTGCGCTATGACGCGGTCGCGCGCGGCGCGCAGGCCACGGCCGACCGCATCGCGTCGCTGCGCCACGACGGCGTGCGGCTGGCGATCGCCGATGCGGTGTCTGACGCCGACCTGCTCACGCTGGGCGAAGCCTGCGCCGGCCTGCCGCTGATCACCGGCGGCTCCGGCATCGCGCTGGGCCTGCCCGGGAATTTCCGCCGCGCCGGCCTGCTGCCGCAGCGTGGCGATGCCGACGCGGTCCCGGCCGTCGACGGCCCGGGCGTGGTGCTGGCCGGCAGCGCCTCGCGCGCGACCAACGGACAAGTGGCCCGCTGGCTGGAGCAAGGCCGCCCGGCGCTGCGCATCGACCCGCTCGCGCTGGCGCGCGGCGAAGCCGTGGCCGACGCCGCGCTGGACTTCGCCGCCTCGCACGACGAGCCGGTGCTGGTCTACGCCACTTCCAGCCCCGACGAGGTCAAGGCCGTGCAGGCCGAACTGGGCGTCGAGCGCGCCGGCCACCTGGTCGAGCAATGCCTGGCCACCGTCGCGGCCGGCCTGCTCGCACGCGGCACGCGCCGCTTTGTCGTCGCCGGCGGCGAGACCTCCGGCGCCGTGGTGCAGGCGCTGAACGTCCGCGCGCTGCGCATTGGCACGCAGATCGCACCCGGCGTGCCGGCCACGGTCACGCTCGGCGCCACGCCGCTGGCCCTGGCGCTCAAGTCGGGCAATTTCGGCGGCCCGGACTTCTTTGACGAAGCGCTGCGCCAGCTCGGAGGCCAATGATGAGCACCGAAAGCAAGCTGCGCGAAGAGATCTGCCGCATCGGCGCCAGCCTCTACCAGCGCGGCTATACCGTCGGCTCGGCCGGCAACATCAGCGCGCGGCTGGACGATGGCTGGCTGATCACCCCGACCGACGCCTGCCTGGGCATGATGGATCCGGCCGCGGTAGCCAAGGTCGCCGCCGACGGCACCTGGGTGTCGGGCGACAAGCCGTCCAAGACGCTCACGCTGCATCGCGCGATCTACGACAATAACCCCGGGGCGCACGCCGTGGTGCACACGCACTCGACGCACCTCGTGGCCCTGACGCTGGCCGGTGCCTGGCAACCGGACGACGTACTGCCGCCGCTCACGCCGTATTACGTGATGAAGGTCGGCCATATCCCGCTGATTCCCTATCACCGGCCCGGCGATCCCGCGGTCGCCGCGCGCGTGGCCACGCTGGCCGCGCAGGTGCGCGGCGTGCTGCTGGAGCGCCTCGGTCCGGTGGTGTGGGAGTCCAGCGTCTCGCGCGCCGCGTTCGCGCTGGAAGAACTGGAGGAGACCGCCAAGCTATGGATGATGATGAAAGACACGCCGGGCTTCGCCGCCCGCGCGGCGCTGCCTGACGGCGCACTGGCTGAATTGCGTGACGCCTTCCAGGCGCGCTGGTAGCACGGCCACCCGTTTTTCCGACTGACACGGCCATACGGATCTGACCGGCGCGGTTGCCTTGTGGCCACCGTGCGGGACTCGCGCATGCCTGCAATTCGCGCGGCCGCCACCCATTACTAGACCAGACTGACTCTACCCGGAGACCACCAATGCCATCCAACCAACCGGCGGCCAGCGTGCCAGCCTTCGACAGCCTGGGCGGCAACGCCCGGCTCGACACCGACACCCAGATCGAGAAACGCGCCTACAACAAGGTGTTCTGGCGCATCATGCCGTTCCTGATGCTGTGCTACGTGGTCGCCTACCTCGATCGCGTCAACGTCGGCTTTGCCAAGCTGCAGATGGGCCAGGACCTGGCCTTTTCCGAGACCGTGTTCGGCCTGGGCGCCGGCCTGTTCTTCATCGGCTATTTCCTGTTCGAAGTGCCCAGCAACCTGCTGATGCACAAGATCGGCGCGCGCATCTGGATCGCGCGCATCATGATCACGTGGGGCATCATCTCGGCGCTGTTCCTGTTCGTGAAGACGCCGACACAGTTCTACGTGATGCGCTTCCTGCTCGGCCTGGCCGAGGCGGGCTTCTACCCCGGCGTGATCCTGTACCTGACCTACTGGTACCCGGCCAACCGCCGCGCCAAGATGATCGCGCTGTTCATGTCGGGCATCCCGGTCGCCGGCATGTTCGGCAACCCGCTGTCGGGCTGGATCATGGACGCCTTCAACGGCACGCATGGCATGAGCGGCTGGCAGTGGATGTTCCTGCTGGAAGCCCTGCCCGCGCTGGTCATCGGCGTGGTGACGATCTTCGTGCTGCGCGACGGCATCGACAAGGCACCGTGGCTCAGCGCCGATGAAAAGCGCGTGCTCAAGCGCAATGTCGAGGAAGACCAGAAGAAGGCCGGCGCCGCCGCCGGCCAGGCCCACGGCCATTCGCTGGGCGCCGTGTTCAGAGACCGCCGCGTGTGGTGGATGTGCCTGATCTACTTCTGCTTCGTCACCGGCCAGTATGCGCTGACGTTCTGGATGCCCACGCTGGTCAAGGCCAGCGGCGTCACCGGCAACCTGAAGATCGGCCTGCTGTCGGCGATCCCGTTCATCTGCGCCATCATCGTCATGAACATCCTCGGCCACAGCGCCGATGCGCGCCAGGAACGCCGCTGGCACCTGATCGTGCCGGCGCTGATGGGTGCGGTGGGCTTCGCCATTGCCGCCTCGTTCACCAACAATACGACCGTGTCCATCGCCGCGCTGTCGCTGGCCGCCGCCGGGGTGCTGACCTGCGCGCCGCTGTTCTGGTCGCTGCCCACCGCGTTCCTGTCCGGCATTGCCGCCGCCTCCGGCATCGCCGTGGTGAACTCGGTCGGCAACCTGGCCGGTTTCGTGTCGCCATACATGGTTGGCGCGCTCAAGGACCTGACGCACAGCACGCAGCTGCCGATGTACGTGCTGTCCGCGATCCTGGTGGTGGGCGCCGTGCTGGTGTGGCTGACGCCGGCTAAACTGGTCAACCGCTGAAATCCGGCCGGGCCGGTCGCGCTGGCCGCGACCGGCCCGGCTTCGTCCTACGCTCTGGAGTTCCCATGCCGCGCTTCGCCGCAAATCTCTCGATGATGTACAACGAGCACGCTTTCCTGGATCGCTTCGCCGCTGCGGCGGCGGACGGCTTCCAGGCGGTGGAGTACCTGTTCCCGTACGAGCACCCCGCCGCCGAGCTGCGCGCACGCCTCGACGCGAACGGCCTCACCCAGGCGCTGTTCAATGCCCCGCCGGGTGACTGGGCAGCGGGCGAGCGTGGCCTGGCCTCGCTGCCGGGGCGCGAGGCGGAATTCCGCGACGCCGTCGGCCGCGCGCTGGAATACGCCGGCGTGATCGGCAATGACCGCGTGCACGTGATGGCGGGCCTGGTGCCGGCCGATGCCGACCGCGCGCGCTACCGCGCCACCTACCTGGAAAACGTCGCTTTTGCCGCGAAGGCGGCTGCCGCGCAGGGTGTGACCATCGTGCTGGAGCCGATCAACACGCGCGACATGCCGGGCTATTTCCTGAACCGCCAGGACGACGCGCAGGCAATCTGCAAGGAAGTCGGCGCGGCCAACCTGAAGGTGCAGTTCGACTGCTACCACTGCCAGATCGTCGAGGGCGATATCGCGATGAAGCTCAGGCGCGACATGGCCGGCATCGGCCATATCCAGATCGCCGGCGTGCCCGAGCGCCATGAGCCGGACCTGGGCGAGCTGAACTACCCGTACCTGTTCGACCTGATCGACTCGCTCGGCTACAAGGGCTGGATCGGTTGCGAATACCGTCCGCGTGCCGGCACGTCCGAAGGACTGGGCTGGCTCAAGCCCTACCTCGGCCGCTGATTACAGAACAACCACAGATCTCTTGCCATGAACGTACTGATTACCGGCGGCGCCGGCTTCCTCGGCCTGCAACTCGCCCGCCTGCTGCTGCAACGCGGCACCCTGAACCTGGACGGCCAGGCCGTCGCCTTCGACCGCCTGACGCTGCTCGACGTGGTCGCGCCGCAAGGTCTTGACGATGCGCGCGTGCGCGTGGTGACCGGCGACCTGTCCGACCCGGCGGTGCTGCGCCAGGCCATCGACCAGGACACCGGCGCGGTGTTCCACCTGGCGGCCGTGGTCAGCGGCCAGGCCGAGGCGGATTTCGAACTGGGCATGCGCGTCAACCTCGACGCCTCGCGCGCGCTGCTCGAAACCTGCCGCGAGCTGGGCCACAAGCCGCGCGTGCTGTTCACCAGCTCCGTCGCGGTCTATGGCGGCGAGCTGCCGGCGGTGGTGCAGGACGACACCGCACTGAACCCGCAATCGTCGTACGGCGTGCAAAAGGCGATCGGCGAACTGCTGCTGTCCGACTACAGCCGCCGCGGCTTCGTCGACGGCCGCGTGCTGCGCCTGCCGACCATCAGCGTGCGCCCGGGCAAGCCCAATGCGGCGGCCTCGTCGTTTGCCAGCGGCATCATCCGCGAGCCGCTGTCCGGCGTGGCAGCGAACTGCCCGGTGGCGCCGGAGACCAAACTGTGGCTGCTGTCGCCGCGCGCGGCGGTGGCCGCGCTGATCAATGGCATCGAACTGGCCGGCGAACGGCTGGGCAACCGCCGCGTGATCAACCTGCCGGGGCTGTCGGTGACGGCCGCGGGCATGGTCGATGCGCTGCGCCGCGTGGCCGGCGATGCGGTGGCGGATCGGGTGACCTGGGAACGCGAAGAGCGCGTCGAGAAGATCGTCGGCACCTGGCCGGCGGCATGGAATGCGGAACGGGCCTTGTCGCTGGGATTCGAGAGCGATGCCAGCTTTGATGCGGTGATCCGGGCTTATATGGAAGATGCGGGTGTGGGCAAGTAAAAATTTGCCGCCTTCGCTATGACGACGGCCTCCTCAGCTGCTGAGAGCCTGTTCCCTCTCCCGCTAGCGGGAGAGGGGAGCAAACATGCGGGATTCAAGGCTCAGTGGCACGCCATCACCCCGCCGGCTTCACCACTTCATACCCCTCGATAATCTCCCGCACCACCCCCGGGATCGCCGCCGACTTCTGCGTCGCCGGATCCGCGCACACATAGACGATTTCACCGGTGATCAGGTGCTCGTCGCCCCGGTACATCTCCACCCGGAACAACATGCTGGATCGCCCCAGCCGCGCCATGCGCCCGCGCAGTTCCAGCTCGTCGTCAAAGCGCGCCGATGCGTGATACTCCAGCGTGGACTTGACCACAAAGATATCGACGCCATGCGCGTGCAATACGTCCTCGGGATAGCGGATCCCCAGCGCGCGCCAGTACTCCGTCACGCAGATATCGCAATAGGTCAGGTAATGCGCATTGAAGACGATCGATTGCGGATCGACTTCGGACCAGCGCACGCGCAGCGGGATGGTGTGGCGGAACTCCTCTTTGGCCATTGACGTGGTCTCCCTGTTTGTTTGTCGGAGCAATGCAAAGCATCAGGCCGCCGCCCCGCCGGCACGGGTCCGGCAGGCGCGGCGGCCTGGTTGAACGCAACTGGTGCTGGCTTACTGCGGCTTGGCCAGGCCCAGCTTCTCGATGATCGCCTTTTCCTTCTTGACGGTTTCGGCGGCGAACTGCGCGTACTGCTGGCTGTTCATGTAGAACGGCTCCATGTCGAACTTGGCCAGCGATTCGCGGTAGTTGGGCATTTCCATCGCCTTCTTGAAGGCGTCATGCAGCTTCTGCACGATTTTCGGATCCGTGCCCTTGGGCGCGACCAGGCCGAACGGCGAGGTCTGCACGATGCCCATGCCCAGTTCCTTCAGCGTCGGCACGTTGGGGAAGCGCGCCGAGCGCTTCTCGCCCCAGGTCGACAGCAGGCGCAGCTTGCCCTGCTCCACGTACGGAGCCCACGCCGGCGTGTCGGCCACCGACATCACGTGACCGCCCAGCAGCGCCTGCATCGATTCCGCATTGCCCTTGTATGGGATATGCGAGAACTGCACGCCCTGCTTCAGCGCCAGTTCTTCCATGGTCAGGTGCAGCGTGGTCATGCTGCCAGGCGACCCATAGGTGAGCTTGCCCGGATTGGCCTTGGCGTATGCGACGTAATCCTGCATGGTCTTGATCGGCGAATCGGCCGGCACCACCAGGCCGAACGAATAGCCGGCCAGGTTGATGATGTAGCTCAGGTCCTTGACCGGGTCCCAGTTGATCTTGGTGGTGTACGGCAGGCGGTAGACCGGCATGGCGACCTGCGCCAGCGTGTAGCCGTCGGGCGCGGTGGTCTGCATCAGCTGCGCGGGCAGCACGCCGCCAGCGCCGGGCTTGTTCTCGACGATCACCGGCTGGCCCAGGATCTTGGAGGCGTTGTCAGCCAGGACGCGGAACGGGATGTCGGTGGAGCCGCCGGCGGTATAGCCGATCACCAGGCGGATCGGGCGCTGCGGGAACTTGTCGGCCTGTGCCTGGGCAGGCATGGCGGACAGGCCGATGGCTGCGGTAGCGGCGGCGAGGCCCGCGCGGGCGATAAATTGGCGGCGTTGCATTTGACTAGGTCTCCTTGTGCTGCAAGTCACTGCTGAAAAATGTCGGTGCTGCTTTTTTTTGTTCAGGGCTGGGCGAAGGCGGTCCGCAGCGCGGCGACGGCATCGGCATGCGCCTGCGCCACCGCCGGCACGAACCGGCCCAGCTTGAAGAAATCATGGATCATGCCGGGGTAGTTCGCCAGCGTGGCCGGCACGCCGGCGGCGCGCAGCTTGGCCGCGTAGGCGACGCCTTCGTCATGCAGCGGGTCGTAGCCCGCCACGGCGACCCAGGCGGGGCACACGTTGCGCACGTCGGCACCGTTGCCGCCACCGTCCAGCGGGGCGAAGCGCCAGTCGTCGCGGCTGGCTTCCTGGTCCAGGTACTGCGCGAAGAACCAGCGGATCATTTCAGCGGTCAGCAGGTACCCCTCGGCCAGTGCACGGTGCGACGGCGTGTCCTGGCGCGCGCAGGTGCCGGGGTACAACAGCATCTGCAGCACGGGCGCGAACCCGGCGTTGCGCGCCTCTACCGCGCTGGCCGCGGCCAGCGTGCCGCCGGCGCTGTCGCCGCCCAGCGCGATGCGGGCGGGGTCGGCGCCCAGCCGCCCGGCCTCGGCAAAGATCCAGTGCAGCGCGTCGAACGCGTCGTTGACCGCGGCTGGAAAGCGCCATTCTGGCCCGAGGCGGTAATCCACCGACAGCACCATGCAATCGGCCTCGCCGCACAGCAGCCGGCACAGCGCATCATGCGAATTGACGCTGCCGACCGTAAAGCCGCCGCCGTGGTAGTACACCAGCAGTGGCAGCGGCTCGGCCCAGCTGGCCTCGCGCGGCGTGTACAGCCGCGCCGGGATGGCATGGCCGTCACGCGCGGGCACGTGCAGGTCTTCGGTTGCGTGCACGGCGGGCGGGCTGATGTCGAGGATCGGCGCGCTCTTCTCGTAGGCGATCTTGGCGTCCTCCGGGTCCAGTGCGTTGATCGGCGGCCGCTTGGCGCGGGCGATCAGTTCCAGCAGCTGTGCCACCTGCGGGTCGAGCTGCGCCGACGGCAAGCCGGGCATTTGGTTGACGGAGGATGGTACGGCGGACATGAGAAATCAGTTAAATCCGAGCTTCTGCTGCGACGGCCAGCGTGTCGTGCACGCCGCCCGGGTGGAAGTTCGAATAGTGAACGATCGTTCGATTTTAGTATGATGCCAGATGTTTCTGAAACGAGGCAGTACGAGATAACCCCGAAAGCTCTCGCCAGCCCCTGCCACGCGGCCACTTTTTGCGCGATGATCGGCTGACGCGCGGCGCGGGTCACAACAACTCATTGAAACCGAAGGCAGCGCGCCTGGCCAGTGCCTTACCCTGACCCCGGTTCGCGGCAGATCCCTGCAGGAGGCAAGCAAATATGGCGTTTATCTACTATCTGACCCACATCCACCTGGATTTCGGCGCGGTCAGCCTGCTCAAGTCGGAATGCGAGCGCATCGGCATCCGCCGCCCCCTGCTGGTCACCGACAAGGGCGTGGTTGCGGCCGGCGTGGCGCAGCGCGCCATCGACGCCATGCAGGGCCTGCCAGTCGCGGTATTCGACGAGACCCCATCGAATCCGACCGAGGCGATGGTGCGCAAGGCCGCCGCGCAATACCGCGAGGCCGGCTGCGACGGGCTGGTGGCAGTGGGCGGCGGCTCGTCGATCGACCTGGCCAAGGGCATCGCCATCCTCGCCACGCACCCGGGCGAGCTGACCACCTATGCCACCATCGAAGGCGGCAGCGCCAGGATCACCGATCAGGCCGCGCCGCTGATCGCCGTGCCGACCACCTCGGGCACCGGCAGCGAAGTGGCGCGCGGCGCCATCATCATTCTCGACGACGGGCGCAAGCTGGGCTTCCACTCGTGGCACCTGCTGCCCAAATCGGCCATCTGCGATCCGGAACTGACGCTGGGCCTGCCGGCCGGGTTGACCGCGGCCACCGGCATGGACGCGATCGCGCACTGCATCGAGACCTACCTCGCCCCCGCCTTCAACCCGCCCGCCGACGGTATCGCGCTGGACGGGCTGGAGCGCGGCTGGACCCATATCGAGCGCGCCACCCGCGACGGCCAGGACCGCGATGCGCGGCTGAACATGATGAGCGCATCGATGCAGGGCGCGATGGCCTTCCAGAAAGGGCTGGGCTGCGTGCATTCGCTATCGCACCCGCTGGGCGGCCTGAAGATCGACGGCCGCACCGGCCTGCATCACGGCACGCTTAACGCGGTGGTGATGCCGGCGGTGCTGCGCTTCAACGCCGACGCGCCCACGGTGGTGCGCGACAACCGCTACGCGCGCCTGCGCCGCGCCATGCATCTGCCCGACGGCGCTGATCTCGCGCAGGCCGTGCACGACATGACCGCACGCCTTGGCCTGCCCACCGGACTGCGCCAGATGGGCGTCACCGAGGACATGTTCGACAAGGTGATTGCCGGCGCGCTGGCCGACCATTGCCACAAGACCAACCCGAAAGAAGCCAGCGCGGCGGATTATCGGCGTATGCTTGAGCAATCCATGTAGTGCATAGCAGCAAGGTGGCCCGCCGGCACCGCGGCGGGCGCGCTCTCAAACCAGGAGACGACATGACCGGCGAGCACCTGCAGGTAGTCCATGGCGACATCACCCGGATGGAAGTCGATGCCATCGTCAACGCGGCCAACAGCGGGCTGCTGGGCGGCGGCGGCGTCGACGGCGCCATCCACGGGGCCGGCGGCCCCGCCATCATGGAGGCCTGCCGCGCGATCCGCGACGCGCAGGGCGGCTGCCCCACCGGCGAGGCGGTCATCACCACGGGCGGGCGCCTGCCCGCGCCGTACGTGATCCACGCGGTCGGCCCGGTCTGGCATGGCGGCGGCCAGGGCGAGGACGAACAGCTCGCCGACGCCTACCGCAACAGCATCCGCGTGGCCACGCAGCACCACCTGCGCACGCTCGCCTTCCCCAACATCAGCACCGGCATCTACGGCTTTCCGCGCGAGCGCGCGGCGGATATCGCCATCGCCGCGGTGCGCGAAGCGCTGGCGGCAGCGCCCGAGATCGAGCAGGTGACCTTCGTCTGCTTCGACGACGAGAACTACCGCCTGTACCGCGAGCGCCTGACCTGACGCTGGCCGCCGGGCCTGCGTCAGAACCTGTAGCGCAGGCCTTCCGGATGCCGCAGGGCGCAGCTAAACCGCAGGCAATGCGCTGCGGATCAGCAGGTTGACGTGCTCCGGCTGCTCGTGCACGACCCAGTGGGTGCCGTCCGGGATGCGCTCCAGGCGCAGGTCCGTGACAAAGTCCTCCAGGCCATTGAGCAGGGATTTCGGCAAGGCGCGGTCGCGTTCGCCCCAGATCACCAGCGTCGGCACGCGGATGACGAACCTGGCCGGATCGAGCTTTGACAGATCCGGCCCCGCGTCGCCGTCGGCCGGCGGCCGCATCGGCGACGCGCGGTAGAAATTGACGCCGCCGGTCAGCGGATGCACGCCCCCTTCACCCTCTCCACCCTCTTCGCCAGGCTGCGACCACGCGGCGTGGTAGCGCTCGCGTGTCTGCGGCGTGTACCACGCGGCCGGCTTGCCGTCGGCATCGGCAAGCATGCGGTCCAGCAGCGCAAAGTCGTTGGCGGCCAGTGCCTTCTCCGAACCCGACTTGCGCAGCCAGTTCATGTAGGCGGAGGCGGCCTGCTGCTCCGGATCGGTGGCCAGCGCGCGCGCGAACAGGTACGGGTGCGGCGAGTTGATGATGACGAGCTGGCGCACGAGCTGCGGGAACTGGATCGCCAGGTTCCAGCAGATCGCGCCGCCCCAGTCGTGCGCGACAACGATGGCCTGGTCATAGCCCAGCGCACCGATGAACTGCACCAGGTCTTCGACGATATGGCGCGGCCGATAGGACTCTACGTCGCCCGGCTTGCTCGACAGGTTGAAGCCGCGCAAGTCCGGCGCGACGGCGAAATGCGTGTGCCCGAACTCGGCCAGCTGGGCTTCCCACTCGTACCAGAACTCGGGGAATCCGTGCACGAACAGCATCAGTGGTTTGCCGCGCTCGCCTGCGCTGGCGTAGTGCAGCCGGGTGCCGTTGGGCAGGCTGGCGTACTGCAGGTGCCGGATGACGGCGGGGGCGGCCATGGTGGTCTCCATGTGCGTGGTTCCTCGTTGGTGGCGTTGGCGCGTCAGCCGCGCAGCGCGGCCACGAGGCCCGCACGGACTTCGGGCTTGTCGGCAAAGGGATCGCCGGGGTTGCGCGGCCCGACGATGTCCTCGAAGCGCTGGCGCACCGGCGCCAGTGCCTGCGGATGCGAATAAATATAGAAGCTATCGGCGCGGATGGCATCGAAGGTTTTCTGCGCCACCTCGGCCGCGGTCACCTTGCCCGAGCCGACGGCCTTGTCCGACAGCGCCTGCGACACCAGCTGCGAACGCGTGGGCGGCGCCTGGTTGGCCAGCTCCGCCGGCCGGTTGCGCTGCGACTGGTTGATGCCGGTCGGCACGAAATACGGGCACAGTACCGAGCAGCGCACCTGCTCGCTGACCAGACCGAGGTCCTGGTACAGCGTTTCCGACAGCGACACCACGGCGTGCTTGGACACGTTGTACACGCCCATCGCCGGCGGGTTGAGCAAGCCCGCCATCGACGCGGTGTTGACGATATGGCCCTGGTACGACGGGTCCTTCTCCGCGGCGGCCAGCATCAGCGGGGTGAAGATGCGCACGCCGTGGATCACGCCGTAGAGATTGACGCCCAGCACCCACTCCCAGTCCTGCAGCGAGTTTTCCCAGACCAGTCCGCCGGCGCCCACGCCGGCATTGTTGAACAGCAGGTTGACCTGCCCGAACGCCTCCATCGCCGCGTCGGCCAGCGCCTGCACCTGCTCGGCGCGCGACACGTCGGTGCGCAGCCCGATCACCGGGACGTTGCGCGCCTTGAATTCGGCCACGGTCGCGTCCAGCGCGTCTTCCTGCACGTCGGCCAGCACCAGCTTCATGCCGAGATCGGCGCCGATGCGGGCGAATTCCTTGCCAAACCCCGAAGCACCACCGGTGATGACGGCTACCTTGTTGGAAAAATCCTTCATGTCGTCTGTCCTGTCGCGTGAAATCAATAGGAGAAGGGCCGCGCGCAGCGGCGCAGCGCAGCACCGGTTCAGGCGGCGCGCTGTACCTGGTAGCCCTGCCGCGGGAAGTGCACGTTGAGCGCGCCCGCGCGCGGGTCCTGCCGGCGCAGCGTGACGCGGTGCGGGCCCAGTGCCAGCAGCACGCCGGCCACGGGGTCGCGCGCGTAGTCGGTGGGCGTGACCGTGACCGGGTCGCCCGGCTGCAGGCCTTCGCCCTCGCGCACGCCTTCGTCGAGCGCCACCGGATCTGCGCTACGCGCCATGCCGATGGCCTGCTCGCCATCGATCACGCGCGGACGCCCGTGGCCGAAGGTATTCATGCGCGCATACCAGGCCTGCAGCCTGGGATAGGCCTCCAGCATCTGGGCCAGAGCGCCGGCGCGGCGGATAAACCAGAGGTTGTGGTACAGCGAGAAGTCCGCCACGGACAGCAATGGCCCGGCCACATACTCAACGCCCGCGGCGAACTGCGTTTCGACCCTGCCAAAGGTCTCGTGCAACTGCGCGGTGGCCTCGGGCAGCGGCATGCGCAGCGCGTTGGTGTCGCCGCGCATGGCCTTGCGGTCGGCGACAAACGCCTGGATCTGCGCGGGCGACAGATGGCCCAGCATGCTGGCGACGCCGGCCGGCTGGAACACGCAGGTCGCGGCAGCGGTGAACAGCGCACTGTCGAACCACGCCGCCATCATGCGTGCCGCCGCGGCCTGCGTGGGCGGATACAGCGGCGTGGCCGGGGCCAGCTGGTCGATGACTTCGCAGATCAGTGCCGTGTCGCAATAAATGTCGGCGCCGACCTGCATCACCGGCGTGCGACGGTAGCCGCCGGTCAGCGCCAGCAGGTCGGGCTTGGGCAGGATGGCCGGGATTTCCACCGCCTGCCACGCCAGGCCCTTGGCGCCCAGCAGCAGCCGTACCTTTTCCGAGAACGGCGAGGTTGCGTACTGGTGAAGGATGATGTCTGCCATGCGTGCCACCTCACGGTTGTTGATCGACTGCAGGGATGGCCGCCATGCGGCGGCCGCATTGCAATGCCTTCCGCAGGCCGCTCAGTCCAGCAGGTCGGGCTGTTCCTTGACGATGCGCGCGTACAGCGGCTGGAACTGGAACCAGCCCGCCTGCGCCGTGCCGACGATCGAATACGCCTGCCGTGCGGCAGCGTCGGCAATCACCTTCAGCGGCGCCTGCGTGCGCGCCGCGGCCGCTTCGGCCAGCAGCTGCACCTGGCAGGAGCGTTCCATGGTGATGAACCACCACGCCGCTTCGTCCACGGTCTTGCCGACCGTCAGCAGGCCGTGGTTCTGCAGGATCGCCGCCTTGTTCTGGCCGAGCGCGTTGGCGATGCGCTGGCCTTCGTCCAGCTCGACCACCACGCCGCCAAAGTCGTCATAGACCGCGTGGTCGTTGTAGAACGCGCACACGTCCTGCGTCAGCGCATCGAGCGGGCGGCCGAGCGTCGACCAGGCGCGGCCATAGGTGCTGTGCGAGTGCGCGGCGGCGACCGCGTCGGGGCGGGTCTGGTGCACGCGCGAATGGATCGCAAAAGCCGCGGCATTGACCGGGTAATCGCCCTCCACCACGTCGCCATGGTGGTCGCAGCGGATCAGGTTGGACACCTTGACCTGGCTGAAATGCACGCCGAAGGGATTGACCCAGAAGGTGTCGGGAAACTCGGGATCGCGCGCGGTGATATGGCCGGCCACGCCCTCATCGAAGCCGAATTTCGAGAACAGCCGGAAGGCGGCGGCCAGGCGCTGCTTGCGGTGCAGGCGCTCCTCGCCCACGGTGGCGAACTGCGGCGGCCGCGGCAGGTTGCGGTAGCGGGCCTTGACCTCTTCAGGCAGGCCGGCGCCGATATCGTCGCTAGTGTCTTGCTGGACTTGCGGAACTTGCGGGGCATTCATGGGTGTCTCCTCCTCTTTCTTGCCTGCGCTGTCTTGCCTGCACTGTCTTGCCTGCGTTCGCTGCGCGGCACGCCCGTGGGGACGCGGCGTGCCGGTGCTGCATTCAGACCAGCTTGACCAGCTGCTTGCCGAAGTTCTTGCCCTTGAGCAGCCCCATGAAGGCTTCCGGCGCGCTGGCCAGGCCTTCGGCAATGCTCTCGCGGAACTTCAGCTTGCCCTGCGCGACCGCGGTGCCCAGCTCCTTCAGCGCCTGCGGCCAGACTTCCATGTGCTCGGATACGATAAAGCCCTCGATGGTCAGGCGCGAGACCAGGATCAGCTGCGGGTTCTTCAGCGGCAGCGGCTGACCGTCATAGCCGGCGATCATGCCGCACATGGCGATGCGGCCGAAGGCGTTCATGCGCGACAGCACTGCGTCGAAGATCTCGCCGCCGACGTTCTCGAAATAGCCGTCGATACCGTCTGGCGTGGCTTCCTTGAGCATGGTGTAGAGCTCTTTCGGGTCTTTTGCCGCCTTGTAGTCGATACAGGCGTCGAAGCCCAGCTCATTGACCACGTAGTCGCACTTGTCCTTGCCGCCGGCAAAGCCCACCGCGCGGCAGCCCGCCAGCTTGGCCAGCTGGCCCACCACGCTGCCGACCGCGCCCGACGCGGCGCTGACCGCGATGGTCTTGCCCGCCTTGGGCTGGATGATCTTGTTCAGGCCATACCACGCGGTCACGCCCGGCATGCCGACCGAACCAAGGTAGGCCGACAGCGGGATATGCGTGGTATCGACCGGCTGCAGGCCGGTGCCGTCGCTGACGCCCATTTCCTGCCAGCCGAACATGCCGACCACCTTGTCGCCCGGCTTGAACTTGCTGTTTTTGCTTTCCACCACTTCGCCGACGGTGCCACCGATCATCACTTCATTAAGCGGCTGCGGCGCGGCATACGACTTGCTGTCGTTCATGCGGCCGCGCATGTACGGGTCGAGCGACAGGTAGTGGTTGCGCACCAGCACCTGGCCGTCGGCGATCTGCGGCACGGGCACTTCTTCCAGCCGGAAATTGGCCGGCGTCACCGCGCCCTCGGGACGCGAGGCCAGGACGATGCGCTTGAATGTGTTGGACATGGTCGGGTTCCTTCCAATGGGAGATGGAAACTGCTGCTAAGCGGGGCTCCAGCCGCCCCGCGCTGTCCTGGCGCCGGCGCTCAGCCGTCGGCGCCGGTATCGGTTTCGCCCGGGCGCTGCGGCGGCATGCGCCGGATGTACTTGAACGTGCCCGAGCCGCGCGCCACGGTCTTGTCGTCGGCATCGACAATCTCCGCCTCGCAGAACACCATGGTGGTGGTGCGGTGCACGGTGGTGCCGCGCGCGGTCAGCTGGCCGCGGCCCGGCGCCATGAAGCTGCTCTTCATCTCGATGGTCACCACGCCACGACCATCGGCATCGCTGCTGCGGCCGGCCACCGCCATGGCCACGTCGAGCAGCGTCATGATCACGCCGCCGTGGGCCATGTCCCAGCTGTTCTGGTGGCGTTTTTCAACCGGCAGCGAGATCTCGCTGCGCCCGCTCTCTGCAACGCTACAGGTCACGCCGAGGTCGGCAAGGAAGGGGATATGGCTCAGGGAGCCGGTGTACTGGTTCATGGCAATGCGAGTCGAAGTGGGGGCTGGAGAGGCGCCGGCGGCAGCTTGCCCGCCGGCGCCGATCCCGCATTATTGCCGCAAACGCCGGCAGTCGTTCAGACCGCGCTCAAACCGCGCTGACGCCGCCGTCGACCGCCAGGATCTGCCCGGTGATGTGCTTGCCGGCATCGCTGGCGAACAGCAGCGCCGCGCCCTTGAGGTCTTCATCGTCGCCCAGGCGGTGCAGCGGCACGCCGGCACACATCGCTTCGACGCCCATGCGCTCCAGCGAGCCCTTGGTCATCTTGGACGGGAAGAAGCCCGGCGCCAGCGCGTTGACAGTGATGTTGTGCTCGCCCCACTCGCCCGCGAGCGTGCGGGTGAAGTTGACCACCGCTCCCTTGGACGTGTTGTAGGCGATGGTCTCCATCGATCCCGGCGGATTGCCGGCCAGGCCCGCGATCGACGCCACGTTGATGATGCGGCCGTAGCGGCGCGGAATCATCGACAGCTTGCCGATGCGCTGGCTCAGCAGGAACAGGCCGCGGATATTCAGGTTCATCACCTTGTCCCAGGCCTCCACCGGATGGTCTTCCGCCGGGGCGCCCCAGGTGGCGCCGGCGTTGTTGACCAGGATGTCGACGTGGCCAAGCCTGGCGATGGCTTCGTCGGCCAGGCGGGCAATCTCGGACTCCTGCGAGCCATCGGCGGCGATCCAGTCGGCCTCGATGCCGAGGCCCTTCAGGTGTTCCTGCGCCGCGCGCAGCTCGTCGGCCTTGCGTGCCGACAGCACGATACGCGCGCCCTGCTCGCCCAGTGCCTCGGCGATCTGCAGGCCAAGGCCGCGCGAGCCGCCGGTGATCAGCGCGGTCTTGCCCTTCAGGTCAAACAGTTGCTGGATGGTGCGCATGTGTCTCTTCCTCGGTTGTCTTTGAATGATGTAGTCAGCGGTCAGAACCAGGCGTCCTGCATGTCCAGCGTGGTTCGGTCGAGCGATGCCAGCAAATCGAGCTGAGGGCCGACCCTGGGCAGCTCGAAGCGGAAGAAGTACGCCGCCGCGGCCAGCTTGCCGCGATAGAAGTCCTGGTCTTCCTTGCCGCCCGCCTGCGCCAGCGCGGCCTGTGCCAGCAGTGCCTGCTCCAGCCAGATCCACGCGACCACCACGTGGCCGAAGGCTTCGAGGTAGACCGAGGCGTTGGCCAGCGTCACATTGGAGTCGCCGGCGCTCCACAGCGTCTGCGTCACTTCGGCCAGGCGCCGGGTTGCGGCGCCGAGCGCGCGCGCCTGCCGCGCCAGCTCGGCATCGTCCGCGGCGAGCGCGCGGCCGATGGTGGCCTGCACGCGCTCGCCCAGCAGCTTGAACGCGGCGCCATCCTTCATCACCACCTTGCGGCCCAGCAGGTCCAGGCCCTGGATGCCATGCGTGCCCTCGTGGATCGGGTTCAGGCGGTTGTCGCGGTAGAACTGCTCGACGTTGTATTCGCGGGTGTAGCCATAGCCGCCATGCACCTGGATCGCAAGGTTGTTGGCCTCCAGGCACCATTGCGATGGCCAGCTCTTGGCGATCGGGGTCAGGATGTCGAGCAGCAGCGCCAGGCGCGCATGCGCTTCCTGGTCGCCCGCGGCGGCCGCGGCTTCTTCCTCGTCCACCAGCCGCGCGCAATACAGGTTCAGCGCCAGGCCGCCCTCGACATAGCTCTTCTGCGCCAGCAGCATGCGGCGGATATCGGCGTGCTCGACCAGCTTCACCTGCGGGCTGGCGGCATCCTTGCCGCCGGGGCCGACGGGGCGGCCTTGCGGACGGTTGCGCGCATAGTCCAGCGCGTGCAGGTAGCCGGTATAGCCCAGCATCACCGCGCCCAGGCCCACGCCGATGCGCGCCTCATTCATCATGTGGAACATGCAGGCCAGGCCCTTGTGCGGCTCGCCCACCAGATAGCCGATGGCACCGGCCTTGCCGCCCGGCTTGTACTTCATGCCTTCGCCGAAATTCAGCAGGCAGTTGGTGGTGCCGCGATAGCCCATCTTGTGGTTCAGGCCGGCCAGCACCACGTCGTTGTGCTCGCCCAGCGAGCCGTCTTGGTTGACCAGGTACTTGGGCACGATGAACAGCGAGATGCCCTTCACGCCCGGGATCAGCTTGCCGTCCCGGCCGGGGATCTTGGCCAGCACCAGGTGGACGATGTTGTCCGACAGCTCGTGCTCGCCCGCGGAAATCCACATCTTGTTGCCGCGCAGGCGGTATTGCGCGCCCAGCGGCGATTCGCCCTCATACTCGGCGCGCGTCGTGATATCCGACAGCGACGAGCCGGCCTGCGGCTCCGACAGGCACATGGTGCCGAAGAAGCGCCCTTCCATCTCCGGCTTGACGAAGGTCTCGACCTGCGCCGGCGTGCCGTGCGTCAGCAGCAGGTTGGCGTTGCCGATGGTCAGGAACGGGTAGGAGCTGGTACCGACGTTGGCGCCCTTGAAGTAGGCGAAGCCGGCCTTTTCCACTACCACCGGCAGCTGCATGCCGCCCAGTTCGTAGTCCTGCCCGGCGGCCATCAGGCCGGCCTCGCAGAAGGCCTTCAGCGCGGTGCCGACCTCGGGAATGATGGTGACGGTCTCGCCGTCGAATTCGGGTTCCTGCTGGTCGTTCTTCTTGTTGTGCGGCGCGAACAGGTCGGTGGCGATCTTCTCGCAGGTGTCCAGCGCGGCGTCGAAGGTCTCGCGCGAGTGGTCGGCGTAGCGCGGGATGCGGGTCAGCTCGTCGACCTTGAGCCATTCATACAGAATGAAGTTCAGGTCGCGACGGGAAAGGATCATCGACATGGTGTCTCCATGCGGCGCACTGCTTGGTGCGCCGTGAATTCTTGTTGCCTTCTTGTGCGAACCGCCCCCGCATTGAATCGCACCGCATGTGTGCTCCCTCTCCCGCTTGCGGGAGAGGGTTGGGGTGAGGGCCGGCGGGACGACGAAGTAGAGGCCGGTGGTATGCCACCGCCTGCCCTCACCCCCTGCCCCTCTCCCGCAAGCGGGAGAGGGGAGCAAACCGGCAGCGTGCCGGTTTTGTCGGCAGTTACAGGACTTCGAACAGACCAGCAGCACCCTGCCCGCCGCCGATGCACATGGTGACCACCACATACTTCACCCCACGGCGCTTGCCTTCGATCAGCGCATGGCCGACCAGGCGCGCACCCGACACGCCGTACGGATGGCCCACCGCGATGGCGCCGCCGTTGACGTTGAGGCGATCCATCGGAATGCCGAGCTTGTCGGCGCAGTACAGCACCTGCACCGCGAAGGCTTCGTTCAGCTCCCACAGGCCGATGTCCTCGACCTTCAGGCCAGCCTTCTTCAGCAGCTTGGGCACCGCAAACACGGGGCCGATGCCCATCTCGTCCGGCTCGCAACCGGCCACGGCAAAGCCGCGGAACACGCCCAGCGGCTGCAGGCCCTTGGCCTCGGCCACGCGCGCGTTCATCACCACGGCCGCCGAGGCACCGTCCGAGAACTGCGAGGCATTGCCGGCGGTGATCACGCCACCCGGCACCGCGCTGCGGATCTTGGCCACGCCTTCCAGCGTGGTGTCGGCGCGGATGCCTTCGTCGCGGTCGATGGTCACTTCCTTCGTCACCAGCTGTCCGGTGGACTTGTCGGCGACGCCGGCGAGCACCGTCATCGGCACGATCTCGTCCTTGAACTTGCCGGCTTCCTGCGCGGCGGCGGCGCGTTGCTGGCTGCGCACGCCATATTCGTCCTGGCGCTCCTTCGAGATGCTGTAGCGCTTGGCCACGTTCTCGGCGGTCTGCAGCATGTTCCAGTAGATTTCCGGCTTGTTCTTCACCAGCCAGCTTTCCTGGATCATGTGGCGGTTCATTTCCTGCTGCACGCAGGAGATGCTTTCCACGCCGCCGGCGACGAAGATGTCGCCTTCATTGGCGATCACGCGCTGCGCGGCCATGGCGATGGTCTGCAGGCCCGACGAGCAGAAGCGGTTGACGGTGGCGCCGGGGACGGTGACCGGGCAGCCGGCGCGCAGTGCGATCTGGCGCGCGATGTTGGCGCCGGTGGCACCTTCCGGGTTGGCGCAGCCCATCAGCACGTCTTCCACTTCGGCGGCGTCGATCTTGGCGCGGGCGATCGCATGCTGGACCGCATGGCCGCCCAGGGTGGCGCCGTGGGTCATATTGAAGCCGCCCTTCCAGCTCTTGGCCAGGCCGGTCCGTGCGGTAGATACGATGACTGCTTCGTTCATGTGTTGCTCCTCGGAATCTTGTGTCGTTCAGTTCGGTGGTTTGGTTCAGCCCTGGCCCTTGAGCACATCCGCGGACATCACGCGCGCGACGCCGGCGGCGCCGAGGTCCTGCCATGCTTTCGCCAGCGACCCTTGCAGGTCGATGGCCCGGCACGCATCCTCGATCACCGCGGCCTCGAAGCCGGCGGCGCGCGCATCGAGCGCGCTCCATGCCACGCAGTAGTCCGTCGCCAGCCCGGCGCAGAACACGCGCTTCACGCCATGCTCGCGCAGGTAGCCGGCCAGCCCGGTACGCGTGGTGCGGTCCGCCTCAAGGAAAGCGGAGTAGCTGTCCACGTCGGCATGGTGGCCCTTGCGGATCACCAGCCGCGCGTGCGGCACGTGCAGGCCCGCATGCAGCGCGGCGCCGGGCGTGTCCTGCACGCAGTGCACCGGCCACAGCACCTGCTCGCCATACGGCAGCGTGAGCATCTGGAACGGCTGCGTGCCGGCATGGTTGGCCGCAAACGAGACGTGCGCGGCCGGATGCCAGTCCTGCGTCACCACCACATGCCCGAACGCGCGCGCCAGCCGATTGATGACGGGCACCACCTCATCGCCGTTGGGCACGGCAAGCGCGCCGCCCGGCATGAAGTCGTTCTGCACGTCAATCACCAGCAGGCAATCGTCCGGTCCGATGGTGGTGTTCATGGCCGCTCCTTGCTGAACCCTCTTGGCAAATTAACCGTTGAAGCCCTTGCCTTCGTCCGCCAGCTTCTGCAGCAGCGGCGCGACCTGCCAGGCTTCGCCGTGGTATCCCTTGGCGTAGCGCTTCATTGCCAGCGCCACGTTGTACAGGCCGACCTGGTCCGCATACAGCATCGGGCCGCCGCGGAACAGCGGGAAGCCGTAGCCGGTCAGGTACACCATGTCGATATCCGAGGCCTTGGAAGCAATGCCCTCTTCCAGGATCTTGGCGCCTTCGTTGACCAGCGCGAACACCAGGCGCTCGACGATCTCTTCGTCCGAGATCTTGCGGCGCGTCAGCCCCAAGTCCTTGGAGTGCTGCACGATCATGTCGTTGACCTGCTGGTTCGGGTACGGCTTGCGGTCGCCCGCCTTGTAGTCGTACCAGCCCGCGCCGGTCTTCTGGCCGTAACGGCCCATCTCGCACAGCAGGTCGGCGGTCTTCGAGTACTGGATCTCGGGCTTGTCGACGGCGCGGCGCTTGCGGATGGCCCAGCCGATGTCGTTGCCGGCCAGGTCGCCCATGCGGAACGGGCCCATGGCGAAACCGAACTTCTCGATGGCCTTGTCGACCTGCTCGGGCAGCGCGCCCTCGTCCAACAGGTAGCCGGCCTGGCGGCTGTACTGCTCGATCATGCGGTTGCCGATAAAGCCGTCGCACACGCCCGACACCACCGCGGTCTTCTTGATCTTCTTGCCGATCTGCATGACCGTGGCCAGCACGTCCTTGCCGGTCTTCTCGCCGCGCACCACTTCCAGCAGCTTCATCACGTTGGCCGGGCTGAAGAAGTGCATGCCGACCACGTCCTGCGGACGCTTGGTGAACGAGGCGATCTTGTTCACGTCCAGCGTGGAGGTGTTCGAAGCCAGGATCGCGCCCTGCTTCATCACTTCGTCCAGCTTCTTGAAGACGATTTCCTTGACGCCCATTTCCTCGAACACGGCCTCGATGACCATGTCGGCGTCCTTGATGTCGTCATAGGACAGCGTGGTGCTCAGCAGGCCCATGCGCTGCTCTACCTTCTCCTGCGTGAGCTTGCCCTTCTTGGCGCTGTTTTCGTAGTTCTTGCGGATGATGCCGACGCCGCGGTCCAGCGCTTCCTGCTTGGTTTCCAGGATCGTGACCGGGATGCCGGCGTTGAGGAAGTTCATGCTGATGCCGCCGCCCATGGTGCCGGCGCCGATCACGGCAACCTTCTCGATCTTGCGCACGGGGGTACCTTCGGGCACGTCGGGGATCTTGCTGGCGGCACGCTCGCCAAAGAAGGCGTGGCGCAGCGCGCGCGATTCCGGCGTGGTCACCAGGAACAGGAAGCCCTCGCGCTCTTCCTTCAGGCCTTGCTCGAACGGCTTGAGCGAGCCGGCCACCGCTTCCAGGCACTTCAGCGGAGCCGGGAAATTCTTGGCCATCGCGGCCACGGTGTTGCGGGCGAAGCCGAGGTAGCCTTCGGGGTTCTCGTGGCGCACCTTCAGGTCGCGCACCTTCGGATGCGGGCCGCTGGCGGCGCCGACGTTCTGCGCGAACTTGACCGCCGCGGGCAGCACGTCACCCTCGACGATTTCATCGAACAGCTTGGTGCCGGCGAACTTCTCGGACAGCACCGGGGTGCCCGACACGATCATGTTGGCGGCGGCCTCCAGGCCGATCACGCGCGGCAGGCGCTGGGTGCCGCCGGCGCCGGGCAGCAGGCCCAGCTTCACTTCCGGCAGCGCGATCTGCGCGCCCTTGGACGCCACGCGGTAGTTACAGCCCAGCGCCAGTTCCAGCCCGCCACCCATGGCGACCGAGTGCACGGCCGCGACCACGGGCTTGGACGACGCTTCCAGTACGCGGATCACGGAGTGCAGCGTCGGCTCCTGCATGGCCTTGGGGGTATTGAATTCACGGATGTCGGCGCCGCCCGAGAATGCCTTGCCGGCGCCGGTAATGACGATGGCCTTGACGGCGGCATCGTCCAGCGCACGGGTCATGCCTTCGACGATGCCAAGACGGGTGCTGTGACCCAGGCCGTTGACAGGGGGATTGTCGAGCGTGATGACGGCTACACCGTCCTGAACCTGATACTGCGCTGTCATGCTGGTTCCTTTTACAAAAGTTTGTCTCGGGATTCGAATTCTCGAATTATTGTTTTGCTGCTGGGTGCAGGGGTGATTGGCACAGGGTTAACCCGCCGCGGTTACCGCTTGCCACAAGCCTTCCGGGGCTTGGGCGAAACAAGCATACACAAAATAGCACGGTCGTTCAATTTCAATTTCACGGGTTTTTGTGGGGCATGCGTGGGGCGAATTTCGGCCTGTAGCGTGGTGCATGGAGGCGGGAGCTTGGGCGTGCGGGAGACCGTTTGCTGATGGCGCATCAGGCACATTGGTGAATGTAGCGAGCGCTGGCTCTAGATTAGTATGGGATTTGGAAATGGGGATTTGGGGTTGGGCGCTGGGGTGGCTGCTGGCGGCGGCGGGTGGCGGCTGGCGGCGGCGGGGGCTGCTGGTGACATGCTGTTGGCCGTTGAACCGCCTGGTTCCGCCCTCCTGGGCGGGTCACTTATATGAACGCGCCCCGTTTGCAAGGTAAGACGACCATTCTGGCTTGAGCAGGACTGGTTGCAGACTTATATCCGGCCTTGCGGTGCAGGCGAGCCTGCGGGCCTTCATGGATATGCGCCGGGAGCGTCCCTATCTTTTTGTCGTGCTTTGAGGCACCTGTTACCCGTTGGGCTTGCGCTCCCGCGGTCCGACCTGTCTTGCCATGAGGTTCATCTAACCGTCGCAACCTGTGGGACGGGTCCTGCCTTCTTTCCTCCTTGCCAGCCCGGCCTGCCATCAGGCAGGCCTGACCGAGACGTAGTCTCGGTCATAAGCCCGGTCATGCGCCAGCAGGGCCCAGAGCGTGCGGGCCATCTTGTTGGCCATGGCGACGGCCACGACGTTGCCAGGGCGGCGCTGCGCGAGCGTCAGAGGCCAGCCGGGCTGGTTCTTTCGACGCAGATGGCTCAGCACGGCCCGGGCACCGTGAATGAGCAAAGTGCGCAAGTAGGGGTCACCGCGTTTGCTGATGCTCCCGAGCCAGACCTTGCCGCCGGTGCCGGTCTGTTTAGGCACCAGTCCCAGATAGGCGGCCAGTTGCCGGCCGGACTTGAAGGTGCGGACATCGCCAATGGTGGCGACCATGGCCGTGGCGGTGAGCATGCCGATGCCAGGGATGGCGAGAATGGTCTGGCAAGCCTGGTTCTGCCGCCCCCAGGCGTCGATCCGCTGGTCGAGGCGGGCGATTTCGGCATCGAGCCGCTCGATGCTCTGCAATTGCTCACGCACGAACTCGAACAGCAGGGGCGGCACGCTCTGCTCGATGTCGAGCATGTGCTGCACGATCTCGTGCAGGCCGGTGCGCAGTCCACGGGGGAAGTGGACGCCGAATTCGAACAGCGTGCCGCGCAGCTGGTTGACCAGCATGGTGCGCATCTTCACGCGCAGCCGGCGCATGGCGTGCAGACTGAGCACGCACTGCTGCGACTCGGTCTTGGGCGCCACGATCGGCATGCCGGGCTGCTGCGCCGCGGTCCAGATGGCCTTGGCGTCGGCGGCATCAGTCTTGTTGGTTTGCACAAACGGACGCACGTAGTTGGCGTGCAGCAACATTGGCTTGTGGCCGAGGCTGCAAAGTTGGCGGGCCCACCAGTGAGCGCTGCCGCACGCTTCGAGCGCCACCCGTGCAGGCTGCCGCTTGGCGAGGAACTCGATCAGTTGCTGCCGGCTGAAGCGGCGATTGACACACTTGCCGTCGGACTCAACCCAATAGAGCTGGAAAACAGTCTTTGCAATGTCCAGGCCGTAAGTCGTAGTATTCATTTCGGGTCCCTCCATCCTGTGTGGACTGTGAGAACTTCCACTCTGGCACATTGATGCCGTTTCGCGTTGGGGGACCCCCTTCCTCAAACACCTCTCCGCCATGCTCACTGAACTACGCCCCTCATTGACGGCAGGTAGGGGGACGGGGCGCGTTCATTCCATCTTTTTGGCCGAGCGCCAAAAAGTAACCAAAAAACGCGTCGCCTGAGCGGCTGGCTATCAAGTTGGCGGCGTGGGTGGTTCGGGCGGTGGTGATTTCCGCTTGGGCTTGGTGGCCGTTCGACCCTGCTAACGCCAGGTGATTCAGGGCCTGTGCCTGACGTTAACCGGTTATTGAACGATCTCCATGCCGGGCGTAGGCCGCCTGCTAGAAGCCTCATCGGTGGGACGCCTTCGGCTGCGCTACGCGCGGGCCCAAGGTGGCAGAGCGGCCGAAAGCGCTCTGGTCATTGCCGTCGCCGCCCAGCGAGCGAAGCAATGCGGGTTCGGGCCAGGACACCTCACCCGCGAAACTGAGCCGCGCGCAGCGCAGCCGTAGGCGATGACGCGATACCGCAGGCAGCAGGCGGCCTACACCCGTCCTGGGGATGGTTCAAAAGTCGGGAATCGTCAGGCACCCACACTCACTCACCTGGCGTAGCAGGCTGGCCCCGCGACCACCTCTCACTGAGACCAATAACGCCCATACATCAAGAAGCGCCAAATTGGCCCAGCCAGCCGCTAGGCGACGCGCTTTTTGGTTACTTTTTGTCGCTCGGACAAAAAGTGACCCGCCCAGGAGGGCGGAACCAGGCGGTTCAAAAGCCGACAGCATGTCACCAACAGCGACAGCGCGGCGCCTCAAAACCCGACAGCATGTCACCAACCGCGACATAGTAGGCACAGAGCACTGGCACCAGCGAAAACAGCCCGCCTCCCATAAATCACAGGAAACGGGCCGCATTGAATTATCAAAAAATTAGAACTTGAAGTTAGCCGTCAACATCCCAAACCGCCCAGCACCCAGCGCACCGTAGTGGTTATGCGCCTTGGTGTAATAGGTCTTGTCAAACAAGTTCTGCACATTCAACTGCAACGACAGATTCTTGTTGACGCGATAAGCCGCCATCAGGTCAAACCGCCAGTACGACGGCACATACAGCGAGTTGGCCGGATTGGCATACACCTTGTCGACATAGTACGCACCACCGCCAACCGTCAGCGCCGGCAGCACCTGATAGGTCGTCCACAGGCTGAAGCTGTTCTTGGGCGTATTGGGGAACTGGTTCCCGTTGTTGGCCGCGTTCGCAGCCTGCGGGCCGTTATCGATCAGTTCGCTGTTCAGGTACGTATAGCCGCCGAACAGGCCCCACTTGTCCGTCAGGTTGCCGGCAAAGCCCAGCTCGAAGCCCTTCACACGCTGCTTGCCGGCATTGACGGTCGTGTTGGCATCAACCGCCACGCGCGCATTGTTCTTCTCGATCTGGAAGATCGCACCAGTCAGCGACAGCCGCTTGGCCAGCAGATCCCACTTGGTGCCGATTTCCACCGAGCGCGCCGTTTCCGGCTCCAGGTTGCGCTGCGCCGCCGTGATGTTGTCGGCGCCGTCACCGTTGGTCGAACCCGGCGGCGTCGACGAGGTGCCATATGACACATAGATGCTGCCGTACTCGACCGGCTTGTAGACCACGCCCGCCTGGTAGTTGAAGAAATTCGACTTGTTGCGGATGTCCACCTGCGCCACGGCCGCGCCCGTGTTCGGGTTGGTATAGGCGTTGGTGAAAGCGTGCGTGTCGTAGCTGTCGTAGCGAACGCCACCGTTGATCATCCACTGCTTGGTGATCTCGACCGTATCGAACAGGTAGACCGAGCGGGTATTGGTCGTAGTGGTCGTGGTGAAGGGCATCTTGGTGATGGTGCCGCGCCACGGGTCGTTCGGGTTCGGGTTGGCCAGCGACGTGCAGTCGAAGCTTGCCAGCAGCGACGCGTTGCAGATGCCCGGGACAGTCGGCAAACTCCGCGTAGGATTGCTCGCAGGATTGGCCGAAAGGACGTTGTACGGCGTGTTGTCGGTATCGTCGCGGCTGAACTCGAAGCCGAACAGCACGCTGTGCTTCAGGCTGCCGGTCTCGAACTTGGCGGTCAGGTCGGTCTGGTTGGTCAGCGTCTCGGTGGCGGAGTCGCGGTTCTTGGTGTTGCGCCAGACAAAGCCGCGCGGCACGTTGCCGCGGCTGTCGTCAGGGTTGGTGACGATGTAGTCGTTGGTGGCGCGGCCCCAGCGCGTGGTGTTGCTGAAGACCAGGCCGTTGCGGAAATCATGCTGGACCGTGGCCGTGGCGATATTGCTCTGTGTCTTCTGGAAATCGCGGTCGGTCAGGCCGTAGAAGTTGTTGCGGTCAACGTTTGCGGGCTGCGACGGGTTGGCCTTGGACGACTGGCTGGCCGGGCGCGAGTACGGAATGCTGTAGTCCGGCATGCCGTTGCCCTGCAGATGGTAGTACGACAGCGTGACCTTTGTATCGGACTTCATGCCGAACGTCACCGACGGCGCAAAGCCCCATGAGTTCTGGTCGACCTCGTCGCGGCCCGGCACGTTGGCGGTATAGCCCAGCGCGTTCAGGCGCACGGCGGTGTTGTCGTTGATCACGTAGTTGCCGTCGGCCGTGGCGCGGAAGTACGAGTCCGTGCCCACGCCGATCGAGCCCTGCGCGAAGTTCTCGGCCTGGGGCAGCTTCGACACGATATTGATCATGCCGCCGGCCGAGCCCTTGCCGCCGTAGGCCGAGCTGGGGCCCTTGATGACTTCGATGCTTTCGATGTTGAAGGTGTCGCGGGTCTGCGAAGCGGTATCGCGCACGCCGTCGACATAGATGCTCGACATCGAGTCGAAACCGCGGATGAAAGGACGGTCGCCGATCGGGTTGCCGCCTTCGCCGGCGCCGAAGGTAATGCCGGGCGTGGTGCGCAGCGCGTCCTGCAGCGAGTTCGAGCCCGACTGCCGGATCACCTCGGCCGGCACGACGGTCACGGACTTGGGCGTGTCGAGCAGCGGCGCGGTGAACTTGGGCGACTGCGCCTCTTCCACCTTGTAGCCATCGTCGCGCTTGCCGGTCACGGTGACCCGTTCCAGCGTCACCGGCGCAGCCTGGCCGGTGGCGGCGACGACAGGCTGGCTCCCCTGCGCCGATGCACCCTGCATGGCAAACGCTGCGACGGCGCCTGCCAGTGCAGCGGCGAGCGGGGTCAATTCAAACGACTTCTGGTTTCCTTTCACGGTCTTGCCTTCCCTGTGTTGTCTTGTAGTTCTTGACGCGAACAAGCGTGGTCAATGAAGACAAGCTCAAGGAAGCGCACCACCGTCGCCCGTGAATCAAGTCGTCCATCCCCGGCGGGCGATTATAGGGATGTAGGAATCGAAGTACAAATGCGAATCATTCCCATTTTTGTGTTAAGACAAATTTACAACAGTGTTGCAAAGTGGCTTGTCCTCAACTGGAAATTTGAGTAATCAACGACCTGAGAAGCACTAGTGAGACGCTCGGAGTTGAAGGAGCGCCTTTCCCGCGGCTGTCGTGAAACATGAAGTGACGCCGACGCTACGGGTGGCACCCGCAGCGCCGGCGGAGACGCTTAAACCTCCAGCCACTCCTTCCGGATCTGCGAGTTCGCCTTGAGTTCGCCGGGCGTGCCCTCGAACACGATATGCCCGTGCCCCATGACGTAGACCCGCTGCGAGATATCCAGCGCAATCGCCAGCTTCTGCTCGATCAGCAGCACCGAGACGCCCCGCTCCTTCAGCGTCTTCAGGTAGTCACCCACCAGCGCCACGATCATCGGCGCCAGCCCTTCGGTGGGCTCGTCGATCAGCACCAGGTCGGGATCGCCCATCAACGTCCGGCACAGCGTCAGCATCTGCTGTTCGCCGCCTGACAACACGCCCGCGGAGGTGTTCTCGCGTTCCCTGAGCCGGGGGAACATGTTGAACATGTCTTCCACCGACCAGCGCGGTTTGGGCTGCCGCGGGTTGCGCTTCTCGCCAAGCAGCAGGTTCTGCCGCACCGTCAGCGTCGGGAAGATGTCCCGGTTCTCCGGCACATAGCCGATGCCCAGGTGCGCGATCTCGAACGTGCGCCGCCCCAGGATCTCCTCGCCGCGGAACTTCACCGAGCCCTCGGCCTTGACCATGCCGAGGATGGCCTTGGCCATGGTCGAGCGCCCCACCCCGTTGCGCCCCAGCAGCGCCACGATCTCGCCTTCGTCGATATGCGCATCGACGCCATGCAGGATATGGCTCTTGCCGTAGTAGGCATGCAGGCCCGTGACTTCCAGCATCCGCTTGCCCATCAGTGCGCTCCTTCGGTGGTGTCTTCGTCCAGCGTGGTCCCCAGGTAGGCTTCCTTGACCTTGCGGTTGTTGCGGATCGCCTGCGGGGTATCGGTGGCGATCACTTCGCCGTAGACCAGCACCGAAATGCGGTCGGCCAGCCCGAACACCACGCTCATGTCGTGCTCCACCATCACCAGTGTCTTGCCGACGGTGACCTTGCGGATCAGTTCGACTGCATGGTCGGACTCGGAGCGGCTCATGCCCGCGGTAGGCTCATCCAGCAGGATCACCTCGGCACCACCGGCGATGGTGATGCCGATTTCCAGCGCGCGCTGCTCAGCGTAGGTCAGAAGGCCTGCCTGTGTATTGCGCCGGTGCTGCATGCCGATCAGTTCCAGCACCTCGTCGGCCCGCTCGCGCGCATCGCGCAAACCCGTCAGCCGGTGCCAGAACGAGTACTTGTAGCCAAGCGACCACAGCACCGCGCAGCGCAGGTTCTCGAACACCGACAGCCGATGGAAGATATTGGTGATCTGGAAGCTGCGCGACAGCCCCATGCGGTTGATCACGAACGGCTGCAGCCCGCCGATCTCATGCCCGTTCAGGCGCACCGTGCCGCTGGTGGGCGCAAAGCGGCCCGAGATCAGGTTGAAGGTGGTGGACTTGCCCGCCCCGTTGGGCCCGATCAGCGCGTGGCGCTCACCCTTCGGGATGCTCAGGTTCACGCCGCGGATAATCTCCGTCTGGCCGAACTTCTTGCGTACCTCGGTCAGTTCCAGTGCCGCCGTCATGCCGTGCCTCCCGCGATCTCCGCCTGCACCTTGTCCCATTCGGCGCGCGACGCGCGCACCGTCAGCCGCCATGCGGCCAGCCCCCCGGCCCACAGCACCGCCGCCACCGCCCATGGCGTCCACGTCGCCGCATCGAAGCCGACGCCGAACAGCTTCATGGCCGTGCCATTGGCGCTGTCGACCTGCACCTTGTAGACGAGTTCGACCGTCACGATCATCGCCACCAGCAGCACCACGCCGGCCGCGCCCGCCTTTGCATAAGAGGGCAGCATGCGGCGCAACCTGCCCTTCGCCGCCAGCGGCAGCTGCATCAGCAGCAGGCTGGCCAGGCCGCCCGGCACGAACATCACCATCAGCACGAAGAACAGGCCCAGGTACAGCAGCCACGCCTTGGTCAGGTCCGACAGCGCCACCGCGAACAGCACGAACACCACCGCCCCGATGATCGGCCCGAAGAACACGCCCGCGCCGCCGATGAACACCGCCAGCAGCACGCCGCCTGATCGCACCGCGCTGACGTTCTCGGCCGAGACGATCTCGAAGTTGATCGCCGCGAGCGCCCCGGAGATCCCGGCGAAGAACGCCGACAGCACCAGCACCAGGTAGCGCACGCGCTGGGTGTTGTAGCCGATGAACTCGACCCGCTCGGGGTTGTCGCGCACGGCGTTGGCGATACGGCCCAGCGGCGTCTGCGTCCACGCGTACATGGCCACCATCGACACCAGGCACCACACCGCGATCAGGTAGTAGACCTGGCGCCCGGGCCCGAAGGTGAGCCCCAAAAACGGGTCGCCGACCACGCGGTTGGTGGAGATGCCGCCCTCGCCGCCGAAGAACTCGGGGAACATCAGCGAGCTGGCGAACACCATCTCGCCGATGCCCATGGTGATCATGGCAAAGGTGGTGCCGGCCTTCTTGGTGGTGACATAGCCGAAGATCACGCCGAAGAACGCGCCGGCCAGCCCGCCCACCAGCGGCAGCATCGACACCGGCAGCCAGACCGTGCCGGCGCCGACCATGTTCAGCACGTGCACGGCAATGAAGGCGCCCAGCCCGGAATACACCGCATGGCCGAACGACAGCATGCCGGTCTGCCCGAGCAGCATGTTGTACGAGAGCGCAAAAATGATCATGATGCCCATCTGCGACATCAGCGTGATGGCGAAGCCCCCGGTAAACACCAGCGGCAGCACCAGCATGATGACGATGGTCAGGCTCCAGATTACCCAGCGCGCCAGGTTCAGCGGGCGGTAGCGCAGGGTGCGGCCGGTCGACACCGGCTCGCGCGGTTGTTGCATCGCTTGCTCCATGGCCTCAGCTCTCCCGGGTTCCCATCAGTCCACGCGGGCGGAAGATCAGCATCACCACCAGCAACAGGTACGGCAGCACCGGCGCCACCTGGGCCACCGTGAGCTTCCACAAGGCGTAGAACGGCGTGGCTTCGCTGACTGCCATGCCAAGGCTGCGCAACAGCCCCGCAAGCGAAGCGTCGATCGTGACCGCAAAGGTCTGCAGCACGCCAATCAATATTGACGCAATGAAGGCCCCCACCAGCGACCCCATGCCGCCGACCACCGCCACCACGAATACGATCGACCCGACCGCCGCCGCCATCGACGGCTCGGTGACGAAGGCATTGCCGCCGATCACGCCAGCCAGCCCCGCCAGCGCGGCGCCGCCGCCGAACACCATCATGAACACGCGCGGCACGTTGTGGCCCAGCGCCTCGACCATCTCCGGATGGGTCAGCGCGGCCTGGATCACCAGGCCGATGCGGGTGCGCGTCAGCACCAGGTAGATCGCCACCAGCATGCCCAGCGACACCAGCATCATGAAGGCGCGGTATTTGGGGAACGTCGAGGTGAACACCTGGAACAGCGGGCCTTCCAGTTCGGCCGGGATGCGGTAAGGCACCGCGGCCAGTCCCCACACCAGCTTGACGCCCTCTTCGATCAGGTAGGCCAGGCCGAAGGTGAACAGCAGCTCGGCCACGTGGCCGTACTTGTGCACCGTGCGCAGGCCGAAGCGCTCCACCAGCGCGCCCGCGCCAGCGACCAGCAGCGGCGCGAAGATCAGCGCCGGCCAGAAGCCGACCTTGCTGGCGATGGTGTAGGCGAAATACGCGCCCAGCATATAGAAGCTTGCGTGCGCGAAATTGAGCACGCCCATCATGCTGAAGATCAGGGTCAGGCCTGATGACAGCATGAACAGCAGCAGCCCGTAGCTGATGCCGTTGAGCAGGGAGATGACAAAGAATTCCACAGCGTGTCCTTCAAGCTGGTGCCGCCGCAGTGGGGTGCGTTGGCATCCGTCCGGTTGGATTTGGGGTGAGCGTCTCCCTCCGCAGGGCGCATGGCGCCCCGGACGCTACCGCTATCGATCCAGAAAGACCGAGAGTATGCAGGATCGGGCCGCCACGCTGTCACGCTGCATCACCTGCGCGTGTCATCGTGGCCGGCCCGACATGGACAGGATCAGCCCGGCCGCTTCATCTGGCAGGACGTCGGCTGCGCGGACACGTACTGGTCCATCTGCGCGTTGGTCTTCCAGCCGTACCCGGTGTTCTCCTGGTCGTACTTGATTTCCTTGCCGTCGATCTTGGTCCAGGTGGCCACCACCAGCGGCTGCTGGGCCTGGTGGTCGGTATTGCGCATCTCGACCAGGCCGTTCATGCTCTCGACCTTGATGCCTTCCAGCGCCTTGGCCACCTTGACCGGGTCGGTCGAGTTGGTGTCCTTGAACGCCTTGGACAGCATGGCGATGCCGGTGTAGGACGCCATCACGTAGAAGTCATCGTTGTACTTCTTCTTGAAGCCCTCGATGACGTCGGAGCCCTTGAACCCCTTGTTGTTGGGGTTGTAGTAGCCCACGTACTTGACGTGCTCGGCACCGGCCGCGCCCATGGCGGTCGGCACGCCGGTGGTGCCGGCGTAGTAAGTGTAGTAGTTGGTGGTCAGGCCGGCGTCCTTGCCCGCCTTGATCAGCAGTGCCAGGTCGCTGCCCCAGTTGCCGGTGATCACGGTATCGGCGCCCGAGGCCTTGATCTTGGCCGCATACGGCGCAAAGTCCTTCACCTGCGCCAGCGGGTGCAGGTCTTCACCCACGATCTGGATATCCGGGCGCTTGCGCTTCAGGTAGTCCTTGGCCGCCTTGGCCACCTGGTGCCCGAACGAGTAGTTCTGGTTGATCAGGTAAACCTTCTTGACGCCGGGATCCTTGGCCAGGAAGGTGGTCAGCGCCTCCATCTTCATGTCCGAGTTGGCGTCGAGCCGGAAATGCCAGTAGTTGCACTTGGCATTGGTCATGTCCGGGTCCACCGCGGCGTAGTTCAGGTAGATGATTTCCTTGCCCGGGTTGCGCTCGTTGTGCTTGGCCACCGCATCCTGCAGCGCCAGCCCGACCGACGAGCCGTTGCCCTGCACGATATAGCGGATGTTCTGGTCGATCGCCTGCTTCAGGATGGTCAGGCTCTCCTGCGGCGAGAGCTTGTTGTCAAAGCCCACCACCTCGAACTTGTGCGCGCCGGCCCAGCCCTTCTGGTTGGCCACGTCGGCCACGAACTGCCAGCTCTTGAGCTGGTTCTGTCCAACGGGGGCCATTAGCCCCGAAAGCGGATCGATGAAGGCGATCTTCACCGTATCCGCGAGTGCCGAACCCGAAACCAGCGCAGAACCCATTGCGGCGAACATGGCCACACCAGCCACCAGCGGACGCATCTTGGTCATACTGTCTCCTTCACTCTTGTCGTTGGCTTGTCGTTGATTGCAGTCGTTGATTGCAGTCGTTGATTGCGGCCGGCGGCGTGGCGCCCTCCTGTCCGCGCCATGCAGCCGGGCCCCGGGCGGCGCCATGCCGCAAGCAGGCGCGGCGCACCGGATGCTGCCCTGTGCCGGCTTCAGGCCGCCGGCAGCTTGTAGTCCTTGAACTGTTCGCGCAGCTTGAGCTTCTGCATCTTGCCGGTGGCGGTCAGCGGAATCTCGGTGACAAAGGCGACATCGTCCGGGATCCACCACTTGGCGACCTTGCCCTCGAAGAACTGCAGCAGTTCCTCGCGCGTGACTTCGGCGCCGGGCTTCTTCACCACCACCAGCAGCGGGCGCTCGTCCCACTTGGGGTGGTAGGCCGAGATGCAGGCCGCCATATGCACCGCGGGGTGCGCGGCGGCGACGTTCTCGATGTCGATCGACGAAATCCATTCGCCGCCGGACTTGATCACGTCTTTGCTGCGGTCCGTGATCTGCATGAAGCCGTCTTCATCGATGGTGGCGACGTCGCCGGTCGGGAACCAGCCGTCGACCAGCGGGTTGCTGCCGTTGCGGTAGTACTGGTCGATGATCCATGGCCCGCGCACCATCAGGTCGCCGAAGGCCTTGCCGTCCCACGGCAGTTCCTTGCCTTCGCCGTCGACGATCTTCATGTCGACGCCGAAGATCACGCGGCCCTGCTTCTCCTGGATCTTGTGGCGGTCGGCATCGGACAGTTCCTCATGCTTGGCCAGCAGCTTGCACGAGGTGCCCAGCGGCGACATCTCGGTCATGCCCCAGGCGTGGATGACGTCCACGTCCAGCGCCTCGAGCGCGCGGATCATCGCTGGCGGCGCAGCGGAGCCGCCGATCACGGTGCGGCGGAAGGTGGAGAACTTCAGGTTGTTCGACTGCACGTATTGCAGCAGGCCAAGCCAGACCGTCGGCACGCCGGCGGAGAAAGTCACCTTCTCCTGCTCGAACAACTCATAGAGCGAGGCACCGTCCAGCTTGGCGCCCGGGAACACCAGCTTGGCGCCGCCCAGCGGCACCGAGTACGGCAGGCCCCAGGCGTTGACGTGGAACATCGGCACCACGGGCAGGATCACGTCGCGCGCCGAGCAGCCGAGCGCGTCGGGCAGCGCCGAGGCGTACGAGTGCAGCACGGTGGAGCGGTGCGAATACAGCGCGCCCTTGGGATTGCCGGTGGTGCCTGAGGTGTAGCACAGGCTCGACGCGAGGTGCTCGTCGAACTGCGGCCATTCGTAGTTGCCATCCTGCGCGTCGACCAGTTCCTCGTAGCAGAGCAGCGGCACCTTGGACTCGGCCGGCATGTGGGCGCGATCGGTCATCGCAACCCAGCCTTTCACGTTTGGGCAATGCGGCGCGACGCCCTCTACCAGCGGCAGGAAGGTCAGGTCGAAGAAGACGTAGCTGTCTTCGGCATGGTTGACGATATAGGCAATCTGCTCGGGGAACAGGCGCGGGTTGATGGTATGGCAGACGGCGCCCATGCCCGACACGCCATAGTAAACCTCCAGGTGGCGATAACCGTTCCACGCCAGCGTGCCGACGCGCTCGCCCTGCTGCACGCCCAGCGCGCCGAGCGCCTGCGCCACCTTGCGGGCGCGCAGTTCGCAATCGCGGTAGGTATAGCGGTGCAGGTCGCCCTCGGTGCGGCGCGAAACGATTTCCGTCGACCCGTAGTAACGGGCGGCGTGCTTGATGATGGAGGAAATGAGCAGCGGCGCGCTCATCATTTGACCCATCAATGCCATGAAACTGCCTCCTGAAGTCTGGTGGATTCGTCAAAAAACGAACAACCGTACTATTTTTGGGCGGTTGTCCGCGTGCCTCGAAACAGCGTCACTGCGATTCTGTTGTGCACTGCCGTACTGCTGTGGTTAAGCCGTGTGGTGAAGCGTGGTAATCGGGGCCGCAATTCTGCGAAATCCATGCACCGGATTCATGTGCGCATTGAAGGAGGGAAATAACTGCGCGGTGCGTGGCGGTCTCACCGGATGTGAGCCGTTGAGGACGTACAATACTGCGTGGCATGTTGCACCTCAACATGTCGTTTTCCCTAGCCATCTACGCATTCCCGTGCCCTCGTCATGCGGCGCCCGCACCGCCCCGGAAGCGGCTTTGCGCGCCGCACCCGAACCCGCGGATTGCGCTTGCCGCGCGCCCCTATCGCGATGCCAGACACGCCCCAGTCCAACGCCTTGCACGACTTCGATACCTACGGTGCCAACGGTGCCTCGGCGCTCGCCGTACCGTTCGACACCACGCCCGGCTTCTCCGTGCTCGGCGAGAAATTCTTCACGCGCCTGCAGCCAACGCCGCTGCCCTCGCCGTACCTGGTAGGCGTGGCGCCGGCCGCCGCGGCGCTGCTTGGCTGGGATGGCGGCGTGGGCGCCGAGCCCGGCTTTGTCGAGACCTTTGTCGGCAACCAGGTGCCCCGCTGGGCCGATCCCATTGCTACGGTCTATTCCGGACACCAGTTCGGCATCTGGGCCGGGCAACTCGGCGACGGCCGCGCGATCCGGCTGGCACAGGCCGACACGGCCACGGGCCCCTGGGAAATCCAGCTCAAGGGCGCCGGACTGACGCCCTACTCGCGCATGGCCGATGGCCGCGCGGTGCTGCGCTCGTCGATCCGCGAGTACTTGTGCTCGGAAGCAATGGCCGCGCTCGGCGTGCCGACCACGCGCGCGCTCAGCATCGTCGGCTCGGATGCACCGGTGCGGCGCGAAACCATCGAGACCTCGGCGGTGGTCACGCGCCTGGCGCCGACCTTTATCCGCTTCGGGCATTTCGAGCATTTCGCCGCGCATGACGACGTGGCCTCGCTGCGCCAGCTGGCAGACTTCGTCATCGACAACTTCATGCCGGCGTTGCGCGACGAGGCACAGCCATACCAGGCGCTGCTGCGCGAAGTCTCGCTGCGCACTGCCGACCTGGTCGCGCACTGGCAGGCCATCGGCTTCTGTCACGGGGTGATGAACACCGACAATATGTCGATCCTGGGACTGACCATCGACTACGGCCCGTTCGGCTTCCTCGATGCATTCGACGCCAACCATATCTGCAACCACTCCGATACGCAGGGCCGCTACGCCTACAGCCAGCAGCCGCAGGTGGCATTCTGGAATTTGCACTGCCTGGCACAGGCGCTGCTGCCGCTGTGGCTGCCGGCGGTGGACGCCGACAAGGAAGGCGCCCGCGATGCCGCCATCGAATCGGCGCGCACGGCGCTCGATCCGTTCCGCGACCGCTATGCTGCCGCCTTCTTCCGCCACTACCGTGCCAAGCTTGGCCTGCGCCCGCCGGCCGGCGGCGATGACAAGGTTGACGAGCCCCTGCTGACCAGCCTGTTCCAGCTGCTGCACGGTCAGCGCGTCGACTACACGCTGTTCTGGCGCAAGCTGTGCGGCATCTCGTCGCACGATGCCTCGCGCGATGCGCCGGTGCGCGACCTGTTCCTGGACCGCGCGGCCTTCGACGCCTGGGCCGTCGACTACCGCGCGCGGCTGCGTGCGGAGCAATCGGACGACGCCGCGCGCGAGCTGGAAATGCTGGCGGTGAACCCCAAATACGTGCTGCGCAATCACCTGGCCGAGACCGCGATCCGGCACGCACGAGAAAAGGATTTCAGCGAAACTGGGCGCCTGCTGGCGGTGCTGTCGCGCCCCTTCGACGAGCAGCCCGAGGCCGACCACTATGCCGCGCTGCCGCCCGACTGGGCCGCCGGGCTGGAAGTCAGCTGCTCGTCGTGACCGGATTGCTCATGTGCCCGAGCCTGCACGCCGGCGCCATCCGGTGTAAGGTTCGCGCCAGTGCGCCGACCAACGAAGGTTCCGGGGCCAGGAGTTCCGAGGCCAGAAGTTCCGAGGCCAATATCCCGGGCAAGACCGTGAGGAAACGACAATGACCACCACCAAGACCGACGCCGAGTGGCGCGACCAGCTCTCCGACATCGAATACCGTGTGACGCGCGAAGCCGCGACCGAGCGCCCCTTCACCGGCCGCTACTGGGATCACTGGGAACGCGGCATCTACAACTGCGTCGGCTGCGGCACGCCGCTGTTCGAGTCCGCCACCAAGTTCGATGCCGGCTGCGGCTGGCCCAGCTATTTCCGCCCCATCAACGGCGAGGTCATTGCCGAACATGCCGACCACACCCACGGCATGGTGCGGGTGGAAGTCCGCTGCAAGGAATGCGGCAGCCACCTGGGCCATGTGTTCGAGGACGGGCCGGCCCCGACCGGCCTGCGCTATTGCATCAACTCGGCTGCGTTAAAATTCGACGATCGCGACCCGGCGCAGCGTGAGGCGGATCATGCCCACGATGCCGGCAGCGGCAACGAACCCCGGCGCGACCCGCAGCGCTGACAAGCGCCGGCCATCGGGCCGGCAACAACCTGGTACCGCATGAAATTCCTGTTCGACCTGTTCCCGGTCATCCTGTTTTTCGCCGCCTTCAAGCTGGCCGACATTTACACCGCCACTGCCGTGGCCATTGCCGCCACGGTGGTGCAGATCGGCTGGGTCTGGTTTCGCCACCGCAAGGTCGAGCCGATGCAGTGGGTCAGCCTGCTGATCATCGCCGTATTCGGCGGCGCCACGCTGGTGCTGCACAACGAAACCTTCATCAAGTGGAAGCCGACGGTGCTCTACTGGATGTTCGCCGTGGCACTACTGGGCTCGGCGATGGTCTGGCGCAAGAACCTGATCCGCGCCATGATGGAAAAGCAGGTCACCCTGCCCGATCCGGTGTGGGCGCGCCTGAATGCCGCCTGGGCCGGGTTCTTCGCGGCCATGGGTGTGCTGAACCTCTACGTGGCCTATCAGTTTTCCACCGACGTCTGGGTCAACTTCAAGCTGTTCGGCAGCATGGGGCTGATGCTGGTGTTCATCGTCGCGCAGAGCGTCTGGCTGTCGCGGCACATGCCCGAGAACAGCCAGGACTGACGCTTCTGCCGTTTTATCCCCGATAAGGAAACTACCGATGGCAGCCAATCCCGCCACGATCGAGGCACTGCTGCGCGAAGCGCTCGCCCCCAGCTACCTGGCCGTGCGCGACGACAGCGCACTGCACGCCGGACATGCCGGCGCCGCATCCGGAGGCGGACATTACGACGTGACAATCGTCAGCGAGCGCTTTGCAGGTCACAGCCGGGTTGCGCGACACCGCATGGTGTATGATGCGCTGCGCAGTCTGTTCCCCGCGCAGATCCACGCCTTGGCCGTGACTGCGTACACCGACCAAGAGTACCAATCGCGCGCATGAGCGCGCTTCTTTCAGCAACTCTCAGACCAGATTCCATGAAGACCACCGTCCTCTCGTTCAGCCTGGCGGCTGTGCTTGCAGCTGGCAGCTTGCCGGCCATCGCCCAGAATGCCGCCGTCGTGAATGGCAAGGCCATTCCGTCGACAAAGCTGGACAAGTTGATCGCCGGCACCGGCCAGCCCGACAATCCGGAGCTGCGCAAGCGTGGCCGCGACATGCTGATCGACCGCGAACTACTCGTGCAGGAAGCCAACAAGCGCGGCCTGACCCAGCGCGACGACGTGCAGGAGCAACTGGAACAGGCACGCCTGAACGTGCTGGCCGGCGCGGTATTTGAGGACTACGTCAAGACCCACGGCGCCAGCGACGCCGAGCTGCGCAAGCAGTACGACAAGATCAAGTCGCAATTCGGAAATGGCAAGGAATACCATGCCCGCCATATCCTGGTGGAGAAGGAAGCCGACGCCAAGGCGATCATCGCCAAGATCAAGGGCGGCGCCAAGTTCGAAGACCAAGCCAAGGCCGCCTCGAAGGACCCGGGCTCGGCTGCCAACGGTGGCGACCTGGACTGGGCCAACAGCGGCAGCTACGTGCCGGAGTTCTCGGCGGCCATGACCGGCCTGAAGAAGGGCCAGATGACCGATACGCCGGTCAAGACGCAGTTCGGCTGGCACATCATCGAGCTGGTCGACGTGCGTGAAGCGAAGATCCCGTCATTCGAAGAGGTCAAGCCGCAGCTGATGCAGATGCTGATGGGTGACCAGAACTGGCAGCGCGAGCAGTTCCAGGCCATGATGAAGTCGCTGAAGGACAAGGCGAAAATCCAGTAATCACGGACCGGTCGCCCCCACCGGTCCTGCAAGGTTGAACGATGCAGCGTGTGGAGACGACCGCCCCCTACTGGCAACTGTGGCATCTCACGTCCCGGGGCATGTGCTATTGCGCGCTGGCCTGGACGACTCTGGACGGCGCCGCCCCTGGCTGGCGCCAGCTCCACCCCTACCTTCCCCTGCGTGACCGTTATGCGCCCGAGAAGATCCTGCATGCCGTGGTGGCGTACAAGGAGGCTCGGGGTGAAATCAAGCCTGCACCTGGATTTGAATCGGGGCGGATGTTGACTTATGCGTATGCGTCTTGGAGTTCTAGGTTGATGGCGTAGGTTTTGGGGTGAATCGGCTTTAGTAGATTATCGACGGTCCTCGCAGCTGGTGACATGCTGTCGGCCGTTGATGCGTCGCTGTCGCTGATGGTGACATGTTATCGGCCGTTGCTGCGTCGCTGTCGCTGTTGGTGACATGCTGTCGGCCGTTGAAGCGCCTGGTTCCGCCCTGCTGGGCGGGTCACTTTTTGTCCGAGCGACAAAAAGTAACCAAAAAGCGCGTCGCCTGCGGCTGGCTGAGCCAATTTGGCGCTTCTGGCTATATGGGCGGCGTTGGTCTCAGTGAAGCGTGGTCGCGATGCCAGCCTGCTACGCCAGGTGAGTGAGTGTGGGTGCCTGGCGAATCCCCACTTTTGAACCATCCCCAGGACGGGCGTAGGCCGCCTGCTACCAGGGGGATCGCGTCATCGCCTACGGCTGCGCTGCGCGCGGCTCAGTCTCGCCGGTGAAATTCTCGGGCACGGACCTGCGTCGCTACGCTCGCAGGGCGCTGTTGGTGACCAAGTCGAAATCAGCCGCCCAGCCACCTTAGGGCCCGCGCGTAGCGCAGCCGAAGGCGTCCCACCGATACGGCATGCAGCAGGCGGCCTACGCCCGGCATGGGGATCGTTCAATAGTCGATTAACGCCAGGCACTATCCCTAACTCACCTGGCGTTAGCAGGCTCGAACGGCCACCCAAGCCAAAACGGAAATCACCGCCGCCCGAACCACCCACGCCGCCAACTTGATAGCCAGCCGCTCAGGCGACGCGTTTTTTGGTTACTTTTTGGCGCTCGGCCAAAAAGTGACCCGCCCAGGAGGGCGGAACTAGGCGCTTCAACGGCCAACAGCATGCCACCAACTGCGACAAAGCGCTTCAAAAGCCCGACAGCATGTCACCAACCGCGAGGTCCCTAGGCGCAAGACAGATCCCAAGCCTTACCCCACCCACTTCCTGGCATTCCTGAACATCCGCATCCACGGGCTACCACCATCGCCAACCTGCTTCCAAGCATCCGGCGCCCAGCTCATCGTGGCAGCACGGAACACACGCTCAGGATGCGGCATCAGCACGGTAAAGCGCCCATCGACAGTAGTCACCGAGGTGATGCCCTCAGGCGAACCATTCGGATTCAACGGATAGCTCTGCGTCACCGCGCCGTAGTTGTCGACGAAACGCAGCGCAACGTTGGCCTCGCCGATATTCCCCTGCTGCGAAAAGTCCGCATACCCTTCACCGTGCGCAACCACGATAGGAATGCGGCTACCTTCCATGCCAGCAAAGAAGATCGACGGCGACGACTGCACCTCCACCGTGACATAACGCGCCTCGTACTGCTCCGACTGGTTACGCGTGAACTGCGGCCACGCCCCCGCCCCCGGAATGATCGGCGCCAGGTTGCTCATCATCTGGCAACCATTGCAGACGCCCAGCGCAAACGTGTCCTCGCGATTGAAGAACGCCGCGAACTGCTCGGCCATCTGCGCATTGAACAGGATGGTCTTGGCCCAGCCCTCGCCCGCGCCCAGCACGTCGCCGTAGCTGAAGCCGCCGCAGGCAACAAAGCCCGTGAAATCCGCCAGGTTGGCACGCCCGGCGATCAGGTCGCTCATATGCACATCATGCGTATCGAAGCCCGCACGATCCATGCTGTAGGCCATCTCGATCTGCGAGTTGACGCCCTGCTCCCGCAGGATCGCCACGCGCGGACGCGCGCCGGTAGCGATGAACGGCGCGGCGATGTCCTCCGCCGGATCGAACGTCAGCACCGGGCTGATGCCCGGATCGGCGGCGTCCAGCAGGCGGTCATACTCGCTGTCGGCGCAGGCCGGGTTGTCGCGCAGGCGCGCGATGCGCCAGCTGACCTCGCTCCAGTTGCGCTGCAGGTCCGTGCGCGACGCGCCGAACACCTTCTTGGCATCGCGGTAGATCTCGACCTGGTCGGTGGTGTTGGGCTTGCCGACCACGTGACTGCATGCGGACAGGCCAGCCTCGCGCAGCACCGCGAAGACCGCGTCGCGGTCCTGCAGGCGCACCTGCACCACCGCGCCCAGTTCTTCCGAGAACAGTGCGCGCAGGGTCTGGTCGTTGCGGCGCTCGGCGATCTGCTGGGCCCAGTTCTTGGCGTCGCCGTAGTCCTGTTCCTGCTGCGGATCGAGCGCCAGCATGTCGACGTTCAGCGACACGCCGCAGTGGCCGGCAAAGGCCATCTCGGCCAGCGTGGCGATGAAGCCGCCATCGGAACGGTCATGGTAGGCCAGCAGCTTGCCCTCGCGGTTCAGGCGCTGGATGACGTTGAAGAAGTTCTTCAGGTCTTCAGCGCTGTCGACGTCCGGCGCGCTGTCGCCCACCTGCTGCGTGACCTGCGCCAGGATGCTGCCGCCCATGCGGTTCTTGCCGCGGCTCAGGTCGACGGCGATCAGCACGGTGTCGCCGGCGTCGGTGCGCAGTTGCGGCGTCAGCGTGCGGTTGACGTCGTCCACCGCGGCAAAGGCCGAGATGATCAGCGATACCGGGGCCACCACTTCCTTGTCGACGCCCTCGTCCTGCCACTTGGTGCGCATCGACAGCGAATCCTTGCCCACCGGGATGCTGATGCCCAGCGCCGGGCACAGCTCCATGCCGACGGCATGCACGGTGTCGTACAGCTTTGCATCTTCACCTTCGACGCCGCAGGCAGCCATCCAGTTGGCCGACAGCTTGACCTTGCCCAGCTCCTTGACCGGTGCGGCCGCCAGGTTGGTCAGCGCCTCGCCGATCGCCATGCGGCCCGAGGCCGGTGCATCGATCACGGCCAGCGGCGTGCGCTCGCCCATGGTCATCGCCTCGCCGGCATTGCCCTTGTAGTCCAGCGTGGTCACGGCCACGTCGGCCACCGGCACCTGCCACGGACCGACCATCTGGTCGCGTGCGTTCATGCCGCCCACGGTGCGGTCGCCGATCGAGATCAGGAACGACTTGCTGGCCACGGTCGGATGACGCAGCACGTCGCGCACGGCCTGCTCCAGGCTAATGCTGGTCACGTCCACCGCCGGCAACGGCTGCTCGACGCGCTTGACGTCGCGGTGCATGCGCGGCGGCTTGCCCAGCAGCACGTCCATCGGCATGTTGACGGCGTAGTGCTCCTTGAGCGCAGCGTCGACGCTGGCATCGACCAGTTGCAGCTGCTTTTCCTCGGTGGCGATGCCGACCACGGCGAATGGCGAACGTTCGCGCTCGCACATGGCCTGGAACTGCGGGAAGCTGTCCGGCGCGATCGCCAGCACATAGCGCTCCTGCGACTCGTTGCACCAGATTTCCGCCGGCGACAGGCCGGACTCTTCCAGGTGCACCTGGCGCAGGTCGAAGCGCGCGCCACGGTCGGCGCCGTCCACCAGTTCAGGGAAGGCGTTGGAGATGCCGCCAGCACCGACGTCGTGGATCGAGAGGATCGGGTTGGCGTCGCCAAGCTGCCAGCACGCGTTGATCACTTCCTGCGCGCGGCGCTCCATCTCTGGGTTGCCGCGCTGGACCGAGTCGAAGTCCAGGTCGGCGGTGTTGGTGCCGGTTGCCATCGAGCTGGCGGCGCCGCCGCCCATGCCGATGCGCATGCCCGGGCCGCCCAGCTGGATCAGCAGCGTGCCGGCCGGCAGCGGGTTCTTGTGCGTGTGCGAGGCATCGATATTGCCAATGCCGCCGGCGATCATGATCGGCTTGTGGTAGCCGCGCACGGTGCCGCCGACGTTCTGCTCGTAGACGCGGAAGTAGCCACCCAGGTTGGCGCGGCCGAATTCATTGTTGAACGCGGCGCCGCCGAGCGGGCCGTCGATCATGATCTGCAGCGGCGAGGCGATGCGGTCCGGCTTGCCGGTCACGCCAGGCTTGTCGTCGGGGTTGCGGTGCGCCACCGGCTGGGCGGCGTCGCGGTCGTTTTCCCAGGACTCCACCGCCTCGGGCAGCATCAGGTTGGACACCGTGAAGCCGGTCAGGCCGGCCTTGGGCTTGGCGCCGCGGCCAGTCGCGCCTTCGTCGCGGATTTCACCGCCGGCGCCGGTCGAGGCACCCGGGAACGGCGAGATCGCGGTCGGGTGGTTGTGCGTCTCCACCTTCATCAGCGTGTGCGTCAGCGCCTCGTGGCGGCCGTACTTGTGGCTGTCGCCGCGCGGGAACCAGCGCTCGGCCACGTCGCCTTCCATCACCGCCGAGTTGTCCGAATAGGCCACGATCGAGCCCTGCGGATTGAGCTCGTGCGTATTGCGGATCATCGCGAACAGCGACTTGTCCTGCTGCACGCCGTCGATGGTCCAGGTGGCGTTGAAAATCTTGTGGCGGCAGTGTTCGCTGTTGGCCTGCGCGAACATCATCAGCTCGACGTCGGTCGGGTTGCGCTCCAGCTTGCCGTAGGCGTCGACCAGGTAGTCGATCTCGTCCTCGGACAGCGCCAGGCCCATCTCGACGTTGGCCGCGGCCAGCGCGCTGCGGCCGGCGGAGATGTCGATGAAGCGCAGCGGCTTGGCCGGCAGTTCCTGGAACAGGCCGGCGGCATCGTCGCGCGAGGCCACCACGGTCTCGGTCATGCGGTCGAACAGGTGCGCGGCGACGGCGGCGCGGGTGTCCGCGTCCAGCGACTTGCGGCCGCGCAGCAGGCCCTTCTTGCAGATCACGGTGATCTCGATGCCGCGCTCGATGCGGTGGATATGCGTCAGGCCGCAGTTATGGGCGATGTCGGTGGCCTTGCTGGCCCACGGCGAGATCGTGCCGAAGCGCGGGATCACGACGAAGCGGTCGCCCTCGGGCTGCTCGGCGAACGGTGCGCCATAGGTCAGCAGCGCCGCCACGCGCGACTGGTCGTCGGCCGACAGCGGCGTCTGCGCGTCAACAAAATGCAGGAACTGGCCGTGCACCGATTCGATATCGGCATCGATTTGCCGCAGGGCGGTAAGCAGGCGTTGCTGACGGAAGGCGGAAAGCGCCAAAGCGCCGGGGAAGCACGAGAAATGCGCCATGATCGTAGCGGTCGGGAGGCGTGTAGTAAGGCCGGGAAGGCCTGGGTAATGGCTGGGTATGGCTGCTGCTTGGCCGGCACCGCTGCATGGGGTGTCCGGCTGGCGGGAAACCGCTATTGTACCTTGCCGAGGGCGGGATTTTGCACTGCGCCATCACGACGGCTCCGTGCTACACGGATTCGTGATAATGCTTATGCATCACTTTACGCAATTTATCGCCCATGCGGCATGTGCGACCGCCGGGCCGACACCGGGCCGAATCTCGCCTGCCATGCACGGCAGGCGGCGCTTATGCGCGCCATTCGGCATTTTTAGCTTGACACTTGATTCCCGAATTATGAGCATGGTCACCACCCCCGGTACCGCAACCCCGCGCCCATGCCATCCATGCTTCCCGATCTCGATACCCTGAACACCCGCCTGCGCGAGGGCGCCACCAGCCGCGCGGCGATCCTCGAGCAGGCCGCCGCCGCGGCAGCCGGGCCCGCCGCCGAGGCGGTGTTCCTGCACAGCACGTTCGAGGCTGCCGCCCAGGTTGCCCGCGCCGCCGATGCCGCCAGCGGTGCCGGCAAGACGCTGCACCCGCTGGCCGGCCTGCCGGTCTCGGTGAAAGACCTCTATGACATCGCCGGAGAAGTCACGCGCGCAGCCTCGGTCGTGCGCCGCGATGCCGCCCCGGCGACGGCGGACGCGACCGTGGTGGCGCGCCTGCGCCAGGCGGGCGCCGCCCTCGTCGGCCGCACCAATATGACGGAGTTCGCCTTCTCCGGCGTCGGCATCAATCCCCACTACGGCACGCCGGCCAACCCGGCCAGCGAGCCCGGCACGCCGCGCATTCCCGGCGGGTCGTCGTCGGGCGCGGCAGTGTCGGTGGCGCTCGGGCTGGCGGTCGCCGCGCTCGGCAGCGATACCGGCGGCTCGATCCGCATCCCGGCCGCGCTGTGCGGCATCACCGGTTTCAAGCCGACTGCCCGGCGCGTGCCGCTGACCGGCGCCTTCCCGTTGTCGTATACGCTCGACACCGCGTGCGCCATGGCGCGCACGGTCGGCGACTGCGTCGCGGTCGATGCCGTGATCGCCGACCAGGCGGTGCTGCCGCGTGTCACCAGCCCGACGGCGACGCGGCTGGCAATTCCGCGCCAGTACCTGCTGGACGACCTCGACCCCGTCGTGGCCCGCGCCTTCGACCGCGCACTCGGCCGGCTGTCGGCCGCCGGCGTGCAGCTGGAACACGTCGACCTGCCCGAGCTTGGCGAGCTCGCCGCCCTGAACGCACAGGGCGGCTTCAGCGCGCCCGAGGCCTATGCCATCCACCGCCATGTACTGGCCGGCAAGCGCGAGCTGTACGACCCGCGCGTGGCGTCGCGCATCGACCGCGGCGCAACGGTCAGCGCCGCCGACTATATCGACCTGGGCCGCGCCCGCCTCGACTGGATCGCCCGCATGGAAGCGCGCCTGGCCCGCTTCGACGCCGTGGTGTGCCCGACCGTGCCGATGGTTGCGCCCGAGATCGCCCCGCTGCGCACCGATGACGCGCAGTTCTTCCGCGTCAATGCCCTGCTGTTGCGCAATACCTCGGCCTTCAACTTCTTCGACGGCTGCTCGATCTCGATGCCCTGCCATGCGCCGGACGAACTGCCGGTCGGGCTGATGCTGTCGCACGGCCCGATGCGCGATGCCGGACTGCTGGGCACGGCGCTTGCATTGGAACGGATCGTGCAACCGTCTTCGCGCGACGACTGAGACCGCCGCCGCGCTGTTGATCTTGCGCCGACCGCGGCCCGCCGCGCAAGGCACCAGGTAGTACGCAGACAAGCTGTACAACCGCGCCCCCGAGCGCACACCAGGAGAGATCGAGATGCGAGTCAAGGCAATCGTTGCGGCTGGCCTGGCGCTGGCCGCCATGACGGTACAGGCGGATATCAAGTGGGACCTGCCCACCGGCTACCCGGCGAGCAACCTGCATACGGAAAACCTGCAGCAGATGGCCAACGACGTCGACAAGGCGACCGGCGGCAAGCTCAAGATCGTGCTGCATCCCAATGGCTCGCTGCTCAAGGCCAACGAGATCAAGCGCGGCGTGCAGACCGGCCAGGTGCAGATGGGCGAGATCCTGATGTCGCTGCTGGCCAACGAGAATCCGGTGTTCGGCGTGGATTCGGTGCCATTCCTGGCCACCAGTTATGGCGATGCCTACAGGCTGTGGCAGGCCTCGCGCCCGGTCACAGAGAAGGTGCTCGACAAGCAGGGCATCAAGCTGCTCTATGCGGTGGCATGGCCGCCCCAGGGCATCTACGCCAACAAGCCGATCAACTCGGCCGCCGACATGAAGGGACTGAAGTGGCGGGCCTACAACCCGGCCACCTCGCGCATCGCCGAACTGGTCAGCGCGCAGCCGGTGACGATCCAGGCGGCCGACCTGGCGCAGGCGCTGGCCACCGGCACGGTCAATTCGTTCATGTCGTCGGGGGCGACAGGGGTCGACACCAAGGTGTGGGAAAGCGTGAAGTACTTCTACACCGTGGATGCGTGGCTGCCCAAGAACATGCTGGTGGTCAGCAAGAAGGCCTTCGCGGCGCTGGACAAGCCCACGCAGGACGCGCTGCTCAAGGCCGTCGCCGACGCCGAGAAGCGCGGCTGGCAGGTCTCGGAGCAGAAGACCAGGGAGTACCTGGCCACCTTGTCGAAGAACGGCATGACGGTGCAGGCGCCCTCGCCGCAGCTCAAGGCCGACATGCAGAAGGTCGGCCAGACCATGGTGGACGACTGGGCCAAGACCGCGGGCGATGACGGGAAGGCCATCCTCAACGCTTATCGCAAGTAAGCAAGCAAGCCCGTACCGCAGCCTTCCCGCCAGGCCGCGCAGGCTGGCATGGCGGGAATTCCTTCCTTCCTGACGCTGCCATCATGCCGACTACCCCACTCCCCAAGCGCTGGCTCGACCGTCTGCTCGACCTGTTCGCCGCGCTCGGCGCGCTCTGCATTTTCGCCGTCTGCGTGATCATGATCCTGATGTCGCTGTCGCGCGAGACCGCGGTGATCTTCAAGGGCGGCGACGATATCGTCGCGTGGCTGTGCGCGGCCTCGGCCTTTCTCGTCCTGGGCCAGACTTTCCAGCACGGCGGCATCGTGCGCGTGGAAATGCTGCTCGAAGCCGTCGGCCCACGCCTGCGCTGGGTGCTGGAGGTGGTCTCGCTGACCGTCTGCCTGGCGTTTGCCGCCTACGCGGCATGGGCACTCGGCACCTTCGCCTGGCAAAGCTGGGACATCGGCGATGTCTCGCAGGGACAGATCGTGATCCCGCTGTGGATTCCGCAGAGCTTCGCGGTGGTGGGCATCATCGGCTTCCTGCTGGCGGTGGCCGACGAATGGCTGCGCGTGCTGCGCCGGCAGAAGCCGCGCTACCGGCTCGCGCAGGAAGCCAGGCTCGCCGCCGGCGATTTCGGGGAGACGGTCTGATGAGCACAGTCCTGGTTGCATTGGTCCTGCTGCTGGTGCTGATCGTCTTCCTGGCGATCGGCGCGTGGATCCCGGTGGCCATCGCGGTCACGTCGTGGATCGGGCTGGTGGTCTTCTCCGACCGCGAGGCGCTGGTGAGCCTGGCCAACGCGTGGTGGTCGTCGAGTGCGTCGTACACGCTGGCCTCGCTGCCGCTCTTTGTCTGGATGGGCGAGATCCTGTTCCGCACCAAGCTGTCGGAGCAGATGTTCACCGGGCTTTCGCCGTGGTTGAACTGGCTGCCAGGGCGGCTGATGCACGTTAACATCCTGGGTTGCGGCATCTTCGGCTCGGTGTCGGGATCGTCTGCGGCGACGTGCGCCACCATCGCCAAGTCCGCGTTGCCGGAGCTGACGCGGCGCGGCTATGACGAGCGCACCACGCTCGGCTCGCTGTCTTGCGCGGGCACGCTGGGCATCCTGATCCCGCCGTCGATCACGATGGTGGTGTATGCGGTGTCGGCGGACGTGTCGATCATCCGCGTGTTCCTGGCCGGCTTTATCCCCGGGCTGATGCTGATGCTGCTGTTCTCCGGCTATATCGTTGTCTGGGCGCTGGCCAACCCGGACAAGACCCCGGCGCCAGACCGCTTCGACTGGCACGCGCGGCTGGCGTCGATCCGTCAGCTGCTGCCGTGCATCGTGCTGATCGCCTTTATCGCGTGGGTGATGGTCACCGGTTATGCCACCGCGACCGAAGCGGCGGCTTACGGCGTGGTGGCGTCGCTGGGGCTGGCGTGGGCGGGCGGCTCGCTGACGCGCGCGGCGTTCTGGGACAGCCTGATGTCGGCGACGCGGCTGACCGCGATGATCATGTTCGTGCTCGGCGCCACCTCGTTCCTGTCGGTGACGATGAGCTTTACCGGCATCCCGCGCGCACTGGCCGAGTGGGTGGCGGCGCTGCAACTGTCGCCGTGGGCGCTGATCGCGGTGCTGACGGTGATCTACATCGTGCTCGGCACCGCGCTGGACGGCATCTCGATGATCGCGCTGACGACTGCCACGGTGCTGCCGATGGTGCAGGCGGCCGGGTTCGACCTGGTCTGGTTCGGCATCTTCATCGTGCTGCTGGTGGAGATCGCCGAGGTGACGCCGCCGGTGGGGTTCAACCTGTTCGTGCTGCAGAGCATGACCGGCAAGGACAGCAACTATATCGCCCGGGTCTCGCTGCCGTTCTTCATGATGATGGTGGTCGCCATCGGCATCATCACGATCTGGCCGCAGGTGGTGACGTGGCTGCCTGACCTGGTCATGCAGCAGGAGGTCAAATAGCATGGGCCCGGCGCCGCTCGTGCGCCGCTGCGCTGGGCGGAGGCCGCTGACCGCATGCATGTGATTGTCATCGGCGCCGGCGTAATCGGCGTCTGTTCCGCGTGGTACCTGCGCCAGGCCGGTTTCGACGTGACCGTGCTGGAGCGGCGCGCCGCGCCCGCGCAGGAAACCAGCTTCGGCAATGCCGGCATGATCGCGCCGGGCTATGTCACGCCGTGGGCGGCGCCGGGCATGCCGGGCAAGGTGCTGCGCACGCTGTTCGCGCGCGAGGCGCCGGTGGTGTTCCGCCCGTCGGCGGACCCGGCGATGTGGCGCTGGATCGCGCGCTGGCTGCGCGAATGCGATCTGGAACGCTACCGTGCCAACAAGCTGCGCATGCAGCGGCTGGCGTTCTACAGCCGCGCCTGCCTGCACCGGCTGCGCAGTGAACTGGAGATCGACTACGAGCAGTCGCAAGGCTACCTGCAGCTGTTCCGCACCGCGCGCGACCTGGACGTGGCAGGCCCCGCGGTGGCGCTGCTGCGCGAGAACAATGTGCCGCACCGGCTGGTCAGCGCGCAGGAATGCCGGCGCATCGAACCCGGCCTGGCGGCCGATACGCCGCTGGCCGGCGGCCTGCACCTGCCCGAGGATGAGTCCGGCAACTGCCCGATGTTCGTGCGCGCGCTGCACCGGCATGCCGAGGCGGCGGGGGTCGCATTTCGCTTCGAAGCTCAGGTAGCGCGCATCCGGCCAGACCAGCGTGGCAAGCTGCAGGTCGAACTCGCGCACGGCAAGAGCGAGAGCGCGCTGGTGCTGGCCGCCGACCGCGTGCTGGTCGCCGCCGGGGTCGACAGTGTCCCGCTGCTGCGGCCGCTGGGCCTGCGCGTGCCGCTGTATCCGGTCAAGGGATACTCGATCACGCTGCTGGTGCGCGACGAACTGCAGGCGCCGCTGGGCGCGCTGATGGACGAGTCGTACAAGATCGCGATCACGCGGCTGGGCAACCGCATGCGCGTCGCCGGCACGGCCGAGCTGGGTTCGCGCCGGCTCGACCTGCGCCCCGCCGCGCTGCGCACACTGGTCAAGGTAGCGCGCGACTGGTTCCCGGTGGCGGGCAACTACCAGGAAGCCACGCAATGGGCCGGTGCGCGCCCGATGCTGCCGGACGGACCGCCGCTGATCGGCCCCACCGCCGTGCCCGGCCTGTTCCTTAACCTCGGCCACGGCTCGACGGGCTGGGCGATGAGCTGCGGATCAGGCAAGATTGCGGCTGACCAGATCGCCGCCAGCGCCGGCGCGGCACGCGGGCCCGACATCGACATGGAGGGACTGCTGCCGGACCGCTATGGCCTTGGCCCCGCCGGATAGCCACCATGAGCCACCCTGCCACTTCCACCGCCGCGCCGCAAGACCAGGGCGACGGCTGGTTCGAGCTCGACGCCGCCTCGCCCTTGGCTGTGCCGCTGTACGACGTCGCCGCCATCCGCCGCATCGAGAATGCCGCATTCGCACGACTGCCTTCGTTCACGCTGATGTCGCGCGCCGGCGCTGCCGCCGCGGACTGGCTGGCGCGGCATGCGCCGGCGGGTCCATTGTTATTTCTTGCCGGGCCGGGCAACAACGGTGGCGACGCACTGGTGGCCGCGACGCTGCTGCACGGCGCGGGCCGCACGGTGCAGGTATGGATCGCGGCGAACCCGGCCCGGCTGCCGGCCGATGCGGCGATCGCGTGGCAGCAGGCGCAGGCGGCCGGCGTGCCGATCCGAGAAGCCGGGGAGATGCCGGCATCCGCATCGGATCCCGCACCGGAGTGGCCGCCACAGGCCGCCGCCATCGTCGACGGCCTGCTCGGCATCGGGCTGAACCGCGCGGCCAGCGGCGCCATGGCGTGGTGGATCGAGCAGGTTAACCGCAGCGGGCTGCCGGTATTCGCGCTCGACATTCCCAGCGGGCTGTTCGCCGATACCGGTGCGGGCGCACCGGCGATCCGCGCCCGCCGCACGCTGACCTTCATTGCCGCCAAGCCCGGCCTGCTGACGCTGGATGGCCGCGATTGTGCCGGCGCCGTCGACATCGCGCCGATCGGCCTCGACTATCCTCCCGCGGAACCGCCGCATGCAATGGCCAACGGCACGGCGCTGTTCGGCGCAGCGCTGCCGCGACGGCACCATGCCGGCAACAAGGGCACGCATGGCTCGCTGGCGGTGATCGGCGGCAACCACGGCATGACGGGCGCGCCCTTGCTCGGTGCCCGTGCCGCGCAGTTCCTGGGCGCGGGCAAGGTCCATATCGGCTTTCTGGCGCAGCCGGCGCCGCTGCTCGACCCGGTGCATCCGGAACTGATGCTGCATGCGCTGGACGGCCTGGCGCCGGGCGCAATGTCGGCACTAGTGATCGGCCCCGGGCTTGGCACCGACGCCACGGCGCAGCGACACTTCGCGCGGCTGCTGCAGGCACTAGCCACGACGCCGGTGCCGACGGTGCTCGACGCGGATGCGCTCAACCTGCTCGCTGCCGATCCCGCCCATGCCGGCGCGCTGGCCGCCGCCCGCGCACCCTGCGTGATGACGCCGCACCCGCTTGAAGCGGCGCGCCTGATGGGCACCTCGGTGACGGACGTGCAGCGCGACCGCATCGCGGCGGCCACCGCGCTGGCCAGGCAATGGCAGGCGGTGGTCGTGCTGAAGGGCTCGGGATCGGTGATCGCAGCGCCGGACGGCAGTCCCGCCACACTGAACCCGACCGGCAACGCGGCGCTGGCCAGCGCCGGCACCGGCGACGTGCTGGCCGGCATGATCGGCGCATTGCTGGCGCAGGGCATGCCGCCGCTGCCGGCCGCGCAGGCGGCGGTATGGATCCACGGCCAGGCGGCGGACGACCTCGTCACGCAAGGCACCGGACCGGCCGGCGTGACCGCCAGCGAACTGTACCTGCCCGCGCGCGCCGTATTCAACCGGTTGCTCACGGAGAGCGGCGCGTGACGTCCGGTGCGCCGGTCACGACGCGGCCGTCAGACAACGTCCGATAGCTGGCTGGCACGCCGGATGCTATGTTGCAAGTGGTAACGATATGGCGTGGCGACCTGCACGGATGGTCACATTGCTGACGCTATACTTCCTGTCTGCGACTCGGCTCGCGCCCCTGCAACCTGAATTGTCCTGCATGCCCACTGACCTTCACGCCTGGAACGCCCTGCTTCGGCACCATGACACGATTCGCGATGCACAGATGCGCGAGTGGTTCGATGCCGATGGCAAGCAGCGCGTCGCGCAGTTTTCGCTGGAAGCCGCCGGCCTCTATCTCGACTATTCGAAGAACCGCATCACGCCCGAGACCATGCGGCTGCTGGTGCAACTGGCAGCCGAATCCGGTGTGCCGCAGCGGCGCGACGCGATGTTTGCCGGCGAGCATATCAACACCACCGAGGACCGCGCGGCGCTGCATGTGGCGCTGCGCGCCACGGCCGGTGATGGCTACAAGGTCGACGGCGAGCGCGTCATGCCGGCCATCCAGCAGGTGTTGGTGCGCATGCGCGACTTCTCCGAGCGCGTGCGCAGCGGCGCATGGAAAGGCGCCACGGGCGAACGCATCACCGACGTGATCAACATCGGCATCGGCGGCTCCGACCTCGGGCCGCGCATGGTATGCCGCGCGCTGTCGCACCTGTCCGACGCTGATGGCCACGACGGCCCGCGCATGCACTTCGTCTCCAATGTCGACGGCACCGACCTCGCCGAAACGCTGGTGCGCCTCGACCCGCAACGTACGCTGGTGATCGTCTGTTCCAAGACCTTCACCACGCTGGAAACCATGGCCAATGCGCGCAGCGCGCGTGCCTGGTTCATCGCCAGCGGGGTGGCCGAGAACGACCTGGCCAAGCATTTCGTCGCGGTCTCGACCAATACCGACGCGGTGCGCGAGTTCGGCATCGATCCCGCCAACATGTTCGAGTTCTGGGACTGGATCGGCGGGCGCTTCTCGCTGTGGTCGTCGGTCGGCCTGTCGATCACGCTGGCGGTGGGCTTCAACGCCTTTGCCGACCTGCTCGCCGGCGGCCACGCCATGGACGAGCACTTCCGCACCGCGCCGCTGGAGCGCAACATGCCGGTGATCCTCGGCATGCTGGGCATCTGGTACCGCAATTTCTGGCACCTGCCGACCAGCTGCATGGCGCCCTACTCGACTTCGCTCGAACTGTTCCCCGCATTCCTGCAGCAGCTGGAGATGGAGAGCAACGGCAAGTCGGTGCAGCTCGACGGGCAGCGCGTGCGCACGCATACCTCGCCGGTGGTGTGGGGCACGGCCGGCACCAACGGCCAGCATGCCTACTTCCAGCAGATTCACCAGGGCTCGCAAGTGGTGCCGGTGGATTTCGTCGCGCCGCTGGTGCCGCCGCGCCGGCTGCCGGGCCATCACGCCAAGCTGCTCGCCAACTGCTTTGCGCAGGCCGAGGCGCTGATGCGCGGCCGCAGCGCCGACGAGCTGCGCGCCGCGGGGCTGAACGACGAAGTTCGCATCGCCCATATGGTGTTCGATGGCAACCGGCCCAGCAATACCTTGCTGATGGAGGACCTGACGCCGCACGTGCTGGGCGCGCTGATCGCGCTCTATGAGCATCGCACCTTCGTGCAGGGCGTGGTGTGGAAGATCAATTCGTTCGACCAGTGGGGCGTGGAACTGGGCAAGATCCTCGCGCGGCCGATCGAAGCCGAGCTCACCGGCGCCGGCACCGGCCAGCACGACGCCTCGACCGCGGCGCTGATCGAGCGCGCCCGCGCGGTCCTGAAGGCAGGCGCCGCCAGCTAGCGCGTCAGACCTCAGCGCCCATCCATTCGTCGCTGGCCACACGGCCGGCGTCGATGGTCAGGATGCGCCCACAGCGTGCCGCCACCGAGCGGTCATGCGTGACCAGCACCAGCGTCGAGCCGGCGTCGCGGTTGAGCGCGAACATCAGCGCGATCACCGCCTCGCCGGTGGCCGTGTCGAGGCTGCCGGTGGGTTCGTCGGCAAACAGGATGTCGGGACGCGCGACGAACGCGCGTGCCAGCGCCACGCGCTGCTGCTCGCCGCCCGACAACGTGCGCGGATAGTGGCTCAGGCGCGCTCCCAGGCCGACGCGTTGCAGCATGTCCACCGCGCGCTCGCGCACCTGCGACGTTTCACCGCGCAATTCCAGCGGCAGCATCACGTTTTCCAGCGCGGTCAGGTGCCCCACCAGCTGGAACGACTGGAACACAAAGCCGACATGCCGGCCGCGCAGCGCTGCGCGCTGGTCCTCGTCCAGTGCATACAGGTCCTGCCCATGCAGGCGCACCGTGCCCGCGCTGGGCAGGTCCAGCCCGGCCAGCAGTCCCAGCAGCGTCGACTTGCCCGAGCCGGACGCGCCCACGATGGCCAGCGTTTCACCCGGCGTGACGGAAAACGACACCTCGTGCAAAATCGTCAGCGAACCTGTCGTGTCGGCTACGGTCTTTCCAAGGGACTCGACGGCAAGAATGGAAGGGGACATGGATAAAGTGATCCGAGTGATCGGAGAAATCCGGCACAAAAGGCGCAGGCTGCTGCTGGCAGCCGCGGCGACGCTGACGATGTTGGGCGGGATGCAGCCCGCACAGGCCGCAGCGCCTGCGTTGCTGGTGCTGGGCGACAGCCTGTCCGCCGAATACGGCATCACGCGCGGCACCGGCTGGGTCACCCTGCTGCAAGACCGGCTCAGGCAAGAGCGCTTCGATTATAACGTCGTCAATGCCAGCATCAGCGGCGAGACCACCATCGGCGGCAAGACTCGCTTGCCGGACCTGTTGTCGCGGCACAAGCCGGCCATCGTGGTGGTGGAGCTGGGTGCCAACGACGCCCTGCGCGGCCTGCCGCTGCAGACCACGGAGTCCAACCTGCGCCAGATCGTCAGCAGCGCGCAGAAGGCCGGCGCCGGGGTGCTGCTGGTCGGCATGCGCATCCCGCCCAACTATGGCCAGGACTACACCGAAAAGTTCTTCTCGCTGTATCCGAAGCTGGCCGGCGAATACAAGGTGCGGCTGGTGCCGTTCTTCCTCGACAAGGTGATGGCCAGGCAGGATTGGTTCCAGCCGGACCGCATCCACCCCACCGCCGAGGCGCAGCCGGCACTGCTGGAGACGGTGTGGCCGCAGCTCAAGCCGATGCTCAAGCGTAACGCTGACAGGTAGACGATTAAGAGATAAGAGACGATCACGGCGAAGCTTCCAGCAACAAAAAACCCCTGCCTCCATGGCAGGGGTTTTTTGCTTGCGGCGCGCGGCGTGGCGCGTGCCAGCCTTACCAGCCTTACTCGGCGTTCTGCGCCTGCTTGTCCGCCGGCGTCAACAGCTTGACCTTGGAGCGCGCCTTCAGGCTTTCATAGAAGGCCTGCAGGTCAGCCTGGCCGGCGAGTTGCGACAGTTGCTGCGCTTCGGCCTGGCGTTGCGCCGGGTTGGCTTGCGCCGGCTGGCTGACCTTGGAGATGCGATAGACGGCATAGCCATCGGCGCCCAGGTCAACGCCAACTACCGCGGGCAGCTTGGTGGCATCGGCCCGCATCACTGCCTCGACCGCCTTCGGCGGCACGCCATCGGCCTTGGCGCGCGACACGGTCTGCACCGCGCCGAAGCCGTCGGCGCTGTCGGCCTTCTTCAGCGCCTCGAGGCGCGCCTCGCCATCCTTGCGGGCCAGTTCCGCAGCCTGCTGGGCGATATAGCCTTCGCGCACCTTGGCTTCCACTTCCTCGAACTTGCGCACGGTGGCCGGGCGATAGTCGACGATGCGGGCCGCGACCAGCGTATTCGGCGCGACCTGGACGGCTTCGGTATTGCGCTTCTTCTGGACCGACTCTTCGCTGAACAGTGCCTTCAGCACCTTTTCGTTGTTGAGCGGGTTCTGCGCGCCCTGGGCCGGGTTCGGCTTGCGCGTCACGTTGTCGGCGGTCTGGATCGTCAGCTTGAATTTGTCGGCGGCCGGCTTCAGGCTGTCAGCCTGTTCGTACACCATGTTGCCGAAGGCGTCGGCCTGCTCGGCGAACTTCTTGTCGGCCAGCTGTTTGCGCAGCTCGGCTTCCAGTTCGGTGCGCACGGCTTCAAGCGGCCTGGTTTCCGACGCCTTGATGCCGGTCAGCTTGATGATGTGGAAACCGTAGTCGGTCTCGACCACGTCGCTGATCTGGCCATCCTTGAGCGCGTACATCGCCTCCTCGAACGGCTTGACCAGCGCGCCCCGGCCCATGAAGCCGAGGTCGCCGCCCTTCTCGGCCGAGCCCGGATCCTGCGACCGCTTCTTCGCCACATCGGCAAAGGTCTCGGGATGCTTGCGCAGCTCTTCCAGCAGCTTGGTCGCCTTGTCCTTGGCGGCCTGGCGTTCGCCAGCCGGTGCATCCTTCGGCGCGACGATCAGGATATGGCTGGCACGGCGCTGCTCATCGGTACGGAAGCGCGCGATATTGCTTTCGTAGTAGGACTTCAGCTCTTCCGGCGTGACCGCCTGCGCGGCAGCAAGGGCTTCGCCCGACAGCACCAGATATTCGACCTTGGCCTGCTCCGGCACCGAGAACGCCGACTGGTGGCTGTCATAGTAAGCCTTCAGCGCGGCGGCATCGGGCTGCACCTTGGCGGTGTAGCTGGCCGGCTTGAACACCAGTGCCTGCACATCGCGCTGCTGGTCGCGCACGGCGATCAGGCGCTCGAGCAGCGACTTGGGCATGAATGCCGTGGCGGCCACCGAGGCGCCCAGTTGCTGCGTCGCCAACTCGAAGCGCATGCGGGCATCGAACTGCTCGGGCGTCATGCCCTGCGACTGCAGCAGCTGCAGATAGGCCTTGTCGTCGATCTTGCCGTCCGCCTTGCGCGGCAGCTGCGCGATCGCCGGCAGGTTGCTGATTTCCTCGAGCAGCTTGGCATCCGACACGGTCAGGTGCTCGCGCGCCACGGTATTGGCCATGACGCGCTGCAGGATCAGCTGGTCCAGTACCGCCTTGCGCGCCTCCGGGCCTTCGAACTGGCGCGGATCGTAGTTGTTGCCGAGGATCTGGCGCGCACGCTCGCTCTGGTCACGCACGACGTTGTCGACTTCCTGCACGCTGATGGCCCGGCCCTCGACCTTGGCCGCATCGTGCGAGCTGTCCATGAAGCGCGAGTAGCTCTCCACGCCGAAGAACACGAACGACGGGAAAACAAGCACCAGCAGCAGCAAGAGCATCAGGCGCCGGTTGTTGCGTACGAAATCAAGCATGCGGATTCGGGTAGTGGATTGGCACGAAAGACAAACTTCGCGATTCTAGCAGGAGCCGGTGGGGGCGGACCTTTTGTGGAGGGCGCGAAACATGGCGCAGAAAGGAAAAACGCCCGCGAAAGCGGGCGCTTCATAAAACTGGCGGAGTGGACGGGACTCGCCCACGTCCCGCGGGCCGCGGCTGCGCTTGCAAGCGCAGCCCTTCGACTCCCGCCGGAAGCCGCGCAGGCGGCTTCCTCTACTCCGCAAAAATGAAAAACGCCCGCTAAAGCGGGCGTTTCATAAAACTGGCGGAGTGGACGGGACTCGAACCCGCGACCCCCGGCGTGACAGGCCGGTATTCTAACCGACTGAACTACCACTCCTTTGTCGGTTGCTTCCTGCCGCATATGTACCGCACTTGCGATGGGGAACGTGGTGGGTGCTGAGGGGCTCGAACCCCCGACCTACGCCTTGTAAGGGCGCCGCTCTACCAGCTGAGCTAAGCACCCGTTCGACCATCGCAGGCAAGCTGCCTGCAGGTTGCTTTCGCTTCGCACCTCGCGGCAGCTGCCGTGGTTTGCGTTGCGAGGGCGCAAGTGTAATACAGGAGATTTCAGTTTGCCAAGGCCGTGCGCATAAAAAAACGCCGCCGGGCATCGCTGCCCCGCGGCGTTCATTTCACGCAGCCAATCAGTGGTGCAGACGCTCCACCTTGGCCGTGGCCTTGTCCGCCACGTCAGCGGGCTTGGCATCTTCTTCCGGCAACGGCTCGGGCTTGCGCTCGAGCGCCAGTTCCAGCACCTTGTCGATCCAGCGCACAGGCACGATCTCGATGGCGTTCTTCACGTTGTCGGGGATCTCGGCCAGATCCTTGACGTTTTCCTCCGGGATCAGAACCAGCTTGATGCCGCCACGGTGGGCCGCCAGCAGCTTCTCCTTGAGGCCACCGATCGGCAGCACCTCGCCGCGCAGCGTGATCTCGCCGGTCATGGCGACATCCGCGCGCACCGGGATGCCGGTCAGCACCGACACCAGCGCCGTGGTCATGGCACCGCCTGCCGACGGGCCGTCCTTGGGCGTGGCGCCTTCGGGTACGTGGATGTGGATGTCGCGCTTCTCGAACATCTCATCCGTGATACCCAGGCGGCGTGCCCGCGAACGCACCACCGAACGCGCGGCCTCGACCGATTCCTTCATGACGTCGCCCAGCGAACCGGTGCGGGTGATGTTGCCCTTGCCCGGCATGATCGCGGCTTCGATGGTCAGCAGGTCGCCACCCACTTCCGTCCACGCCAGACCGGTCACCTGGCCGACCTGGTTTTCCTTGCCGGCCAGGCCGAAGTCGTACTTGCGCACGCCGAGGAACTTGTCGAGGTTCTCCGAATCGACCTTGATCGTGCCGGACTCCTTCTTCAGCAGCAGGAGCTTGACCGCCTTGCGGGCGATCTTGGACACCTCGCGCTCAAGCGAACGGACACCAGCTTCGCGCGTGTAGTAGCGGATGATGTCGCGGATCGCAGCATCGGTCACCTCGATCTCGCCAACCTTCAGACCATTGTTCTTGATCTGCTTCGGCAGCAGGTAACGCGTGGCGATGTTGAGCTTTTCTTCCTCCGTGTAACCCGACAGGCGGATCACTTCCATCCGGTCGAGCAGCGGCGGCGGGATGTTCAGCGAGTTCGACGTCGCCACGAACATCACGTCGGACAGGTCGAAGTCCACCTCGATGTAGTGGTCCTGGAACGTGTGGTTCTGTTCCGGGTCCAGCACCTCGAGCAGCGCCGACGACGGATCGCCGCGGAAGTCCATGCCCATCTTGTCGATTTCATCGAGCAGGAAGAGCGGATTGCGCACGCCGACCTTGGACAGGCTCTGCAGGATCTTGCCCGGCATCGAACCGATGTAGGTACGGCGGTGGCCGCGGATCTCGGCCTCGTCACGCACGCCACCCAGTGCCATGCGCACGAACTTGCGGTTCGTCGCGCGCGCCACCGACTGGCCGAGCGAGGTCTTGCCCACGCCGGGAGGCCCGACCAGGCACAGGATCGGCGCCTTCACCTTGTCCACGCGCTGTTGCACCGCGAGGTACTCGAGAATGCGTTCCTTGACCTTCTCCAGGCCGTAGTGGTCTTCATCCAGCACGCGCTCGGCGTTGGCCAGGTCGTTGTTGACCTTGCTCTTCTTGCGCCACGGCAGGTTCACCAGCGTGTCGATGTAGTTGCGCACGACGGTGGCTTCGGCCGACATCGGCGACATCAGCTTGAGCTTCTTGAATTCGGCGTCGGCCTTCTTCTTGGCTTCCTTCGGCATGCGCGCAGCCTTGATGCGCTTGTCGAGCTCTTCCAGGTCGGCGCCTTCTTCGCCCTCGCCCAGTTCCTTCTGGATGGCCTTGACCTGCTCGTTCAGGTAGTACTCGCGCTGGCTCTTCTCCATCTGGCGCTTGACGCGGCCACGGATGCGCTTTTCAACCTGCAGGATGTCGATCTCGCCCTCGAGTTGCGACAGCAGGCTTTCCAGGCGCTCGGTCACATTGACCATCTCCAGGATCTTCTGCTTCTGCTCGAGCTTGATCGGCAGGTGCGCGGCGATGGTGTCAGCCAGGCGCCCTGCCTCGTCGATGCCCGACAGCGAGGTCAGGATCTCCGGCGGAATCTTCTTGTTGAGCTTCACGTACTGGTCGAACTGCGACACGATCGCGCGGCGCAGGGCCTCGGTCTCGGCGCTTTCGCCAGGTGCGGGCGGCACGGGCACGGCTTCGCACATGAAGTGCGATTCGTCCTCGCTCACCTCGCGGATATTGGCACGCTGCGTGCCTTCGACCAGCACCTTCACGGTACCGTCGGGCAGCTTCAGCATTTGCAGGATATTCGCGATGCAGCCGACCTCATACAGGTCGTCGGCGGTCGGCTCGTCCTTGGCCGCCGTCTTCTGGGCTACGAGCATGATGCTCTTGCCCGCCTCCATCGCAGTCTCAAGCGCCTTGATGGACTTCGGGCGTCCCACGAACAGCGGGATCACCATGTGCGGAAACACCACCACGTCGCGCAGCGGCAACAACGGGAGGCGAATCGGCTCGGCCGGGAGGAGTTGTGTTCCGGACATCATTTTCCCCAAGTCAGTCATTTAAGGCGTAAATTGGGCCGCCTGATTCGATTACAAGATACATGCCAATCGATTCACCAAGGCAGGGAGATGCCGCTCCCTGCACTTGCAGGCCCCTCTGAAACAGCATACCCGCGTTTCCTCCTTCTCGTCGGTGGAAATAAACAAAAAAAGCCGCTCGCTTCTACGCGAACGGCTTTCTCGCCTGGCTGCCGGTGTGGTTCCAAACACTTACCACCGTTGGCAGCCCTCGCGTCAGTTGGAGCCTGCCACTTTCGGCTGCTGCTCTTCGTACATCAGCAGCGGCGGCGCATCCCCGGTAATCGTATTTTCATCGATCACCACCTTTTGCACGCCCTTGTAATTCGGCAGGTCATACATGACGTCCATCAGCGATTGCTCCAGGATCGAACGCAGGCCGCGGGCGCCGGTCTTGCGGCGGATCGCCTTGCGCGCGATCGCGGTCAGCGCGCCCGGGCGGATTTCCAGCTCGACGCCTTCCATCGCCAGCAGCTTCTGGTATTGCTTGACCAGCGCGTTCTTGGGCTCGACCAGGATCTGCACCAGCGCGGCCTCGTCCAGCTTGGACAGCGTGGCGACCACCGGCAGGCGGCCGATCAGCTCGGGGATCAGGCCGAACTTGATCAGGTCTTCCGGCTCGGTCTGCGGCAGGACTTCGCTGACGTCGCGCTCTTCCTTGCTCTTGACCTGCGCGGCAAAGCCGATCCCGGTCTTGTCCGAGCGCTGCATGATGACCTTTTCCAGGCCGTCGAACGCGCCGCCGCAGATAAACAGGATGTTGGTCGTGTCGACCTGCAGGAAGTCCTGGTTCGGATGCTTGCGGCCACCCTGCGGCGGCACCGAGGCCATCGTGCCCTCGATCAGCTTCAGCAGCGCCTGCTGCACGCCCTCGCCCGACACGTCGCGCGTGATCGACGGGTTGTCGGACTTGCGCGAGATCTTGTCGATCTCATCGATGTAGACGATGCCGCGCTGCGCCTTCTCGACTTCGTAGTTGCAGTTCTGCAGCAGCTTCTGGATGATGTTCTCGACGTCCTCGCCCACGTAGCCGGCTTCGGTCAGCGTGGTCGCGTCAGCGATCACGAACGGCACGTTGAGCAGGCGCGCCAGCGTCTGCGCGAGCAGCGTCTTGCCGGAGCCGGTCGGCCCGATCAGCAGGATGTTGCTCTTGGACAGCTCGACGTCGTCCTTCTTGCCGAGGTGCTTCAGGCGCTTGTAGTGGTTGTAGACCGCGACCGCCAGGATCTTCTTGGCCTGTTCCTGGCCGATCACATACTGGTCCAGGCTTTCGCGGATTTCGTGGGGCGTGGGCAGGTCCGAGCGCGCGGCCGCGGCGGCGTCTTTCTCGGTTGCGGTGGCTTCGTCACGAATGATCTCGTTGCACAGGTCGATGCATTCGTCGCAAATGAACACCGAGGGGCCCGCGATCAGCTTCTTGACCTCATGCTGGCTCTTGCCGCAGAAGGAGCAGTAGAGAAGCTTTTCGCTGGATGAACCTTTTTTGTCCGCCATAGGAATCAGTCACTTTTGCATTGCGCACATCGCGGGGCGAAAGGCTCCCCGGCAATACGCTTTAAACGCATCATACGCCAAAACAATTGGCCTCACCGGCGCTCTCCCCCAGCTGTGGGGCAAAAGCAAAAAACGAGGCACAAGGCCTCGTTCCGGTGTAGCCTTCGCCATTTGGGCAATGCTGCCGCGCCAGGACGTTCCGCGCAATGCGGGTTTCCCGGCAGGCTGGCATAGCCGCCGTTGCGGATTGCGCCGCCGGCGGCCCGTGGCATCAGCCGCGGCGGGCGATGACCTTGTCCACCAGGCCGTAGTCCACCGCCTGGTCGCCGCTCATGAAGTTGTCGCGATCGGTATCGCGTGCAATCTTCTCGACCGGCTGGCCGGTCACTTCCGACAGGATGCTGTTCAGCCGCTCGCGCAGGTACAGGATCTCGCGCGCCTGGATCTCGATATCCGAGGCCTGGCCGCGCGCGCCGCCCAGCGGCTGGTGGATCATGATGCGCGAGTTGGGCAGCGCGAAACGCTTGCCCTTGGCGCCGGCCGCCAGCAGGAAGGCGCCCATGCTCGCCGCCATGCCCATGCACAGCGTGGACACGTCCGGCTTGATGAACTGCATGGTGTCGTAGATCGCCAGCCCCGCCGAGACGGAACCGCCCGGCGAGTTGATGTAGAGCGACACGTCCTTGTCGGGGTTCTCGCTCTCCAGGAACAGCAGCTGTGCCACCACCAGGTTGGCGGTCTGGTCGTTGACCTCGCCCACCATGAACACCACACGCTCCTTCAGCAGGCGCGAATAGATGTCATAGGCGCGCTCGCCCCGGCCGGACTGCTCGACGACCATCGGCACCAGCCCCAGGCCCTGGGTTTCCAGTGCCGAAGCCTGCGTGGTGGCGAGACGGTCAAGCAAATCATTGCGGGTCATGCAGGTTCTCCATGGATTCATCGGATCGCAAGGCGATCAGTCACTCGGGACACTGGCCCGCTTTCGCTTGCCTCCGCGCCGGGGCGCGGAAGAAAGCGGGCTTGCGGGTTATCCCCGACCTCAGGCAGCTTGCTGCTGGTTGCCTTCGGCGGTGAGTTCCTCGAAGGACACCTTCTTGTCGGTGACCTTGGCCTTGTCGCACACGAAATTTACCACGTTGTTTTCGAGCACGTAGGCTTCCATTTCAGCCAGGCGTTGCTGGTCGCCGTAGTACCAGCGCATCACTTCCTTCGGGTCTTCGTAGCTCTTGGCGAAGTCCTCGATCTCGGCCTTGATCTGGTCGGCCTTGGCTTCCAGGCCGTTGGCCTTGACGATCTCGGCCAGGATCAGGCCCAGCTTGACGCGGCGCTCTGCCTGCTGCGCGAACATCTCGGCCGGGATCGGCATGTCCTTGGCATTGGGCATGCCACGCTGTTCCAGGTCGCGGCGGGCCATCTCGACCAGGCGCTCCTGGTCCTGCTCGATCAGGGCCTTGGGCACGTCCAGCTCGCTCGCCTTCAGCAGCGCTTCCATGACCTGGTCCTTCAGCATCGAATGCGTACGGCGCTTGACTTCACGCTCCAGGTTCTCGCGGATGTCGGCGCGCATCTTCTCGACGCTGCCGTCGGCGATGCCCAGCGACTTGGCGAAGGCTTCGTTGACTTCCGGCAAGTGGGCCCACTCGATCTTCTTCAGCGTCACGGTGAACTCGGCGGTCTTGCCGGCCACTTCCTTGCCGTGGTAGTCCTCCGGGAACGCCAGCGGGAAGGTCTTGCTCTCGCCGACCTTCAGGCCCAGCGTGGCCTGCTCGAACTCGGGCAGCATGCGGCCTTCGCCCAGCACGAACGGGAAGTCCTCGGCCTTGCCGCCGGCGAACTCTTCACCGTCGATCTTGCCGACGAAGTCCAGCGTCACGCGGTCGCCGTTCTGGGCGGTGACGTCGGCACCGCCGTCGCCATGCTCGCCGGCTTCGCCGCGGGTGTGGTAGTGCACGCGCTGCTTGCGCAGGATGTCGACGGTCTTGTCGACTTCGGCGTCGGTGATCTCGGTGCCGGTGCGGGTGACTTCGGCGGCCGACAGGTCGCCGATCTTCACTTCCGGGTACACCTCGAAGGTGGCATCGAACGCGACTTCGTCAGCGCCCACGCCTTCGGTCTTGACCTCGAACTTGGGCTGGCCGGCAACCTTGACGTCCTGTTCCTTGGTGATGTCGAAGAACTTGCGCGCGGCCTTGTCGAAGCGCACTTCGAACTCGACTTGCTGGCCGTACTGCTTCTCGACCATCTTCATCGGCACCTTGCCCGGACGGAAGCCCGACATCTTCACGGTCTTCGACAGGCGAACCAGGCGCTCCTGCTTTTCCTTCTCCACTTCGGCCTTGGGGATGGCCAGGGTCACCTTGCGGTCCAGCTTGCCGAGGTTCTCAATCACGTTCGACATGGTCGTAGATCCAATCCAGAAATGTAGTTGTGTTCGTTGGCGCTACCGTTTGCGCTGCGCCATATGCAGCACTGCCTGGGGCCGCCGCGGCGCGACGGCGCACGGAGGGCTCCGCGCAAACGGAAAACGGGGATTATCGCACGGTTTTGATTCGCTTCCGGCGTTTTTGCCCTGAAGCGGGCCGGGAACCGCTTTCCGGCACCCTCGCCCCTAGCTCACCTGGCCGTGGCGCAGCGCGCGCAGCAGCAGGCGTGCCGGATCGATGGCATCGGCCAGGTCGGCCTCGAGCGGCAGCGGCTCGCCTTCGATCTGGCTGGCCAGCAGCTCGGCCCCCAGTGCGGACCATGTGAGGCCGCGCGACGCATAGGCAAGGGCCGCGTACAGGCCGGGGATTCGCGGCAGGTCGCGCAGGTGCGCGCCGCGCAAGGCACCCGCGTGCGCACGTGCCGCCGCTTCGTCGGCGACCTGCCCGATCAGCGGCAGCCGGTTGTGCGTGACCGTGCGCACGCCGACATAGCCGGTGAGCGCGGCGGGGTCGATGCCGGCCACCGCGCCGGCCTGCCGCGGCAACAGGCCCGCCAGGCGCACGAGGTTGGCGGCATGCACGTCCGGATGATCGACCAGTGGCCCTTCGTCGGGGTCGTAGCTGGAGCCGACGCGGCCCGTGCCGTCGGCGGCACGCGGCAGCAGGTAGCCCGCGCCCGTGACCACGCAGTCCGGCCAGCCGCCGATCGCATCGACTTGCGCGGCCGGCAGCGTGGAGAGCTGGCCGCGCACGCGCCGCATGGTCCAGTGCTGCTGCGGCAGCAGGTGCTGCGCCTCGTGCGCATTGGCCAGCACCAGCACCGGCGCCGACGCCAGCACGGCGCCGTCGGCAGCCAGCGCGTGCCACCGGTCGTCGTCGCGCGCGATGCGCGCCACGCGGCAACCGAAGCGCGCGGCGACGGCATCGCCCGCACGCGCCAGCTGCGCCTTGCAGACATCGGGCGGCGCAACCCAGCCGCCGGCCGGGAACCACAGCCCCCCTCGCGGCACGCCGGCCCGGTGGGCGGACGCCGCCTCTTCGGCACTCATCCAGCGCACGAACGATTCCGGCAGTCCCATGGCCGCGAGCGCGGCGCGCTGGGCCTCGCCCTCGGCTTCGTCCTCGCCGATCTGCAGCACGCCGCAGCCGTGCCAGTCGACCGCGTAACCGGCTTCGCCCAGCGCCGCCCAGGCTCGCAGCGCGTACTGGTTGCCGGCGCGCGAAAGGCGCGACAGCAGGCTGTCGTCGGCAGACACGTGGGCATGCATGGCCGCCGCGCGATGCGCCGAGGTCTGCCGCGCCGGGCCGTCATGGGCATCGAACAGCGTAATGCGCCAGCCGCGCGCGGCCAGGCGCTCGGTCACGGCGCAGCCGGCCAGGCCGGCACCGATCACGATGGCATGCCGGTCGGGCCATTGCGCCGCCAGCGGAGGCGCATGGCGGCGCGACTTCCACAGCGGGCGGAAGCGCGCGACCGTCATGTCGCGCTTGCCACCGAAGCCTGGCGCCTTGCTGGCCTCGAACCCGACCTCCTTCAGCCCGCGCCGGACAAACCCGGCGGCGGTGTAGGTGGCCAGCGTCGCGCCCGGCCGGGCCAGCCGCGCCAGCCCGCGGAACACCGGCGGCGACCACATGTCCGCATTGCGCGCCGGGGAAAAGCCGTCGAGGTAGAAGGCGTCGGCGCCCACCGACAGCCTGGGCAGCAACTGCCCGGCGTCGCCAAGCGCAATCGTCAGCACCACCTGCCCGCCGTCGAAGGCAAGCCGGTGCAGGCCCGGCAAGGCGTCGGGCCATTGCGCCTGCAGCGCCTGCGCCAGCGGTTCCAGCCTTTGCAGGCCGGCATGCAGCCGGGACAGGCCCTCGCGCGTGAAGGGATGCTTCTCGATCGAGACGAAATGCAGCGTGCCGCAGCGCCGGGGATCGTCGCGCCACGCCTGCCAGGTCGCCAGGAAATTCAGCCCCTGGCCGAAGCCGGTCTCGACGATGACGAACTGGCGCTGCCCGGCCCACGCCTGCGGCAGGCCGTTGCCGCCCAGGAAGACATGGGCGGCCTGCGCCAGCCCGCCTTCGGTGCTGTGGTAGACGTCGTCGTAGCGGGGTGAATACGGGGTGCCCTCGGCAGACAGGATGGGCTCGGCGGGCTCGAGTGCGCGCGGCATGGGATACGGATACTTGGGGCCCGGGCGGAGGTGCCGGACATGGGAAGGGGGCGACTCGCCGCGGATGGTAGCATAGCGGCCTTCCCCGCAGTGGCCACGCCGCCCTGCTCCCGATCTTGCGCCTCAGCGGCGCCCGCTTCGCCATGCTCAGCTATCGTCACGCCTTCCATGCCGGCAACCATGCCGATGTCCTCAAACATGCCATCGTCGTGCAGTTGCTCGAGCATCTGACGCAGAAGGACAAGGCGTTCTGGTACATCGACACCCACGCCGGCGCCGGTCTTTATGCGCTCGAGCACGAGTGGGCGCAGAAGAAGGCCGAGTTCGAGACCGGCATTGCGCCCCTGTGGCAGGCCGCCGCCAGCGGCACCGCGCTGCCGCCGCTGCTGGACGAGTACCTGGACCAGGTACGGGCGCTGAACCAGGACGGCACACTGCGCCACTATCCCGGTTCGCCATGGCTCGCCTGGCAGATGCTGCGCGAGCAGGACCGGCTGCGCCTGTTCGAACTGCACAGCACCGAGATCCAGGTGCTGCGCGATAACTTCCGCGGCGCCGGCCGCCGCGTGATGCTGTACGACGGCGACGGCTTCGGCGGCATCAAGGCGATCCTGCCCCCGCCGCCGCGGCGCGCGCTGGTGCTGGTGGACCCGTCCTACGAAGACAAGCAGGACTATGCCCGCACCGTGCAGACCGTGCGCGACGGCCTGGAGCGCTTCGCCACGGGCGTCTACGCGGTCTGGTACCCGCAGGTGCAGCGGCGCGAATCGCTGCAGCTGCCGGTGCAACTGAAGGCGCTGCCGCTGAAGAGCTGGCTGCACGTGACGCTGACCGTCAGGAACCCGGTCGAAGGCGGCCTCGGCTTGCACGGCAGCGGCATGTTCATCGTCAACCCGCCGTGGCGGCTGAAGGAGATGCTGCAGGAGGCGATGCCGCTGCTGGTCGACCTGCTCGGCCAGGACGGCGGGGCGAAGTTCACGCTGGAAGCCGAAGAGCGGTAGAGCGGCAGACCGACAGGCGCCGCCGCGCGAACTAGCGCGGCCAGCGCCGGCCACGGCCGCGCCACAGCCAGTCAAGCGCCAGGCCCGCCAGCACCCCACAGGCGTCCGCCACCAGGTCGAGCCAGTCGGCCTCGCGGTAGGCGGTCATGCCCTGCAGCAGCTCGATGACGCCGCCATAGACGACCAGCACCAGCAGCAAGGACAGCCCGTGGCCGGCAAACGCGCGGCGCCCCAGCAGCGCCAGCACACCGAAGGCCAGCAGGTGATTGCTCTTGTCCCAGCCCGTTGTCGGCAGCGGCTGGGACGGCGGCATCAGCGACAGCGCCAGCACGGCGGCGGCGCAAGCCCAGAACAGCAGGCGCCATGGCGGCGCCTTGAGGGAGGAAGTCTGACCAGGGAGCATGGGACGAGGAGCGCGCCGCCCCATGCGGCACGCGTTGGCAATGCCGACAATATATATCGCTGGCCGGCAGGGCTGGATTCCCCCCGCGCCTTGCGCTACAATCCGCAGCCTCGTTGCGCTGCGGGCGCATAACTGCCGCGGCAGGCGCCGGCAGCAGCGGACCGATGAAAGGCGGGCAGTTCCAGCCGCCTTTTTTGCTTTCGAGTCTGCGCAGGCAACGAGCATCGCGGCCGCCCGTCCGGGCTGGGCCGCAAGGACCGCGAGGGTGGCGAAATTGGTAGACGCACCAGGTTTAGGTCCTGACGCCAGCAATGGTGTAGGGGTTCGAGTCCCCTCCCTCGCACCATCCGCCCTTCCTGTGGCGGCGCCAGCACATCCCCAATCGTCACGGAACCCTCTCAGGCAACGCGGATCGCCGCGCCGGCATTCACTCGTGCCATTCGACGGCCGCTGACACCGCCGCAACTGGCAGCGCTGACCGGCATGACCAGCAGTTCGGCTCAGCGGACAGTCCATACGCTCGAGGCGCGCGGCTACGTCGACAGGTATCAGCGAGCGCAGGGGTACGCCTGCAGTGAGGCGGAATTTTTCCTCGTCGACATGGGTGGTCTCGTCGCGCCGATCGTGTCGGTATTGCCGATGCCAGGAAAAGACTGGCGAGGTGGTAGAACACCTGAGTGCCAACGGCTTTCGCAGCCCTTCCCCGCCATCTATGCTGAAGGTGTTGGAGCGCTGTTGCGCACTTCGCCTGCCGCTCCAGTCTTCACCTCAGCCCTATCGGAGGGCATATGAAAGTTTCTGCCTTGCTGTTGGCAGCGTCGATGGCCGCTGGCTGGTCATCGCTCGCCCAGGCTGCCGGATGCCAGTACGACATGCAGTGCAAAGGGGAGCGGATCTGCCAGCAAGGGCAGTGCGTATTCCCTGATGCCGAAGAAACGGCCGAAGCCGGCGGGCCGAGCCCGGTTCCGGCGCCGACCCTCAAGCGCACACCGATGCCGCCACCGCCGCGCGGCTGCTGCACGGTAGCAGGCAAGCTCAAGCTGTCGCCGGCTTCGGCCTCCGACACCAGCCTGTCCACCGGCGACGCTTGCCAGGGCCTGACCAACTCCGGCAAGCCGGTTCCCGGCACGATCTGCAACTAGGCGCGCAGGCCTGAGGCATGATGCCGGCGCGCCGCGGCCCGTCAGGCCGCCAGCGCCCCCACCCCTGCCTCGGGCCGCCTGATGCGGAACCACGCCGCATACAGCGCCGGCAGGAACAGCAGCGTCAGCACGGTGGCGATGATCAGCCCGCCCATGATCGCCACCGCCATCGGCCCCCAGAACATCGAGCGCGACAGCGGGATCATCGCCAGCACCGCCGCCGCGGCGGTCAGGATGATCGGGCGGAAGCGACGCACCGCGGCCTCGACGATGGCGGTCCAGGGCGGCACGCCCGCGCTGATGTCCTGCTCGATCTGGTCGACCAGAATCACCGAGTTTCGGATGATCATGCCCAGCAGCGCGGTGATCCCCAGCTGCGCCACGAACCCCATCGGCGCGCGCAGCAGCAACAGCGTCGCGGCGGCGCCGATCAGGCCCAGCGGGCCGGTCAGGAACACCATCAGCGCGCGCGAGAAGCTGTGCAGCTGCAGCATCAGCAGCGTGAAGATCAGGAAGATGCACAGCGGCAGCTGCGCCGCGATCGAAGCGCCGGCCTTGCCGCTTTCCTCTTCCGCGCCGGCCACCGTGATGCGGTAGCCCGCCGGCAACTGCGCGCGCAGCTTGTCCAGCTGCGGGTTGATCTGCGCGGTCACGGTCGGGCCCTGGATGCCGTCGACCACGTCCGCCTGCACGGTCACGCCGAAGTCGCGGTTCTCGCGCCAGACCACGCCGGGCTCGGACTTCAGCGCCACGCGGGCCACTTGCGTCAGCGGTACGGTGCGGCCGGTGTTGGTCGGCACCAGCACGTTGTTCAGGTCGGACATGGCATCGCGCTCGTTGCGCGGCGTGCGCATCAAAATCTCGATCAGCTTGTCGCCGTCGCGGTACTGCCCGACCGGCACGCCGGTCAGCACGGTCTGCGTCACGCGCGCGATCGCGCTGGTGGTGACGCCCAGCGCGCGCGCCTTGTCCTGGTCGATCTCCAGGCGCAGCATCTTGACGTTCTCGTTCCAGTTGTCATTGACGCCGACCGTGTTCGGGTTCGCGCGCATCTCGGCCTTGACCTGGTCGGCCAGCTGGCGCACCGCGCCCGCCTCCGGGCCGATCACGCGGAACTGCACCGGATACGCTACCGGCGGCCCGTTCGGCAGCAGCTTGACGCGGCCGCGCAGGTACGGCAATTCGGTGTCGAGCAGCGCGATGATGCGACGGCGCAATGCATCGCGCACCTCGGTGCTGACCGGCATCACGATCACCTGCGCCACGTTGCTCTGCGGGAAGATCTGGTCGAGCGGCAGGTAGAAGCGCGGCGCGCCGGTGCCGACGAAGGTGGTCAGGCTTTCCACCTGCTTGTCCTTGCCCACCAGCCGCTCGAAGCGCTTGGCTTCGGCTTCCATCTGGGCAAAGCTGGTGCCTTCCGGCATCCACAGTTCCACCATCAGCTCGGGCCGGCTGGAGTCGGGGAAGAATTGCTTCTCGACGAACTTGAACGCATAGATGCCCAGCACGAACGTCACCAGCGTGATGGCGATCACGGTCTTGCGCCACGTCACGCACCAGTCCACCAGCCGGCGGAAGCGCGCGTAGAACGGCGTGTCGAACACCTCATGGTGCTCGCCGGCGCCCGGCCCGCGCGTCCTGAGCAGCAGGTAGCCGAGGTAAGGCGTGAAGTACACCGCCGCCAGCCACGACAGCACCAGCGCCAGCGCGGTCACGGCAAAGATGGCGAAGGTGTACTCGCCCACCGTCGAGCGCGCCAGCCCCACCGGCAGGAAGCCCGCCGCCGTGATCAGCGTGCCGGTCAGCATCGGCATCGCCGTCGAGGTATAGGCAAAGGTGGCTGCCTCCATCTTGGAGAAGCCCTCTTCCAGCTTGCGCACCATCATCTCGACCGCAATGATGGCGTCGTCGACCAGCAGCCCCAGCGCCACGATCAGCGCGCCCAGCGAGATCTTGTGCAGGCCGATGCCGAAGATGTGCATGAACAGGAAGGTCACCGCCAGCACCAGCGGAATCGTCAGCGCCACCACCAGCCCGGGCCGCACGTCCAGCCGCAGCGGCCGCGTATGCAAGCCCAGCGCGACAAAGCTGACCGCCAGCACGATCACCACGGCCTCGATCAGCACGCGCACGAACTCGCCCACCGATTGCCTGACCGCCTTGGGCTGGTCCTGCACCTGGTCCATCTCGATGCCGACCGGCAGCTGGCCGCGCAGCTTCTCGAAGGCCGCGCGCAGGTCCTTGCCGAGTTGGATGATGTCGCCGCCCTTCTGCATCGAGATGCCCAGCCCGATCACATCCTTGCCGTTGAAGCGCATGCGTGTCTGCGTGGGGTCGACATAGCCGCGGTACACATGCGCGATGTCGCCGAGACGGATATTGGCGATGCCATTGGGCCCGCGCAGCACCAGGTTCTCCAGGTCGCCGACGCTGGCGAACTGGCCGGACAGGCGCACCTGCAGGTTGTCGCTCGGCGTGACCAGCACGCCGCTGCCGGTCAGGTTGTTCTGCTGCGAGATCTGGTCGGCGATGGCATTGATGTCCAGCCCGAGCTGGGCAAAGCGCGCCTGGTTGAACTCGATATAGACCTTCTCGTCCTGCAGCCCGATCAGCGACACCTTGGCCACCGACGGCACGCGCAGCAATTCCTGCCGCACCAGGTCGGCGTACTCGCGCAGCTCCTTGTAGTTGAAGCCGTCGGCGGACAACGCATAGATTGTGCCGTAGACGTCGCCGAACTCGTCGTTGAAGAACGGCCCGCGCACGCCCGCGGGCAGCGTCTGCTGGATGTCGCCTATCTTCTTGCGCACGGTGTACCAGATCTGCGCGGTTTCCTTCGCCGGCGAGGTGTCCTTGAGCTGGAAGATCACCGTGGTCTCGCCGGGCTTGGAGAAGCTGCGGATCTTGTCGGCGTAAGGCACTTCCTGCAGCTGGCGTTCGATCTTGTCGGTCACCTGCACCGCGATTTGCTCGGCGGTGGCGCCCGGCCAGAACGCCTGCACCACCATCACGCGGAAGGTAAAGGGCGGGTCCTCGTCCTGGCCCAGCTGGAAGAACGCCAGCAGGCCGCCCAGCAACAGCACCACCAGCAGGTAACGGGTCAGCGGCTGGTGCTCGAGCGCCCAGCGCGACAGGTTGAAGCGGGAATGATCCATGCCGGCTTCAGCCCTCCCTGGGGGTCGGCGCGGAAGCGGGCGCGACGGTCTGCAGCGGCCGCACCTTCTGCCCCGGGCGCAGCAGGTGTACGCCTGCGGTGACGATGGCCTGGCCCGGCGCCAGCCCCTGGCGCACTTCCACCTCGTTGCCGACGGCCTCGCCCAGCGTCACCGTGACCGGCTTGACCGTGCCGGCGGCGGCGTCGTAGATCCACACCTGGTTGCGGCCCTGCTCCTGCAGCAGCGCGGTCAGCGGCACGCGGATCGCGGGAGTGGCCCCGGTCCGCACGAAGGTCACCACAGCGGTCATGCCGAGCTTGAGGTCGGCGGGCGGATCGGGAATGGTGACGCGGGTCGCATAGGTGCGCGTGACCGGGTCGGCTGCCGCGGCAATCTCGCGCACGCGGGCGGGCAGCGCGCGCTTCGGCTCGGCCCAGGTATGGATACTGACATCGGTAATGCCGCGCAGCAGGTCTACCTGGTCTTCCGGCAGGCCGATCGCCACTTCCTTCTCCGCGGTCTGGGCCACGCGCACCACCGGCTGGCCCGCGGTGACGACCTGGCCCACCTCGGCGTCGATGGCCGTGACCACGCCGTCGGCGTCGGCGTGCAGCACGGCATAGCCGGTCTGGTTGGCCTGGCTGCGCAGGCCGGCCTGGGCCTGGCGCAGGCGCGAGTCGGCCGCCTCGAAACTGGCCTGGCGGCGGTGCTGCTCGGCGGCGCTGATAAAGCCCTTGGCAAACAGGTCGTTGTAGCGCTTCAGGTCGGACGCGGCAAGGTCGCGGTCGGTCTTCGCCGCCTCGAACTGGGCGCGCGAGCCTGCTTCGGCCAGCGAAAGATCGGTCGGGTCGAGCCGGGCCAGCGGCTGGCCCTTGGTGACGACGGCACCCACATCCACCAGGCGGGCCGCGATCTTGCCGCCCACACGGAACCCCAGCCGCGATTCGACGCGCGGTCGCACGTCGCCGGAAAATTCGAAGGCGGTCTTGCCGCTGTGCTGGCTCAGTTGCATCAGGCGCACCGGACGGACTTCCTGCACCGGTTCGGCCTTCTTGCCGCAGCCCGCGACCATGACAGCGGCGACGGTCACCAGCGCGGCAGCCGCGAAGCGCCCGAAGCGCGCGCGGCGTAACGATTTTGTGTCAAAAAGAGTCGCTGCGGCCGCAACTTCCGGCACTGGGCAAAGCACTGGCATCGGTAAGCTAGGAGTCGGATGGAACAGCTGGCAAGGCAGGCCGTCGGCCGTGGAGGCCAGTGCGGGGCAATAAATAACTGGCCGGTCAGTAATATAGCGATCCCCGCGGGGGTGCGTCAAACGACAGGCGACGAAATGTCTGGAATGCCTCCTCGGGTGCCGTTCCCGGCGGACGAGCTGTGGTTAAATGGCCGCCGCCGGGTCGTCAGCCGGCGTCCGGCTGTCCGGATCGGCGATGCTACAATCGGCGCCCCGCGCTTCTGCCATCCTTCCCCCACCCCATCTTCAGACCGAGACCGGCGTGACGCCCGATCAGTATTGCCAAGAGAAAGTCGCCCAGAGCGGCTCCAGCTTCTATTACAGCTTCCTGTTCCTGCCGGCCGAGCGCCGGCGCGCCATCACCGCGCTGTACGCCTGGTGCCGCGAAGTCGACGACGTGGTCGACGATACGCATGATACTGGCCTGGCTCACCAGCAACTGGACTGGTGGCGCGCGGAACTGCGGCGGCTGTTCGACGGCGCGCCCACGCACCCGACGACCCAGGCGCTGCAGCCGCATGTTGCCGGCGCCGGCCTGCCGCAGGGCGAAATGGCCGAAGTGCTCGACGGCATGGAGATGGACCTGACGCAGACACGCTACCTTGATGAGGCCGGCCTGAACCGCTACTGCCATTGCGTGGCCGGTGTGGTCGGCACGCTCAGCGCGCGGCTGTTCGGCTATACCGACCCCAAGACGCTGGAGTTTGCCGAGAAGCTCGGCCTGTCGCTGCAGCTGGTCAATATCCTGCGCGACGTGGGCGAGGATGCCCGGCGCGGCCGCATCTACCTGCCCGTCAATACGCTGCAGCAGTTCCAGGTGCCGGCTTCGGAAATCCTCAAGGGCCAGCATTCCGAGCGCTTCGTCGCGCTGATGCAATACCACGCCGAACGCGCCCGCAAGCTGTACCGCGAGGCGCTGGCAGCCCTGCCCCGCCAGGACCGCCGCGCCCAGCGCGCCGGCCTGCTGATGGGGGCGATCTACCATGCGCTGCTCGATGAGCTGGAAGCCAGCCAGTTCCAGGTCCTCAGCCAGCGCATCGCACTGACGCCGCTGCGCAAGCTGTGGATCGCATGGAAGACCTGGATCCGCAATAGCTGACACATAGCAAACAGGCCGCAAGCCACGATACCCGCCATGACCCAGACCACCGCTTCCCTCGGCCAGGCCATCCTCGACCACGCCGACCAGCTCGCCCGCTTCTCCGACATGGAAGGCGGCCTCACCTGCGCCTACCTGACGCCGGCGCACCGCGCCGCGCAGGACCGGCTGGCGCAATGGATGGAAGCCGCGGGCATGCAGGTGCGCATCGACGCCATCGGCAATGTCATCGGCCGCTACGCCGCCGACCCCGCCGTCACCGATGCACGCGTGCTGATGACCGGCTCGCACTTCGATACGGTGCGCAATGGCGGCCGCTATGACGGGCGCCTCGGCATCCTGCTGCCGATCGCCGTGGTGGATGCGCTGAACCGGGCCGGGATACGGCTGCCGTACCACTTCGAGGTGGTGGGGTTCGCCGAGGAGGAAGGGCTGCGCTTCAAGACCAGCTTCCTGGCCAGCAGCGTGCTGGCGGGCCGCTTCGACCCCGCGCTGCTCGCCCGCGCCGACGCTGACGGCGTCACGCTGGCCGAGGCGCTGGCCGCCTCCGGCCTGCCCGGCGCCGGCGGCCTGGATGCGCTGCGTGCCGCGGCGATCGATCCGGCGACACTGCTGGGCTTTGTCGAAGTGCATATCGAACAGGGGCCGGTGCTGCTGCACCACGGCCTGCCGCTGGGCGTGGTCACGCAGATTGCCGGAAGCAGCCGCTTCCAGGTCCGGGTGGAAGGCCAGGCCAGCCATGCCGGCACCACCCCGATGGGCATGCGCAAGGACGCCGCCGCGGGTGCGGCCGAGATGATCCTGCTGGTGGAAGAGCGCTGCGCCGCCGCGCCCACGCTGGTCGGCACCGTCGGCCAGCTGCAGGTGCCGAATGGCTCGAGCAATGTGATCCCGGCCGCCTGCACCTTCTCGATGGACATCCGCGCCGGCGCCGACGACATCCGCGAGGCGGCCATTGCCGACATCGTCGCCGGCATCGAACGGATCGCCGCACGGCGCGGGCTGTTGGCGCAGGTCGAGCGCGTGCCGCCGGTCAACAACGCGCCCTGCGCCCGCTGGCTGATGGACCAGTTCGGCGCGGTATTGAAGAAGCGGGGGATGGAGGCGTTCGAGCTGCCTTCCGGCGCCGGCCACGACGCCATGATGATGCACCGCATCACCGACGTGGCGATGCTGTTCGTGCGCTGCGGCAATGGCGGGATCAGCCACAACCCGCTGGAGACCATCACCGCCGAAGATGCGCAGCTGGCGGCCGAAGTCTTCGTCGACTTCCTGCGCCACTTCCAGCCGCGCGGCTGACAGCACACGGCAGCGCTCAACTGCCGTCGTACATCTCCCGCCCGAAATCGTAGAGGCTCTTGCGCAGGCGGCGCCGCTCGTCCGGCGACAGCCGCGAACCGCCGCGCTCGCGTTCGTCCGCGCGGCGGCGGTCGGTCTCGCGTTGCTCGGCGCGATGGCGCTCGGCACGGGCACGCGCCTCGCGCTGGCCGTTGCCCGGATCGCTTGCCTGCGTCGACGGATGGCGCTTGAGCAGGTTGGCCATGCCGGCCGACTGGGCCCGCGCCGGCCCGGCCGGCCCCAGCAGCCATGCGGCAGCCGCAAGCGCAATACATGCGCCGGCTATACCATGCTGCGGAGGCCCGTGCCGGGTTCGGTTCACTTTCATTGATAATGGCGGTCTTGGCTTCGGGAAACGCGGTCGTTGAAACCATCTGAAGCCGGGAAATTTCGTTACCCCGTCCGATCCCCGCCTGGCGCTGCTGGCCTCTGCAAGCATCGGGCCAGGGCCCGCGAGCCAGGGCAGCCGATGCCGCGGATCATGCGGTGCAAATGCGCGGAAAATCAGTCCGCAAGGAGCGCAAATAGACGGGATGGCGCAGTGTAATCGCACGATTGATGCACGCTGCCATACCACGGGGTAAAGTATGTAACGTTTTGTTAAGCCATTTTGAGCGAAAGCGATAGTCGCTAAGATACCGCCATGGAAAATACCAGCCACAAGATTCTTGTCGTCGACGATGACCCGCGTCTGCGCGATCTGCTGCGCCGCTATCTGGGCGAACAGGGTTTCACCGTACTGGTGGCGGAAAACGCCACCGCGATGAACAAGCTCTGGCTGCGCGAGCGTTTCGACCTGCTGGTGCTGGACCTGATGATGCCGGGCGAAGATGGCCTGTCGATCTGCCGCCGGCTGCGCGGTGCCAACGACCAGACTCCGATCATCATGCTCACCGCCAAGGGCGAGGACGTGGACCGCATCGTCGGCCTGGAAATGGGCGCCGACGATTACCTGCCCAAGCCGTTCAATCCGCGCGAGCTGATCGCGCGCATCCACGCGGTGCTGCGCCGCAAGGGCCCGGCCGAAGTGCCCGGCGCCCCGTCGGAAACTCCCGAGACCTTTGCCTTCGGCGACTTCGTGCTGAACCTGGCCACGCGCACGCTGACCAAGAACGACGAGGAAATCACGCTCACCACCGGCGAATTCTCGGTGCTCAAGGTATTCGCCCGCCATCCGCGCCAGCCGCTGTCGCGCGAAAAGCTGATGGAAATGGCGCGCGGCCGCGAATATGAAGTGTTCGATCGCAGCCTGGACGTGCAGATCTCGCGCCTGCGCAAGCTGATCGAGCCGGACCCCAGCAACCCGCGTTTTATCCAGACGGTCTGGGGCCTGGGCTACGTCTTCATTCCCGATGGCGTGAAATAACCGATAACGGCCGCTGTTCCTATCGTGGCGACCGTTATCGGCAGAACCGCGACGCGGTTCTTTGGTTCGCTGTTCTGGCGAACCTTCATGCTTATCGCCCTGCTGCTGGCGATCTCGCTGGGCATCTGGTTCCAGAGCTACCGGCTGTTCGAACGCGCCCCGCGCGCGCAGCAGATCGCCATGCAGGTGGTCAGCGTGGTCAAGCTCACGCGCGCCGCGCTGCTCTACTCCGACCCCGCGCGGCGCCGCTTCCTGCTGCTCGACCTGGTGCAGAACGAAGGCATCAAGGTCTATCCGCGCGAGAAGGACGACGACTTCGCCGCGCCTACCGCCAATCCCTTCCTGACCTCGCTGGTCCAGCAGGAAATCCGCAGCCGCCTGGGCGAGGACACCGTGCTGGCCACCACCGTCAACGATATCCCTGGTGTCTGGGTCAGCTTCGAGATCGAGGGCGACGACTATTGGGTCGCGATCAGCCCCGAGCGCTTCGAACGCGTGCCCGGCATCCAGTGGCTGTGGTGGAGCATTGCCGCGCTGCTGCTGTCGATCATCGGCGCGGCCTTTATCACCGCGCGCGTCAACTATCCGCTCAAGCGCCTGGCCAATGCCGCGCGCGCGATCGGCGCCGGCGGCGACCCGCCGCCGCTGCCCGAGCGCGGCGCCAGCGAGGTGGCGCTGGCCAACCACAGCTTCAACCAGATGGTGCAAGACCTGCGCCAGCTTGACGACGACCGCGTGGTGATGCTGGCCGGCATCTCGCACGACCTGCGCACGCCGCTGACGCGGCTGCGGCTGGAGACCGAGATGTCGCCGATGGACACGCCCACGCGCGACGCCATGATCGCCGACATCGAGCAGATGGACGCGATCATCGGCCAGTTTCTCAACTACGCGCGGCCGCCGCTGGAGACCGTCGAACCGGTCGACCTGTCGGCACTGGTGCACGATGCCGTGGGCGTCTATGCCGCGCACGACGACGTGCGCGTGCATGTGCGCGCCAACGCGCCGGTGATGGCCGTGGCCAACCGCATGGAAGTCCAGCGCATCCTCGACAACCTGGTAGAGAACGCGCGCCGCTATGCCAAGGACGAGCAGAGCGGCATGGCGGTGGTCGAGATCTCCACCCGCGTCGATGACAAGGAAGCCGTGCTGACCGTAGCCGACCGCGGCAATGGCGTGCCCGAAGGCCAGCTGTCGCTGTTGACGCGGCCGTTCTACCGGCTCGACAGCGCGCGCAGCGAGGCCAAGGGCGCGGGACTGGGCATGTCCATCGTCAACCGCATCATGCAGCGCAACGGCGGACGGCTGCTGCTGGCCAACCGCCCCGCGCCGGATTCGGGCCTGGTGGTCAGCGCCTGCTTCCGCCGCGCCTGAGCGCGGCTGCCTTCCGCGCGCGTCGCAGCGGTGCCGTGCTGCAGCCGGCTTGAATCCCGGCGGATCGTCACCAACTAGCCCTTTGTGTGCCTGCCTTGCATGGCATACTTGCCGCTTCGCTGCGTCGGCCCTGCCCGGCGCTGAACCACTGCATGCCGTGCCTATCGGACTCTTTGAGAATATCAATTAGCCCCCCGCGGGATGTTCACGCATAATCACGTTTTGTCGCGGTGCGCCGCAGCAAAGTGCCTGGCAAGCTTCACGCCGGGCCAGCGGCGGACACTGTACTTATCGCAACCGTATCTGGAGATAGTCTTATGAAGACCGTTGGTGAAAAGCTCGAAGCCTTCCACGTCGTCGGTGTCAAGCCGGGTTTCAACAATCACGAAGAGAACGGCCAGTCGGCTTTCGAAGACATCACCGAAAAGTCGTTCGAAGGCAAGTGGAAGGTCATCTACTTCTACCCGAAGGACTTCACCTTCGTGTGCCCGACCGAAATCGTTGCCTTCGCCAAGCTGAACGGCGACTTCGCTGACCGCGACGCGATCGTGCTGGGCGGTTCGACCGACAACGAGTTCGTCAAGCTGGCATGGCGCCGCGAGCACAAGGACCTGAACAAGCTGAACCAGTGGCAGTTCGCCGACGTGACCGGCTCGCTGATCGACCAGCTGGGCGTGCGTGACCAGGCCGCCGGCGTGGCCCTGCGCGCGACCTTCATCGTCGACCCGGACAACGTGATCCAGCACGTTTCGGTGAACAACCTGAACGTCGGCCGCAACCCGGACGAAGTCCTGCGTATCCTGGACGGCCTGCAAACGGACGAGCTGTGCCCGTGCAACCGTGCCGTTGGTGGCGCAACGCTGTAATTTGCGCTGTCACCTGCAATTCTTCGCCAGACACCGTGGCGAGCCGCGGAGGGCCCTGCCCTCCGCTCCGAAACCCGCTTGCGCGGGTTTTTTGGGCCCCGATCGATAGGAGAAATAAATGGAATTCCTCAGCACAATTAAAAATCTCATCCCCGATTACGCCAAGGATATCCGCCTGAATGTGGACGGCACCATCGCCCGTTCCTCGCTGGAAGGCAACGATGCGGTCGGCGTGGCGCTGGCGGCGGCATTCGCGGCGCAGAGCAAGGTGCTGGTGGATGCCATCCGCAATGCCGGCGTGCTATCGCCCGAGGAAACCAACGGCGCACTGACCGCCGCGGCGCTGATGGGCATGAACAACACCTGGTACCCATACGTCGAAATGGCGGACGATACCGACCTGTCGACCCAGCCGGCCGGCCTGCGGATGAACGCCTACGCCACCCATGGCGGCGTGGACAAGCGCCGTTTCGAGATGTACGCTCTGGCCGCGTCGATCGTGGGCAAGTGCCACTTCTGCGTGAAGTCGCACTACCAGCTGCTGAAGAACGAACAGGGCATGACCGCGCAGCAGCTGCGCGACGTGGGCCGCATCGCCGCGGTGATCGTGGCCGCGGCCAACGTGATCGCCGCCGAGTAAGCAGGCAGCGAGCACGTAACGAGCACGCAACAAGCACACAGCGCGCCCCCGCGCCCTCCGACGGGGCCGTCCCACGGCCCCTGTAGCACAGCAGCCGGCAGCTTCCCAGCGGGAACTGCCGGCTGTTCCCATCTTGCAACCGCCCCCGCATCGGGACTGCACTGGCGCGGCGATCGGCCTACAATCCAGGCAGCATATGCACCTTCAGCCTGCCATGACCCTGCCTTCGCCGACTTCCCCCCGTTTCCACTACCGCCTTGCCGCGGTGCATGACTGGGGCGACATCGCTGCCGTCACGCAGCAAGCCTATGGCCAGTATGAGCTGGAAATCATGGAAGACTGCCGGGCCTCGTTCCAGCGCGGCATGCAGGCGGTACTGGCGACCAGCAATCCCGACATGGAATGGTGGGTGGCGGAAACCGATCACGGCATCATGGGTGCCGTGCTGTTCTGCCATCCCGGGGCTACGCTGCCCGCGCTCGACGGCAGCACCATCACGCTGACGCAGCCGGAGGCGCGGCTGCTGTCGGTCAGCCCGCAGGCGCGCGGCCTGGGGCTGGGGCGCACCCTGATGCAGATCTGCATCCAGCGCGCGCGCGATATCGGCTCCCCTACGCTGCTGGTGCGAACCATGCCGGAGATGGACTCGGCCAACCGGCTGGTGCAGCAGATGGGCTTCACCAAGCGCACCGAGGCCGGTGCGCGCTCGGGCGCGATGGCGCGGCTGATCGACTACACCTACGCCATCCCGCCGGACAACGCCCCGGCGGCGGACGCGCCGCGCAGCTAGCAAAGCTCGTCCGCGCCACCCACTGCGCCCGCCACAGGTCGCTCAGTCCTGCGCGCCCGTCACCGAGGCGCGCCAGACCAGCACCGCGGCCTGCGCCACGATGCCTTCCTGCCGTCCTTCGAAGCCCAGCTTTTCGTTGGTCTTTGCCTTGACGTTGCAGCGCCCCGGCGCCAGCCCGAGGTCTTCCGCCAGGTTAGCCACCATCGCGCCGATATGCGGTGCCAGCCTGGGCGCCTGCGCAATCACGGTGGCATCGACATTGCCGATTTCATAGCCCGCCTCGCGCACGCGGCGCGCTGCCTCGCGCAGCAGCACGCGGCTGTCGGCGCCGGCAAATCGCGCGTCGGTATCGGGGAAATGGCGGCCGATATCGCCCAGCGCGGCTGCGCCGAACAGCGCGTCAGTCACCGCGTGCAGCAGCGCGTCGGCATCGGAATGGCCCAGCAGGCCGCGGTCGTGCGGGATCTCCACGCCGCCCAGTATCAGCTTGCGGCCCGGCACCAGCGCGTGGACGTCATAGCCCTGACCCACGCGGATATCGAAAGGCATCATTGCGGTTACGCTCCTTATGCTCCTGTTGCTCCTGGTGCGCCTGTACCCAGCAGCACTTCGGCGAGCGCGAAGTCTTCCGGGTATGTCACCTTGAAATTGCGCAGCGAGCCGTTGACCAGCCGCGGATGCAGCCCCAGCCGTTCGATCGCGCTGGCTTCGTCGGTCACCACCGCGCCGGCCGCCAAGGCATCCTGCAGCGCCTGGCGCAGCACGCCCAGCCGGAACATCTGCGGCGTCTGCGCCTGCCACAGCCCTTCGCGCGGCACGGTGCCGCCAATGCGGGCATCGTCCTGCGCGCGCTTGAGGGTGTCGGGCACCGGCACCGCCAGGATGCCACCGATGGCCGCATCCGGATCGTCGTCGCCGTCGCTTTCGACCGCGCGCACCAGCGCGTGGATCATCGCCGGGGTCAGGCCCGGGCGCGCCGCGTCGTGCACCAGCACCCAGTCGGTATCGGTGGCGCCGAGCTGGGCCAGGTGATGCAGCCCCGCCAGCACCGACGCATGCCGCGTGTCGCCGCCAACGAAGGCGGTGTCGAAGCGCAGCCCGGCGAACGCAGCGGCGCCGAAGCGCGATTCCAGCGGCATGTCATCGGGCGCCAGCACCAGCGCGGTGGCGTTGATCGCGTCGCACGCCGAGAACGCCGCCAGCGCGTACCAGATCATCGGCCGGCCGGCCACGGTCTGGTATTGCTTGGGAACGGCGCCGCCGGCGCGGCTGCCGGTACCGGCACAGGGAATCAGGGCAAAGCGGCGAGCGGACACGGCTGGGGCAGGAAGTGGATGGCGAAGTGAAGCTGCAAGGGACTGGGCTAGCGCAGGCGCCGTGGCGCCAGCGGGACAACCGGGTCGCATTCTATAATACGGCCCTTGCCCGTCGCCATGGCGCATGCGTGCCTGGCGGCGTGGGCGGGTGCCGCCACGTGCCCGCAGCATTCTGTCCGACCCCCGCCCGCGCTGCCGGCGGGGTGTCGTCGTTTTGAACGCCCCGTTGCCGACATGCCTGACGCTCCGCCCTCCCTGCCCTTCGTCAACCTGCCGCTGGTCAAGCCCGGCCTGCGCCACACCGTGGCCGGCCTGCGTGGCTCGGCCGATGCCCTGGCCCTTGCCGCCTACGCGCGGCAGCACCGCGCGCGCGCGCCGATGCTGGCAGTGGTGTGCGCCAATGCCGTCGACGCCCAGCGCCTGGCCGAGGAAATCCCCTGGTTCGCGCCCGAGCTGCGCGTGCGCCTGCTGCCCGACTGGGAAACGCTGCCCTACGACAGCTTCTCGCCGCACCAGGACCTGGTCTCCGAACGCCTGGCCACGCTGCACGACATCCAGGGCGGGCAATGCGACGTGATGCTGGTGCCGGCCAGCACCGCGCTGTACCGGCTCGCGCCACCGTCCTTCCTGGCCGCCTACACCTTCTTCTTCAAGCAGGGCGAGCGCCTGGACGAGGCCGCGCTGAAGGCGCAGTTCACGCTGGCCGGCTACGAGCACGTCAGCGCCGTGATGCGCCCGGGCGAATACAGCGTGCGCGGCGGCCTGATCGACCTGTACCCGATGGGATCTGCGCTGCCGTACCGGATCGACCTGTTCGGCGACGAGATCGAGACTATCCGCGCGTTTGACCCGGACACGCAGCGCAGCCTTTACCCGGTCAAGGAAGTGCGCCTGCTGCCGGGCCGCGAATTCCCCCTCGACGAAGCCGCGCGCACCGCGTTCCGCGGCCGCTGGCGCGAAGTCTTCGAGGGTGACCCGACCAAGTCGCCGATCTACAAGGACATCGGCAACGGCGTGCCGTCGGCGGGCATCGAGTACTACCTGCCGCTGTTTTTCGAAGAGAGCGCGACGCTGTTCGACTACCTGCCCGCGGATACCCAACTGGCCTTCGCGGGCAACATCGACGAAGCGATCCGCCGCTTCTGGGCCGACACCACGCAGCGCTACAACTTCATGCGGCACGACCGCGAGCGTCCGCTGCTGCCGCCGGCCGACCTGTTCCTGTCCGAGGAGCAGTTTTTCGTCGGCGCCAAGCCGATGGCGCGGCTGGTGCTGCAGACGGAGCCAGGCGCGGACCAGGTGCCGTTCTCGGCGATCCTGCCGGATGTCTCCGTCAACCGGCGCGCGGAAGATCCGCTGGTCAACCTGGAATCGCTGCTGCTCGACACGCCGACCCGCGTGCTGATGTGCGCCGATTCCGCCGGCCGGCGCGAGACGCTGCTGCAGCTGTTCGCCGAAAGCGGCCTGCGCCCGCATCCGGTGGACGACTTTGCCGCATTCCTCGCCGGCGAGGCGCATTTCTCGATCGCGGTGGCACCCTTGCAGAGCGGCTTCGCGTTGCCGCAAGGTCAGCTCGCCTTCGTCACCGAAGCCGAGCTATATGCCGGCACCGCGCGCCGCGCCGGCCGCCGCAAGCAGGAGCAGGCCACCGCCGTCGACTCGATGGTGCGCGACCTGGCCGAACTGAAGATCGGCGATCCGGTGGTGCACAGCGAGCACGGTATCGGCCGCTACCACGGCCTGGTGTCCCTCGACATGGGCCAGGGCGACGAGGAATTCCTGCACCTCGAATACGACAAAAGCAGCAAGCTGTATGTGCCGGTGCACCAGCTCCACGTGATCTCGCGCTACTCCGGCGCCGATCCGGACACTGCGCCGCTGCACCACCTGGGCTCGGGCCAGTGGGACAAGGCCAAGCGCCGCGCTGCGCAGCAGATCCGCGATACCGCTGCCGAATTGCTCAACCTCTACGCACGCCGCGCCGCTCGCGAGGGCTTCGCCTTCCCGCTGTCGCCAAAGGACTACGAGACCTTTGCCGAAAGCTTCGGCTTCGAGGAAACGCCGGACCAGGCCGCCGCCATCGCCGCAGTGATCGCCGACATGACCTCGGGCAAGCCGATGGACCGGCTGGTCTGCGGCGACGTCGGCTTCGGCAAGACCGAGGTCGCGCTGCGTGCGGCCTTTGTCGCGGTGCTGGGCGGCAAGCAGGTGGCGATGCTCGCGCCGACCACGCTGCTGGCCGAGCAGCACTTCCAGACGCTGTCCGACCGCTTCGCGGAATGGCCGGTGCGCATCGTCGAACTGTCGCGCTTCAAGACCAAGAAGGAGATCGACGCGGCCATCAGGCAGATCAACGAGGGCAGCGTCGATATCGTCATCGGCACGCACAAGATCCTGTCCGACCAGGTCAGGTTCCAGCGGCTGGGCCTGGTCATCATCGACGAGGAACACCGCTTCGGCGTGCGCCAGAAGGAAGCGCTGAAGACGCTGCGCGCCGAGGTCGACATCCTGACGCTGACCGCCACGCCGATCCCGCGCACGCTGGGCATGGCACTGGAAGGCCTGCGCGATTTTTCGGTAATCGCGACCGCGCCGCAGAAGCGGCTGGCGATCAAGACCTTCGTGCGCCGCGAGGAAGACGGCGTGATCCGCGAGGCCATCCTGCGCGAACTCAAGCGCGGCGGCCAGATCTACTTCCTGCACAACGAGGTCGAGACCATCGAGAACAAGCGCGCGAAGCTCGCCGAGCTGGTGCCCGAGGCGCGCATCGCGGTGGCGCACGGCCAGATGCACGAGCGCGAGCTGGAGCGCGTGATGCGCGACTTTGTCTCGCGCCGCGACAACATCCTGCTGTGCACCACCATCATCGAGACCGGCATCGACGTGCCGACCGCCAACACCATCCTGATCCACCGCGCCGACAAGTTCGGGCTGGCGCAGCTGCACCAGCTGCGCGGCCGCGTCGGGCGTTCGCACCACCAGGCCTATGCCTACCTGCTGGTGCATGATGTCGACGGCCTGACCAAGCAGGCGCAGCGCCGGCTCGAGGCGATCCAGCAGATGGAGGAACTGGGCTCGGGCTTCTACCTGGCCATGCACGACCTGGAAATCCGCGGCGCCGGCGAGGTGCTCGGCGACAAGCAGTCGGGCGAGATCCACGAGATCGGCTTCCAGCTCTACACCGACATGCTCAACCACGCGGTCAAGGCGCTGAAGGCCGGCAAGGAGCCGGACCTGATGGCACCGCTGGCGGCGACCACCGAGATCAACCTCGGCACGCCGGCGCTGCTGCCCAACGACTACTGCGGCGATGTGCATGAACGCCTGTCGCTGTACAAGCGCCTGGCCAATTGCGAAACCGCCGAGCGTGTCGACGATATCCAGGAAGAACTGATCGACCGCTTCGGCCGCCTGCCGGCGCAGGCGCAGGCGCTGGTGGAAACGCACCGGCTGCGCATCGCCGCGGCGCCGCTGGGCGTGCGCAAGATCGATGCGGGCGAGGCCACCTTCAGCGTGCAGTTCGTGCCCAACCCGCCGATCGATGCCATGCGCATCATCGACCTGGTACAGAAGAACCGGCATATCAAGCTGGCCGGGCAGGACAAGCTGCGCATCGAGGCCAAGATGCCGGACGTGACGGTACGCGCGCAGACGATCAAGCACACGCTGCGGCAACTGTCGTAAACCTGCGGGGCGGCGTCATGCGCCGATTGCATGGACTCGGTACACGACCGGGTGTAGCATCGGACTCCTGATCGGTTAGTGATAGCGCCCCATGCCAGCCCAAGCCGCCGCCCCCAGCCAGACCGTCAATGACCACGCCGCGCGAGGCAGCGCGCTCGAATGGACCCAGCGGCTGGTCGCCTACGACACCACCAGCCGCCACTCCAACCTCGGCCTGATCGAGACCGTGCGCGACCACTTCCTGGCCAAGGGCCTGAAGCCGCATCTGAGCTACAACCCGCAGCAGGACAAGGCCAATCTCTTTGTCACGGTGCCCGCGGCCGATGGCGGCACCAACGGCGGCATCGTGCTGTCGGGCCACACCGACGTGGTGCCGGTGGACGGCCAGGACTGGACCACCGATCCGTTCAAGCCGGTGATCCGCGACGGCAAGCTCTATGGCCGCGGCACCTGCGACATGAAGGGCTTCATCGGCACCAGCCTGTCGCTGCTGCCGGCCATCCTCGGCGCGAAGCTGCGCGAGCCGGTCCACTACGCCTTCTCCTTCGATGAAGAGATCGGCTGCATGGGCGCGCCCTACCTGCTGGCCGAATTGCGCGACCGCGGCGTGACGCCCGGCGGGTGCATCGTGGGCGAGCCGACCAGCATGCGCGTGATCGTCGCGCACAAGGGCATCAATGCCTACCGCTGCTGCGTGCGGGGCCAGGCCGCGCACTCGTCGCTGACGCCGCGCGGCGTCAATGCGATCGAATACGCGGCGCGGCTGATCTGCTTCATCCGCGATATCGCCGATGAATTCAAGGCCAACGGCCCTTACGACCAGGCCTTCGACGTGCCTTATACCACCGCGCAGACCGGCACCATCCAGGGCGGGATCGCGCTCAACACCATCCCGGCGCTGTGCGAGTTCGTATTCGAGTTCCGCAATTTGCCCGGGGTGGATCCGGAAGCGATCTACGCGCGGATCCATGCCTACGCCAACGACGTGCTGCTGCCGAAGATGCGCGCCGAGCATGCCGATGCCGACCTGACGCTCAGCAAGATTGCCGCCGCGCCGTCGCTGGATGTTGCCGAGCAGGCCGCGATCACGCAGCTGGTGCGCGCGCTGACGGCCGATCGCGAGACCAACAAGGTTGCCTATGGCACCGAGGCCGGGCTGTTCCAGCGCGCGGGCATTCCGGCGGTGGTGTGCGGGCCTGGCGATATCCAGCAGGCGCACAAGCCGGATGAGTTTGTCGCGCTGGAGCAGCTGGCGGCGTGCGAAGCGTTCCTGCATAAGGTGGTGGATAGCCTGCGCATGGCCTGACCAACTATGTCTGGCGTGACACCAGGCTCAGGATGTGACCAGGGCGCCCTTCAACCACTCGCCCGAGTTCTATGTGGACGAGCCGGCGCTGATCAACGGCGTGCGCGCGCTGTCCAACCTGACGGTGGACTACATGCTGATGGCGCGGCGCTGAGCATCCGGGCAGTGCTCAGCCAGCCGGCCAGGGCGGCTACAATAGCGGTTTTTCCGCGTTGCCGCCCTGCCTGCCCGCCATGCTGCGCGCGCCCGATCCTCACCTGCCATGCCCCTGATCCTCCAGAGCACCGCCCCGCTTTCCGCCGCCGACCTCGACACCGCCCGCACCCTCGCCCGCGCCTCCGCGCTGGTGCCGCGCAGCGACACCGTGGCTGCCGCCGAGGACTGCGCGCCGCTGACGCCGGCGCTGCGCGATGCGCTGGATGATTTCTGCGGTCCGCGCGCGATCGACTGGGCCGTGGTCCCGGCCGGACGCAGGCTGTCGGATTTCCGGCTGGTGGCGATGGACATGGACTCGACGCTGATCACGATCGAGTGCATCGACGAGATCGCCGACTTCTGCGGCCTCAAGGCCGAGGTCTCCGCCATCACCGAAGCCGCGATGCGTGGCGAGATCACCGACTTCAACGAAAGCCTGCGGCGCCGCGTGGCGCTGCTAAAGGGCCTGGACGCCAGCGTGCTCGACCGCGTCTACGCCGAGCGCCTGCGCCTGTCGTCGGGTGCCGAGCGCATGCTGCAGGCCGTGCAGGCGCTGGGCATCAAGACGCTGCTGGTGTCCGGAGGCTTCGTCCACTTCACCGACCAGCTCAAGCCGCGCCTGAAGCTGGACTTCACCCGCGCCAACACGCTGGAAATCGTCGACGGCAAGCTGACCGGCAGCGTGGTCGGCGAGATCGTCAATGCCGACGTCAAGGCCCGTACCGTGCGGGAAGTCTGCGCACAGATCGGCGCCACGCCGGACCAGGCCATCGTCATGGGCGACGGTTCCAATGACCTCAAGATGATGGCCGTAGCCGGGCTCTCGGTGGCCTTCCGCGCCAAGCCGGTGGTGCGCGCGCAGGCCAGCGTGGCGTTCAACCATGTCGGGCTGGACGGGCTGCTGGCACTGTTCCCCCACTGAAGTCACGCAAGGGGGCGGCAGCGCCGCTTCCGTGGCGTCGATTCCGTGGCGTGGATTCCATGGCGTCGGGTCCGTTGCGCCGCTGGGTGGCGGTTGTGCCACCTTTCGACGCCCCTTCTCCAACACTCCGGGCATCCCGGTCAGCGGAATCTACTGCGGCACTGGCCGCGCTGGCCGTGCCGCTGTCCAACGCCATCCTGACCGGCGACCACCTGCTGCGCAGCATCCCCAGCGGGCACTGGATCATCGCCGGCTTCGATATCGGCGCCATCGCGCTGGCGGCAGGCTTCGTCGCCCTCGCCCGCGCCACCCGGCGGCGTGCGCGCAGCGGACCGGCCGAGTCGGTGTGGGCGCTGCCGCGTGCCGCCGCCGCGGCCACGGACACGGCCGCCGCCGGCGCCAAGCCGATGTCCGGCGCCGACGCCCGCTGAGCGCCGGCGGTTGAACGGGGCTCGGCTACACTACATGAGCCCCCAACCAACAGACCCGACCGCCATGGAACCGACCTTCCACCAGTTTTCCGAACTGTTCGCGCAACTCGGCCTGGCTTCCGATGAGGCCAGCATCCGCAGCTTCATCGGCCAGCACGCGCCGCTGCCAGACGATGTGGAGCTGGCAGAGGCGCCGTTCTGGACGCCGGCGCAGTCAGCGCTGCTGCACGACGAGCTTCTCGACGACGCCGACTGGGCCGAGGTGGTCGACCAGCTCAACCTGGCTCTGCGCAAGCCTGCCTGAAGCGGGCGCGGGGCGCCTGCGCGCCCCGCCTAAGCCTTACATCCCTTACGCCGCGCCCAACTGCGCCTCCATCGCCTGGCGCAGGTCGGCGATCAGGTCGCGCGTGTCTTCCAGGCCGATATAGAGCCGCACCAGTTCACCGGTGTCCTGCCAGCCGGCCGGCGGCCAGGTGCCTGCCGGACGCATGTTCTGGACGTGGTAAGGCACTGCCAGGCTGTGCGCGCCGCCCCACGACCAGCCGATCGCGAACAACTGCAGCGCCTCGACAAAGGCATCGACCTGCTGGCGCGAGTAGCGCGCGCGCAGGATGATGGCGAACAGGCCGGTAGCGCCGGTGAAGTCGCGCCGCCAGTTGGCGTGGCCCGGGCAGTCAGGCAGCGCGGGATGCAGCACACGCGCGACCTCGGGCCGCTGGCGCAGCCATTCGGCGACTTCGCGCGCGCCGCGGTCGTGCGCCGCCAGCCGCACCGGCAGGCTCGGCAGCCCGCGCAGCACCAGGTGGCAGTCATCGGCGGACACGCCCCAGCCCATCAGCATGCGGGTGCGCCGCAGGCGGTCGTGCAGCGCATCGTCACAGGTCATGACCGCGCCCATCAGCACATCGCTGCCGCCGGACTGGTATTTGGTCAGCGCCTGCACCGAGATATCGATGCCTTTCTCGAACGGGCGGAAGTAGACGCCGCCCGACCAGGTGTTGTCGATCGCGGTCAGCACGCCATGCGCCCGCGCGGCGGCGACGATGGCATCGGTGTCCGCCACTTCCATCGTCACCGAACCCGGCGACTCCATCCAGATCAGGCGCGTCTCGGGCCGGATCATCGCGGCCATGCCGGCAGCGTCCATCGGATCGTAGTAGCGCACCGACACGCCATAGTCGCGCGCCAGCCATTCGCCATGGTCGCGGTTGGGGCCGTAGACGTTGTGCGGCATCAGCACGTCGTCGCCGCTCTTGAGCAGCGCGAAGTAGACCAGCGAAATCGCCGCCAGCCCGGAAGGCAGCAGCAAGGTATGGCGCGCCCCTTCGATCAGTGCCAGGTGCTGGCACAGCGCCTCGCTGGTCGGGGTGGCGTGCAGGCCGTAGCGCCAGTAGGTGGTGGCACCGTCACCTTGCGCACGCAGTTCGGCCAGGTTGCGGAACACCACGGTCGAGCCACGGTGGGTGGCGGGCGAGAATGAGGCAAAGCCGGAGGCGATGTCCAGCTCGGGCTGGACCGCGACGGTCTGCAGGTAATGGGGGCGGGATGCGGGCTTGTCGGACGGCGAATCGGACACGGCGGATTCCTTGCTGGCTGCTGGCCGGCGCTGGCACGATGCCAAGCAGGCATCACGCTGTCCGGCCAGGAATGAGACTCGGTGAGCCTTCGAGCTTACCAGCAAATGCCGGCCGCGCCACCGGGAACGACGGCGGTTCGCATTTCAGGGGAAGATGCGTGCGCTTACCAGCCCGAGATCGACGACTTGGGCGGCGGCGGGGCGTAGGTGACGCCGCTGTTGGGCGTCATGTCGAAAGGCGGGATGACCAGCACGCCCAGCGGGCGGATAAAGAACGGCAGCACGATGGCGGGATTGAAGGCATCGGTCCAGGTGCCGCGCACGGCGCCGCTGGCGTCGATGTTGCCCTCCCAGTTGCCGGTTACGCGCGTACCATCGTCCGACTCTTCCATCAGGAAAGCGCCGTTTTCCCATTCGCCGGCAAGCAGGCGCACACCGGCGCCGCGGCCGCTGTATTCGCCGCGCACGCTGTCGCGCTCGTCGGGCTTGGGGCCGAGCCGCAGTCGCACGGGCTGGTCGCCGACCTTGCCGACATAGACCGGCAGCGAGGAATACTCGGGGCGCGGCGCCAGCGGCCTGGGCGCGCCGGTCGACAGTGCCGTGCCACGTTTGGCCTCGCCATCGCGGATGGCCTGGTTGATGCCCAGGCTTTCACCGCCAACCGATGCCGCCCCAACCGGGCCGGTCGACAACTCGGTCGCCGGTGTCGCCTGCGCCGTGCCCGCCAGGACGAGCACGGCAGCCAGCGCCGGGACAGACAATTTCAGCAGCACACGGCGCAAGTCGAACCTCAGATGCGTTCGAAGATCGCGGCAATGCCCTGCCCGCCGCCGATGCACATCGTCACCAGCGCGT